>JBCDAG010000044.1:0-26755 GCA_039186165.1 Cyanobacteria bacterium P01_F01_bin.53
GTAGGTTTTTGATTCGCGATCGCAGTTTCATAGGGCATGGATTCTGCGGCCATGCTCTTAAGCGTCATCAGGCCAGAGAGCGGCGTCATACTTAGGGTGTCAGCAGCAGGCCTCGTCAACAAAAGGGTCGCCCATAACGCTAATAACATCGCCACCAATACGCCCCACAACCTCCACAGGCTACCGCTTTTGTCTTCGCGCTTTTTCGGGAGCGTTTCTGTCGTAGGGGTCACATTAGTAGAGGTCATAGTCTCAGCTCAAGGGTTATAAGGTGGTTATAAGGTGCCTATTAAAAACTTGGAGATGAAAAGCCTATAGATTAAAGACTTTGAGATTAAGAAAGCATTAAAGATTACTCACACTTAACAATTAGCGAAAGAGATACGCCAAAAAGATGTGAAAACCCAGCATGAGCGTAAAAACACTCACCAATAAAATGTGGGTTGGCAACCAGATAGCCCGCATCCCTCGCACAAGTGTGCCTTTGCCAATGCCCACAGCTTCACCATTAACAATCTTTTCCCCACTAAAGCTAAATACTTTTCGCGGCGATTCTAAAACGCCGGTTTCAGCCACAACACCAACCAAGGCAGTAAAGGTCACACCAAAAAACACCCAGAGGAAAACAGCGTTAAAGTTAAGGCCACTAGAGCCAACGGTGTGTAACAACACAACCGCCAAAAGAAAAACCCCTGTAAACACATGCAAAACACGCCACAGCATCACTGAGCCAGGAATCCTCACTTTCAAAGGCCACTTGCGGCTGCGCTTGCGGGCGGTGAGCATCATTTCAATAATGACTAGAACCAAAGCGGTATAGCCGGTACCTTGCTTGTACCATTCGCCCCGCACAAACTGATGCAAATCAAGGGAGCGATCGCGCATCATATCCAAATAAATAGGACTCAGCGCAAATGGTGTCAACAACGCCGCACAGACCAACGTCAAAATAATGAGGGTGGAAAATTGAGGTTTCATTCACGTTCTCTTGGTGTTTCGCCTGTTCTGATTTGGAAAATCGTCTCTCGCAAATCTCGGTGCTTGCGCACATCTTTTGCCCCAGGGACAGGCAATAAGTTCTGGCAATTTCTAGTAGCCTTCCTCTCTCTAGTAAAGACTTAAATAAGGACAGAACTTGTAGCGAAAATAACCAGCCACAAACTAATTTACAAATTAAAAATACTTTCCCAAAACTAAGCATTGGTAGCCGCACTAGGCACGGGCAACCGTACATTTCACCACAGGAAACAGTCCACTAAACTAAGTAGCAAGTCAGGAGCAACAAGCAAAGCTGCCCCTGACTTAATCAACTGGTTTGATGACGCTTCGTTACCCACAACAAAGTATCCAAACAAAACATTAAGAAAGACTTTTATGAGGGTAAGTGGATCACAGCGTTATTCCAAAGCAGAGGTCATCTAGAAATAGAGCATCTAGATCCCTTAGCCAGGCATACTCTCAACAGGAATGTTGATGATAACGCCGCCCATCACATCGCCCATTTCAAACACTTTGTCAGGATAGCGCTCTAGATGAAGTGGGTGAGTGTTGTGGCAGGTCACACAGGCTTCAGCAACTGCCAAGTCAGGATACATTGCAGAGAAATAGGCCTGACCGCCCACTTCCTGATAGCCCTTGACCGGCTCACCTGTTTCATTCATTTCCTCGATGGAAGTTTTCTCAAACTCACTCTTAGGACCTTGGCTATCGTTGAGATTCCAAGATGAAATTAGGTTGTAAGTGAAAGCACCACCGCCTTCGTCATTGGCAATTTCTGAGCCGAGTCGGAACATCTGCGCAGGTAGGGGGATCCCGTCCGTTTGCAGCCAACCTTCGGTGGATTCAACATCCAGGACACCCTCTTCTTTAGGTTTCCCTTCAAGGGTTTTAACCCGGTTTACCACGTGCTTCACGTAAGCGGTTCTATCGGCAGCCATTACAGTGTGAATGTAGTCGGCGACTAGCTCAGGGGCGATCGCAGGTCCGGTTGCTGTCGCCGTACCGCCACCACCACCACTACAAGCAACTGCCGTAAAGCAAATGGCGGCAGCAAGGGCGAATAACGCCATCGTTTTAGCGCGTAAGCGCCTGAATACATTGGTAATCATTTGTCGTCAATCTCCTAAAATTCTCGATACGTTTATGGATTAAGGCTAGTACCGCCCAAATGATTAAAAGTCATCTAGGAGGAACGAAATTCCTGCCCCGAAAGGATTACTCCCCGTCTGGGGCAGAAGCATTGCCCGCCCTCCGCTTTTCAGCAGCTTTCATCAGATCAAAACTCTCATGGGAAAGCGTGGGAGGTCGGTCAAAATTGGCTTCGACGAGTTCTTCATCGAAAATACTGTTGTAGCTGTACTCCAAGCCATGGCAGCTCATACACACATCGCCCACCATACGGTCCGCCGGCTTTAGGTTGTAAGTATTGTTGTGATTTACCTTCACCAATGGGGAGACATCGCCTTTCTTCTGGGCCGTACGCGGGAGGTGACAAGTGGCACAGGTCACAGCTTCTGCTCCTGGTCTTGGCAGCTCAGGATTCTCTTTTAAGGTGGCAAAAACATCCTTTGCATGCTTGGAGTTTTTGTAATTCAGCGAGTGGTTGTCGTTATGACAGGTCAGGCATGCATCAACAGAAGCCTGCACGGTATTGACAGTATGAACATCATGACAAGCATTACAGTTCATTTGCTTATCAAACGCTTCGTGCTTCATCGGAAGGCGTGCCATGGAAGGGGTCAGCGGCGTTTGTTCTTCTAGCAGGCGAATGCCATGCTTACCGAACAAAAAGGTATCGACCGCATCTTCATGACAGGACTGACAGCTTTCGTGGGTGGGAATCGCCTCAAAAGCACCGGTTTCACTGTTCTGGTGGCAGCTCGCACAATTCACATCGTTGAGCGCATGGGCACTGGTTTCCCACTGCTGGTTAATCTCCTGGAGTTCTTGCTCAGTGGTGGCGATCACAGGCACAGCCATCCCTAGCGTCATGCTCCAACTCGCAAAACATATTAGAACAACAGAAGAGGCAACGGCCCAAACTCTCCTCATGACCCACCTCCCTGCAAGAATTCCTTCTCCAAGTTGGGCTTAGGCGCAGCCTCCAACGAAGTGGTCACAACCCGATCGGGCAACTTTTGCACCGGCAACATTTCTGGCTCACCCATATTCTGTCGCAAAAATCCCGTGGAAATGGTGCGATGGTCATGGAAATTATGGCACCCACCAGTCCAACAACCATCGGGTTCAAATCCCTGGTGACTCTTCAGCTGAGTCACCGTGAGTTCCTCATGACAAACCATGCAAAGGTCTGGCTGCAAATGCACGCCCCGACCAAACATGGTCACATGCTCGTTATGGCAGGCTGTGCAGGTGAGAACATCAAGATTTTCTCGGTAAGCGGCCCATCGAGGATCGCGAAATTTTTTCGCGCCGTGAACATCTTCAGCCATCTCCGCTTCGTGACAACGATTACAGGTTTCATTAGAAACCGGCTTGAAATTCTCATGACACGAAGCACAAGAGGCTTCAAACAAATGGTGGCCTTCAGATGTTTCACCAGGCAAAAAGATGTCTTGCCTTTCTAGGGGGAAAGCTGCGACCAACCCCAAAAACAAAGTGAGGACCGCAAGAATAATCAGGTTCCTGAGCCCAAATTTTTCTCGCCAAGATAAGCTGCGTGAACGCTTTGACATCAGAGATAGAAGGCCCTAAAGAAGAATTAGCAGAAGCAGCAACAATGCGGCAGAACTACTGCCAATAATGCCAGCTGCCGCCTTTCCACTCAGGCCCTCTGGTACCTCAAGCTCAGTGGCAGAGGTGGTCACACCAGGAGAACTCGACGGACTCTCGAGCTGAACATCTTGCTTGGCATAGTCCGCACCATCGAGCATCAGCTCTGTGATTGCGCCATAGGCTTCCGTCCAAGCCGCCTTAAGTTCGGGTGTCCAAGCTGCCCCTGCGTACTGGCCCAGCGTCTTAAGCAAGCTATTGCCTACCAACGGATAGTGAGCTGGCAGTGCGCCATACTTCACATGGCGGGCACCGAGTCCTTTGAGAGAGTTACTGAGCACCTCAGGCTTACGCAGGTTTTCAATCACCATCACCAAGGCACCTTTCAGCATTTGCTGCTGTTTAGCCATATCCGAGTGCGCAAACAAAGGTTTAGCATCTGGATAATCCGTAAAGAGATTGTTGTAAAAGCTGGCGGTAAATTCATCTGCCTTAGGCTTAACCAGCTCAAAACTCTGTTCTAGCAGCTCAACCTTCAGGCCACCTTCTTCGGGTGCAGGCGCTGCTGGTGGAGCACTTTCAAGGGCAACTTCTTCGGTGGCATAGTCGGCACCTTCGAGCATGAGTGAGGTAATCGCGCCGTAGGCATCTGTCCAAGCAGCTTTCAGCTCAGGCGTCCAAGCCGAGCCCGCATACTGTCCTAGGGTTTTGAGCAAACTATTGCCCACCAACGGATAGTGTGCTGGCAGCGCGCCATACTTTACATGGCGAGCACCCAATCCCTTAAGAGAGTTACTGAGCACTTCGGGCTTACGAAGATTTTCGATCACCATCACCAGCGCACCCTTTAGCATCTGTTTCTGTTTTCCCATATCGGAATGCTCAAACAGGGGCTTGGATTCTGGATAATCAGTGAACAGATTGTTATAAAAGCTGGCGGTGAATTCATCCGCTTTAGGTTTAACTAGCTCAAAGCTCTGCTCTAGAAGATCTACATTCAAAGGCATATCAGGTTGCGCTCCATCGAACAGCAAAAGCAAATAATTAACGTCGAGAGAGAATTAACGTGTAGGGCGTCATCCGTCTATATACGTATTTCATAACCTGACACTAGGGTGATTTCTATTGTTGTTTTGTGTTCGCAGTTACAAAACAACAATTCTAAATCCGCTTCTTGCATGCAGGTGAGCCGCAAACTGCATTACCAACGCACAACATCTAAAACATTTCTCATGAGCGGATTTATGAAATGCAAAATTGGAATGCAAAAGTCTTTTCTTGCAATTTAAGATTTATGAAATGCAAAATTGGAATGTAAAAGTCTTTTTTTGCAGCTTTGGATACAAAAATCTTTCTCTTCTTACCGTCACCATGAGAAAGCGATGGGATAACTAGGCGTTTTGAACAACCGCAATCCTACTAAGGAGAGTTCTCCGAAAATGTCGATAATTGATCGACTATCTCAATAATAATCGCTACCAAACAAATCGCATCCTTGTAAAAATTCAAAATCACGTCCTGCGCTCAATTACTGTTTTTATCACGCTGGTATGATTCCTAAGCTTAGTCAGTTTCTCGGCTCTATTAAGCTGGCAGTACCTCTGCTGGTCGCCATCGGCCTAATCCTCATCGGTGCCACATTCTATGAATCCGAAGTGGGCTCTACCGTTGTTCAACAAGAGATTTACAAGAGCCCTTGGTTTGGAGCGCTGATGTTTTTATTAGCTCTGAATTTAGGCATCTCGACCCTTTCTCGATATCCGTGGAAAGGGGCACGAAAAATTGGGTTTGCCATTACCCATTGGGGATTGGTGGTGATTATTGCAGGCTCAGCTGCCGTCATTCATCTAAGCGTAGAAGGCATGCTCCTGGCCCGTACGGATGGAGGCCCCGTCAGTACCCTCAGAGTAGAGGGTGATCTGGTTGAAGTTGCCATGCCAGGGACTACCCCAGAACAAGCCTCCCTCTTTATAAAAGCTGACGGTACAGTCGTGCCGAAGCAAGTGGGCGGGCTATCGCTTTTAAAGTACAGCAGCAATACTGTTAAAACAGTTCACTTTGAAGACGGTGGGTCAGTAGACAATCCAGCGGTTCGATTGGTGCTCCAGAGCGATCGCATGGGTCAAATCCTAGAGCGGTGGCTCGCAGCTGCACCCGTCGCCTACGACAGTCTTGACGTTGGCCCCGCTGAATTGCAGATTGTCAATGCCCGCACCGACGAGGCCTTTCAAGCAGCCCTGCAAGCCTCAGACGAGGGTACTTCCACTGCCAAATGGGGTGAGCTAACGGTTAATTGGCTTGGAAAGTCTCGTCTGATAGATGTAGAGGCTGCACTCAACAGCGCCCAACTAAATGTCTCTAGGCTAAGCACGTCCCAACAGAACGTATCTCAACTAAGCCAGCCCGAGCTAAACAAACCCATCGAACTTCGCGCCAAGGGGAAAACGCTGACACTTGCGATCACGGGCTTTTGGCCTGATTTTCGATTGGATAGCGATCGCTTACCCACCAGCGCATCCCAGCAGATTCGCAATCCAGCAATCCAGCTCACGCTGACTGAACAGAATGGAAACAATATCTCAGCCGAAAGCTGGTTTGTCTTTGGCAATCCCAATTTCGAACCTATTCGAAATCAAATATTAGACGAACCCATTCGCAATCAAATCTCGGGGAAGGCCATTAACGCGAAGGCTGACTACACCATTGCAACAGAAACAGAACCCAATGCCTTCTTCCGAGTTGTTGTAGATGCCCGCGAGACAGATAAAACAGGGGCTGCAACAGGTAGCAAAACGGCCTTACACTATGCGGCAAAATCTTCCAAAGGATTTAAATCAGGCCCCTTAAGCGTTGGCGACGCCGTCACACCGGGCTGGGCTGACTTCCGCATTACCCTCGCCGACTATATTCCCCAAGCCGAAGTAAAACGGGAAGTAGTGCCCCTCCCAGAGGGCGCGCCCGAGCAAGGAGAAGCGGCCTTACTCGTCGCCGCCAGTATCAGCGAACCGGGCAGCGAACCGGGCAGCGAGCCAGTATGGGTGCCCTGGGGCGAGCCCACCACAATCAACAGTCCTGAAGGCGATGGCTTTGTAGCCTTTAGCCCTAAGCTCTTGCCACTACCCTTTAGCCTCAAGCTAAACGACTTTATCGTGGAGCGAAACGAAGGTAGTGAGTCAGTCGCGATGTGGACCAGCGCCCTGTCACTCATCGATCCCCACGCGGGTGAGCGGGTCGATCGGCGTGTTTGGATGAATCACCCCACGTGGTTTAAGGGCTGGAAAATTGCCCAGGCCTCTTGGAATCCAGGAGATTTGAGCCAGTCTACCCTACAGGTAAAACGAGAGCCCTGGTGGGTCACCGGCCTAACTTGGCTAGGCTCACTCATGGTCACCATCGGGGTTGCAACCATGTTCTATGGCCGCTCGATTGCCAAAAAGTTCAAAAAAGTTTCAGCCTTAGCCCACACATCAGACAGCACATCAGACAACACACCTAACAACAACAACAGCGATATCGAAGAAGAGATTACAGAAAGTGTCTCTATCCCTTTACTGAATGTTTTCTCAGGACGATAGCCACGTTTGCTTAGCCTACGCCACGCACCCCATCCTTACACAAATGCAACGATGAAAATTCTCAAATTCACCCTTGGACTATGCTTAGGCTTACTGCTCATAGCCCTGCCCTTTAGCCAGTTTCAACACTCGCCCCTAGAACCCTTACAAACCATGGTGGTTCAAGAAGGCGGGCGCAAAAAGCCGTTGGATACGGTAGCCAAAGAAACAGTCGCAAAAATCTACGGGCGAACCACCTACAAACACGACAACATTTCAGAAGGCCCCATGGAGACCTTCTTGTCACTGTGGCTAAATAACAGAAATTGGAACGAAGAGCCGTTCGTGCTATTTAGCTATCGCCCATTGAAGGAGAGGGTTGGATTAGATGCTGACCAAAAGCATTTCTCTTTTCAAACCCTGATGACCAATAAGGCACTCGGAGAGGTCGTCCGCGAGGCCCATCGTAAGGACGGTAATGGTGATGAACTGAGCCGCGATGAACGGGAAGCGATCGCACTCGAAGATCGGCTCTCGCTGATGGTGGGCACGGTGAATGACGATGCGATCGCCATTATCCCCCACCCATCGAATCCCAAAGGCAAGTGGCTAGGCATTAATGAAGCCCAATCAATGTACGACGCTGAGGCCGTTGCCCCCCTGCTGGCAAGCCTCACCATGATTAAGCAAACGGTGTTTTCAGGGACTGACCACCTACCGATGCTCTCACCCCTCGCAACCGACCTACAGGATGGCCTACGGAGCTTGAGCCCAGAGGTTTACCCAGCCGTTGGCGCCATGGGGCAAGAAGTCTTCTTCAATCACTTTCATCCCTTTGCAAATGCTTGGCAGCTGTATGGTTTAGCCTTTGTGGTGATGCTCATTGCACTTTGGGTAAAACCCTTGGATTCACTGTATTGGAGCTCCATCGGGCTATTTGTTGCCGGGGTTGCGGTGCAGAGCTACGGCTTTTGGCTACGGATGCAGATTGCAGGGCGTCCGCCGGTCACCAATATGTACGAGTCAGTTGTGTGGGTTGGCTTTGGCATTAGCGCGATCGCCCTTACCTTCGAGCTGATTTACCGGGCAAAGTACTACCTACTCGCAGCCGCCCCCCTCTCGGTGATGTGTCTTGTCCTAGCCGATAGCCTGCCTGCCGTATTAGACCCCAGCATTTCACCCCTGGTCCCTGTCCTCCGCGACAACTTTTGGCTGAGCATCCATGTACCCACCATCGCCCTGAGCTATGCCAGCTTTGCCCTTGCCTTGGGTATCGGCCATGTCGCCCTGGGCAGTTACCTATTCACCCCCCAGGCGAAGAAACGCATTCAGCTCCTCTCCCAGCTGAACTACAACGTGTTGCAGGTGGGTGTACTGCTACTGACTGCCGGGATTATTTTGGGCGGTATTTGGGCGCACTTTTCCTGGGGACGATTCTGGGGCTGGGATCCCAAGGAGACTTGGGCCCTGATTGCGCTGCTGTGTTACCTGGTGCCACTCCATGGTCGCCTGGTCGGTTGGATTGGTAACTTTGGCATTAGCGTAGCCAGCGTCACGGCCTTTAATGCGGTGCTGATGGCCTGGTACGGCGTGAACTTTGTGCTGGGTACGGGGCTCCATAGCTACGGCTTTGGTACCGGTGGCTCTGAGTGGATGATTGCTGGTGTCGTGGGCGCAGATATGTTGTTTGTACTGGCTGCAACAGCTCGTTACAAAGGGTGGCTACCCGTAACAAACTCTGTAACAAACGCAGCCTTAGCAACAGAGCCAGCAACGGCAGAAATCAGCGCCAACTCGTAGGGTTTGCGTATTTATCACTTACAATTTTTCCGTGTTCTTGAGAGAACCTCTATTAATTTAAGAGGGTGATTATTATGAAACGTCGTGAATTTTTCAACTGGGTGGGACTGGGCTTTTTGGCTACCTCTTTACCGGTTGCGATCGCAGCTTGTAACCCCGCCACTACCGAATCAGCCGATACCGCATCAGCCGATACACCCGAGGAAGCCGCTGTAGAGATTGATACCAGCGTCCGTGACGATGGATTTGCAGCCGTCGGCACCGTTGCTGAGTTAGATAGCGAGGGCTTCCTAGCGGACAAAAACTTTGTCGCAGGCCCTGTCATTATTATTCGTGACCCAGCCGATGCCGCAGGTATCGTTGCCCTCAGCTCAACCTGCAATCACCAGGGTTGTAATGTTAATTGGAAAGAGACTGAATTTGTTTGCCCTTGTCATGGCTCTAAGTTTGGGGCTGATGGCAGCCTTGAAAATGGTCCTGCAACCGCGCCACTGGAGCCCTTGGAAGCCGTGATCGACGGCGATTTGGTACTAGTCAAAGCTTAATCATTCCTGCCAAAAGCCTTCGCAACAGGTCTTATTTGGGCAAACGGTTTAGCAGTTTTTAACAAACCGTCAAAATGTTTAATAAGTCAAAAGGTAGCGTCTTCTAGGCGCTACCTTTTTTGTCTTCTAAGCACTACCTTTTTTATGGGCCTGAACATTCGCGTACACCCAATTGCATCCGATTGCATCCAATTTTACGGAGGCGATCGCCTAGAAAAAAGCTGACGACAACGCTGAGCAGCATACCCTTTCCCCATTGCTGACACCTCCATTCGAGGCACCCACAAGCTAGGAACCTAGCCACAAGTCATGAACCTAAATTGAGCAAAAAACGATTAATCAGAAAACTGTGAAAGAATTGGTGTAGTCGGCAGCATAAACTTTAGCATCACCGCCTTTATCAGCGTGCGACCCATGGCTACTTCTGAAGACGCTCACTCACTTCTCGGCATTCCGGTCACTCACAATGGCCTGAATCAATGGGAGGGCGTCCTTGCACTAGAAGCTTGGTCGAGCTACGGCGAGCATCTTACCAAAGCGCCTTTTTCCCAGAGCCTCAACACCCAACGTCTCAGAAACGAGTCAGGCCTTTCCACCCTATACATTCAGCTACTCAAAGAAGCCACCCCAAACCCTGACGGACAGCAGGCAGCCGCCCTAGAGTACTTTTTAAGCAACCAACAAACCATCGAAGCCAGAGTATTACAAGAGATTTGGCGGGTTGTGATTGAATGCGACAAAGCCTCCTATGACAATGCTGTCGCAACGATTATTTCAGCGGATAATCACCCAGAGATAAATGCCGAAAACGACATGACCTGGGAAGAAATCGCTAAACAAGCAAAGAATCCGACCGAAGCAGAACTGCAAATGCTCAAAAGCCTGATGGTCATCCATACAGTCATTATTTTCCCAGGAGATGAGCAGGTACCTGTGCAGCTAAGTTTACAGTTTGAGTGCGCCTGGGACCCAGATAATGGAGTAGAAGTCCTGATTGAACAAGATGACATTAAAGAGATTGACAGCATTGGTGGACTCACAACATGTGCTTGGCATGCATTGCTATAGAAAGCATCATTTACAGATGACAACTCAGGAACACAGACAACTCAGGAACATCACGAAGCAATCTATCTAAGGCTTCCCATAGCTCAAGAGCTAGAGTTTTTCTAGCGAGCTACCCTTAAGACACAGACGGCTAAAGCATTAACATTTAGCCCATGGGAGAATATAAAAATAGGCTTTTCAAATAGTTTTGTGATATTGATAAAATTGCCTAGAAATCTTACGGACACAGCATAGAATAATCAAAAATATGGTTTTTGAGCCCATCCACAAACGCAACTATCACGTTTTCTTAAGTCATTCCAGCGCAGACAAGAAAACTTTTGTTGACGACCTATACAGATGGTTCAAAAAAGTTGCCAATATTCCTGTCTGGTACGATCAAGCTGTTCTATCTGGCGGAAGCATTGTCCCTGACTCCCTTGGGAAGGCTATTCCTGAATGCCGTTCTATGGTGTTGATTTTATCTAAATCCTCTGTCAAGTCGCCTTGGGTCAGAAAAGAATACTCCTTGGCCGAACATCACAGAACTCAATTTGAAGACTTCAAAATTATTCCTATCCTGATTGAAGATTGTGAGCTGCCACCGTTCCTCCAAGACTCAATTTATATTGATGCAAGAACGAATTATTTAACCGAATCCTTTTATCAGGGAATCTTACAAGCCCTTTACCCCTTTGATCCCTCCGTCGATTTTAGAAAAACATCCGATATCTTTGTAAGCCGTACTTGGAGAAATAATGATGAAGCCATCTTGGCTGATAGAGCTTGTCGGGAGTTCATAAAATCTGGATTTAGATTAATTGGAGACGCGACAGATCATCCTAGCTACACAAACAGCAAACAAAGGGTTGAAAACATAATCGCTAGTTGTGGTGGATTCTTAGCAATTTTGCCTTATCGAAAAGATAATACCGAGAGTAGCTATACATCCCCATATTGCCTGGATGAAATCAGATTGGCCAGTTTATATAATTTACCTTCTATTGTAATAGCTGAATCTGGGGTTGATTTATCAGAGGAGTTACAACAATCCGTAACCTACTTCTACCAAGCTCAAAGTAGCACCACAGGTGATGAAAACGATGATTTTTTTGTGGATGCCACAGAGAGGATGAAAGAGCGATGGAAAACAACAAAAAATGAGCATTACGTTTTCTTCGCAACTAATTTTGATGAGCCTGAACTCAACCAAATGATCCGCCAGCTACTTCAACAAATCACAGGTATGCCTTGTATCCTTGGAGAAGACCTTCATACACCAGGAGTCTCTATTCAAGAAGCCATCGCTCAACAAATCCGCAATGCTTCTTTAACAGTTGCTGACATTTCCCAGGAAAACATCAATACTCTGATCGAAGCGGGTATCGCAAGAGGCGCGAACGTGCAGTACAGGATGGTTGCCAGAGAAACAGATGATTCGCCTCGCCGTAGGCCACCCTTCATGTTTAGGGACCAACAAATTGAGTATTATCGTAGCGGCGCTGAACTGCTAGGACGCATTCATCGTCTAGCTTATCCTTTCAGAAGAAGAATTCTCAATCGCGAAATCAGAGGTTAATTCTAAGATTTTATAATTGGTTCAATATTAGGCTCAATATTAAAGGTTGCAATATCTCCTTCCAGCGTATTAATGGAATTACCATTAGCAAGCGAATACGTCGAGAGAAAGGTTTCCGGCTGAATGCCCCACAATTCTCCGTCCTGGTTCACAACAACGCCACCGTTATCAAATAGCTGCTCACTGGCCGTAACGCCTTTGAGCGCAAAGGTACCTGGCACATAGATAGCCTGTGAAATATCTTCGTTACGCCGCTTCCTACCGCCATAGCATAAGCCGTTGCTAGGAGGTTCAAGGTTTTCACCTGCAGAAACGGCCACTAGCTTTTCACAAACATAGGCACGAGTAGAGTTGTATATATCATCTATGCCTACCGTCGTCCGGACAAAGGACAAAAGAGATTTTATCTGCTCAATGGTCAGCTCTTCAGGATTACTGACCATTGATCGCACTTTTTCATCAATCTTTTGCGCCTGCGCCGACGTCACCCCATTGAGAATTATCACCCCATCGCCATCGGCAGCAACAGCCTGATAGGCTTGATCTTTGGCATTAAAAAAGACGAGTCCCCAGTCACCAATAGGCCGGTTTTTATAATCAACAATTGGTTGGCCTGCCTGCGCATGGCCCTCCGGATACACCAATGGCTCAGAGCCCTCCTGCTGGGCAGGCACTGGAATAATAAATTTGTAGGCATCTGACATAACAGCCGTGCTATTTTCCTCGAAAGAAAAATTATCCCATGACAAAACGGGGCGCTGAGTTTCTTTCATATCGCTAGATAATGCCATAGCCTTTACTCCAAACTCCTTCTGAGCTCCTTCTAAGCTGCTAAACGGCAAGCGCTAAAGCACCTGTGCAGTGCTCGCTAACGCTTCCTAGTGACTAAATTTTTCCCAGGGAGACATCAATCCCATCATAGCGGTTAGCCATGTAAGCACTAACCTGACGCGCTTCCCCCCAACGGAATGCGCTTTTGATGGGCAACGTCTAAAAAGGCGCGGGTAACATCACTTGAAAACAGGGGTTCGTTATAGGTCGAGGCCACATAGGCTCTGGCCGTCAGTTGAATCGTATCAGCATCCTGCGAAAGATAAATTTGCACAGGTTTGGAAGGCTCCAAATACACCGATGATTGAATGGTATCCCAAATAATATCTTCAGCGGCCTGGCGCTGCTGGGCAGTAGCTGTAGGTGAAAGGTAAAACACCATTTCACACAAAGAATCACGATTCCCCCCATTCACGGAAGTAATCGCCTCATTCCATAAACAGTGCGTCGGCAGGCTCACCCGTTCGCCCTTAAGCGTTTCGAGCACCACAAAAAAGGTATCTAGCTGGAGCACTTTGCCACTCACGCCTTTAATAATGACGCGATCGCCAATTTGAAAGGGCACGGTAAAAGCGGCCAACGTCTTAAACGCCAACCCTTCTAAAAATGCCTTAATAACATTGGGCGAGCTTACCAACGAGCCCAACAACAGGGACACAAAGGTAATGGTTAAGCCCTTTTGCTCAGGGGACGCCCCCCCCGGTGCATCGCCCAACGATGGTTGCCCCAGCAACTGGCTTATCAAAATCAGCACAAACGGCACCACCACAATGGTTACCAAGAGCAGGGTGCTTTGCGTAAGCGCGTATCGACGGCGATAAGCCAACTGCTCAGCATGATTCAGCAGGACCTCTTTCGGCAAGCCTCGGGTACGGCGACGGGTCGTGATCGCCGCCTGTTGCTTCTGTCGCCACCAGCTATAGAGCAGCTGGGTGCCCACCACACTGAACAAATACAGTAAAACTGAAGGATTAAGAAACAGCTGTGCGACATCATCCATAGTGGGCATCCATCAATACGGACAGGTTGCTCAATAAATCCAATCCAAGGGTTTCTCTGAGACAAAAAACCACCAGTGGAATCGCGACTTTATCAATCACAAAAACGGGCTCTTCGACACGCCTTCCAGGCTCTTCACCCCACCGAGTAAAAATCCCAATCGACTCAAATAAGCCCAGCATCCGTTGGGCTAGGCCTTCGTTAATGCCAAGCTCGCGCACCAAATCAGGCGCGGTGGAAGGGCCGCTCACCATCAGGGTTGCGAGCGTCCTCAGCTCATCACGAGCAGAGGGTCGGGAAATAACCCTGCGAATCGCCAAATACTGCTGGGCATCTAGCTCATCAAACTTAGGCGGAAGCGTACCCGTGCGTTCAAAGTTCTCTAGGGCACGGAGGGCTAGGGCACAGTCGGTCTGAACTTGGGCGATCGCAATATTGTTATTAGGGGTCAGCGGCAAGAGCAGGTCAAAATTTTTGGTGCCGGCTAAAAACGCATAGGCGAACAGATCAACCTCACAGGATAGGGGCACAGAAAGCGCCGGAATCGTGGGCAGGTAGGTCAACTCACTTACGAGCTTACGAATCGGACTGGACCCACCTGTGCTCTGACGGAAAAGGTGATCAAGCCCCAAAATAACGGTTTCAGAGGTGCCGAGCTGGAGCTGATGGAATAGGCTCTTGGTGTAGTTAGAAGCGGCACTAGCGCGGTTGTGCAGCTCCCTGGCAGCAAACTGCGATCGCGGAATATCCGCCCAACCCACGGTAATTTTTGCGGCAAGTTGCATATAAAAAACGTTACAGACAAAATGCTATAGACAAATCGCTTCCTTTAATCGCTCCTATTACAGAAGCGATAGGGTGTGGCCACTAGTGTCTAACCGGAAGGCTAAGCAGAGGCCTAACAGCATCAGCTTTCAGCCCAGTTGGCTACGATCAGGACACCTTTACCAAGCTCACCCATGTAAAAAAGCACTTTATCACGTCGTTCTCATCCGTAATATTCCGTAGAAACTCCCAGCACAAAGCATCATCCGCCTGCCAAAGCACCTCAAAGCCCCTATCCCAAAGCCTGCCTACTAGCGCCACCTACACTACAAATAGCTGAGAAATAGCGCCTGCGGCACCTTGAAGAACCCGTCGCATAAAGCCCACGTTCTGACATCCAGATTTTTTGTCCATGACCTCTGCTGGAGGGATATTCTCGCCGGGGACACCCTCACCTAATACGGCAATATCCGCCGCCGCATTGGCCAAAGCATTCGTGCGGCCGCAAAGCCCGACAGACATGTCATCGGCCTCTCCATAGGTGTACACCAAATAGGCTTCACCGGCCTCAAAGCCATATCCACAAGCTGCACCATGTTCCGCCGTGTTGACCGACACCGTGGCCCCCACATCACCTTTCCACTGCTCAGAAACCGCAAACTCCACAGAGTATCCACCATTCGGCGGGAAAGGGCTGCCGCTGTAAAGATCCTCACCACTAATACCATCGCTCGTATTAGACGAATTGAGAGGAGTAATGCTGGTGACCGTACCTGCAAACACGGCTGTAGAGCGATCTCGCTCAGCCTCAGCCGACCCAGGCCGCATACAGGAGCACCCATAGGCCGGTTTTGCCGCCATCGTGATTCCTGCAATGACACCGGTGGTGACCACAGAAGCCACCATCAACGCCGCAACCGCAACCGTAGGGCCTCGCCGAGTAGTCTTTTTCATCTTACGGACTCCCTGATGTCTAAATTCCCTGATGTCTAAATACGGTCTTCTAAATACGGTCTTAAGTGTAATAGGTGTCTACAAACACACTAGGCCCTGTTTCAGTTTGTGCAACCGGCCTGGAGCCGCTACCAGTTCACCTACTCGCCCACCTAACAACGCATCCAAAACGATCAACCTCAACAAGCTGCTGCTTATTGAGGCTGATAACGGTATTATCCACGTCACATCGACACTGTGATATTGATGGGCGGCTAATGGTAGGGGGAACGCTGAGCTTGGTCTAATCTCACCAATCTTCCCACCAGTCTTATCTCGCTGGCCTAATCTCACCCACCATGGCTCCATCTTCTTCTTCGGCATCTGTTTCGGCATCTGCTTCCACACCGGTCCCAGCCACACCGTCTAATCTTTCTGGTCAAGCCATCTATCAGCGTCTAGCTGACAATGTTCAGCAGGTGGTCAAAGGCCAACCAACCGCCATCCGTAAATTACTTGCCGCCTTCGCCAGCGGCGGCCATGTGCTGTTAGAAGATCACCCTGGCACCGGGAAAACAACCCTAGCCAAAGCCCTAGCGTTTTCCGTGGATGTCGCCTTCAAGCGCATTCAGTTCACCCCAGATCTACTCCCTTCTGACATCATCGGCGTTTCTATCCTCGATCCAGAAAAGCGCACCTTCCACTTCCACGAAGGCCCTATTTTCGCAAACATCGTCCTCGCGGACGAAATCAACCGCGCCTCACCTCGCACCCAATCGGCCTTGTTAGAGGCGATGGCTGAGTCACAAGTAAGCGTTGACGGCAAACTCAATCAGTTACGCGATCCCTTTTTTGTGATTGCCACCCAAAACCCCATTGATGCTCGCGGCACCTACCCACTGCCCGAAGCACAGATGGATCGCTTTGCCCTCCAGTTTCGGCTAGGCTACATTTCGCCAGAAAACGAGGTCGAAATTTTATCGAATCAAATCGAAGCACATCCAATTGAACAGGTACTCCCCTGTGTAGCAATTGAAGATATTTTTAGGCTCAAGCAACAGGTTAAAGAAGTGCGCGTGAGCCCAGAACTAAAACGCTACGTAGTCGATATCGTCAATGCGACCCGCACAGCAGAAGGCGTACAGCTAGGCGCCAGCCCCCGAGGTTCGATTGCCTTGATGAAAGTGGCGCAGGCGCTGGCATTGTTCGATGGCTACGATTTTGTCACGCCGGATCATATCCAAGAAATTGCGGTGCCTGTGTTGGCCCACCGGTTGGTGATGGAAGCACAATCTCGTTTCTCAGGGGAAACGGCTGAGCAGGTCGTAACCGAGATTTTGAAGACACTGCCGGTGCCCGCTTAATGAATCGCATCATTTACCAACTGCTATGGCTTAACCATGCCTTGCAACACTGGCTAAAAAAACAACTAACCCCCAGTGGATTAGGATTGCTGGGCGGGTTGTTTGTATTCGGCCTAATTGGCTTAGATATTAAGCGCAGCATCTCCTATCAGATCTTTGTCTTTTTACTCGTCATCCTATTGGTGAGTTTTGCCTTAAGTCGATGGGGTCATTATCACTTCAGTGTCGTTCGCAAACTGCCTCGCTTTGGGACAGTGGGCATTCCGCTCAAATATCGAATTGTTATCAACAATAAAAATCGAAGGGTGCAGCATGGGCTAAACCTGATTGAATCTTTTGCCGATACGTTTCCCAACTTTCGCACTTTTAAAAGACTGGTGCGGCAAAGTAAAACTAGAAAAGATTGGATTCGACGGATGGCGCGGCGACGGTGGGCATTTGCGCCTGCGGTGGAGGTGCCGCCCTTGAGCGCACAAGGTGAAACGACCGTCACGGGTGAGATAGTGCCGCTGCGTCGTGGGCTATTACGGTTTCAAAAGCTGACACTCGCGTGCCCTGAGCCTCTGGGATTGGTGAATCGCTGCGTTTCTTTTGCCCTGCCGCAATCGGTGTTGATTTTGCCTCGGCGCTATGAACTGCCGCCGATTACATTACCGGGGAACAGGCGGCACCAGCAAGATGGGCTGGCGTTGGCGGCTTCAGTGGGAGATTCGGAAGAGTTTCGGGCCTTGCGAGAATATCGCCCTGGCGACTCACCGCGCAAGATTCACTGGAAGAGCTGGGCCAAGCTGGGTAAGCCAGTCATTCGGGAAGAACAAACTGAATATTCGGTGCGCCATGCGTTGATTTTGGATACGTTTCAGACGGAAGATCATAGCGAAGTGATGGAAGAAGCCGTGGCGATCGCAGCCTCTCTTGCCTGTACCGTCCAAACTCAAGAATCCTTACTGGACATGGTTTTCGTCAGTAGTGAAGCCCACTGCTTTACGGTCGGACGCGGACTCGGGCAAACCGAACATCTCTTAGAGTTATTGGCCTCCGTCGTGCCCTGCCAAGACCAAGGGTTCGAATCATTACTGCCCGTGGTGCGATCGCGTCTTTCCTTACTCAGCGGCTGCATTTGCGTCTTTCTTACCTGGGATAAAGACCGCCAAGCCCTAATCGAACAGCTCCAAGCCGCAGGCATTCCTGTTCTCGTCTTAATCATTACCACCGAAAAAGGACTGGCCGAACCACCTGATACGAGCTGTCTGCAAGATAAACAAAGCAACCTACATGTTTTAAGCGTGAACAATATTCAAACGGGGTTACTAGCACTATGACATCGGCTTCGCCCAACAATTCAGGCGTTAGGGACTCAGGGTTTATTGACGGTGCTAGCCTGTGCAGTTTAGCGATCGCACTTTGGGGCTACCAAACCGGTCTATTCTTCGTAGCGCTGCCAATTATCCTCATCCTCGAAGGCCGCCGCATTATCCATCAACGCTGGACGCTTTCTTTCTCAGATCTCCGAGAAGCTGCCAAACTCTGCGTTGCGCTGGTAGCTATTTTGTTTGTCGTCACAGCCACCGTCGAAAAATCAGTTTTCATCTACACCCTGTTTCAATGGCTACCGGTTGCCGGACTACCGCTACTGATTGCCCGCACCTATGGCCTCGGCGTCTCGGAGCTGCTGAGCCAACGATTCTCTAGCACCCCAGTGCCACAAACCGCACAACAACACAGCATTACCGCCAAAAGCCTCAAGCAACGTAGCCCTATCAATCTGTACTATCTCTATTTTGGTACGTGCCTGGCAGCCGCCAGTGCCGCCGATAGCGACCACTTTTTCTTTTACATTGGTGCCACACTTCTCACAGGGCTGCTGCTGTGGCCACTGCGCCCCAAACGCTCTACGCCCATAGTGTGGCTACTGCTGTTTTGCCTATCCATCGGCCTCGGCTTCGCCGGACACCGGCAGCTTGCCTATGCCCAACAACGCCTAGAAGCCCAGGTCATCGCCATGATTGGCGACATCGCCAGCGGCGGTGCCATTGATCCAGACGGCAACACCACCTTTATGGGATCGGTCGGTCGGCTAAAGCTCTCGAATAAAATTGCCTTCAGAGTCTCCACCGACAAAGTCTCCGCTGACAACATCTCCACGGCCCAAGCTGAACCGGGCAACCCGTTTCCACTGCTTCTCCAAGAAGCCACCTACAACCAATACCAACTCTCCACCTGGCGGGCCGACAACTCCGTTTTCAACGACGTTCCTCCCGGCACTGAAGATGGTGACTGGGTCCTCGGCCAAGCCAGCCAGCAAGACACTACCATTAGCATTTCTACCGATCTAGAGCGCGGCGATGGTATTTTGACGCTGCCACGCGGCACTTCCACCATTGTGCAGCTACCCGTCGAAGAGATGCAGAGCAATCAATATGGCGCAGTGCAGGTCAATGCCAAAGGCACAGCGACATACCAAGTGCAGTTTCAACCCACCCGAGGCACTGCCGAAACCCGGCCCACCGCGACCGACTTACAAATTCCCAACGTCGATAAAGCGGCCATTGAAACGGTCCTCACCCAGCTAGGCCTATCGGAACAACAGCTATCGGAACACCCCCTCTCTGAAAGCGAAATTGTCAGCAAAATCGCAGCTCACTTTCAAGATTTTCAATACTCGCTTGACCTGCTGCTGCCAGCGGCAGACACCGCCGCAGTCTCCGACTTTTTACTCAACACCCAAGCAGGTCACTGCGAATATTTTGCCTCCGCAACGGCGCTATTATTAAGAGGCGCAGGCATTCCGGCCCGCTACGCCGTCGGCTATTCAGTCCATGAGTTTAGCCCACTCGAAGGACAATACATTGTGCGCTCTCGCGATGCCCATGCCTGGACCCTGGTGTATCTCGATAAACGTTGGCAAATTTTAGACACGACCCCGTCTGACTGGAGTGCGCAAGAACAGGCCATGACCTCTGAACTTCAGGCATTGCCGGACTTTTTCGCCTTTCTGGGCTTCCAACTGTCCTACCGCATTCGCCAGTTAGGAGAGTTGGGGCTGCGCGAAGTGTTGATGATTGTTATTCCGCTATTCTGCTATTTGCTCTGGCGCTCTAGTCAGGTCTTTCAAGGGCAGCAAAAGAATACAGACCCAACGGCAACGGCAGTAGCGGGTATTAATGTCTTGCCCAGTGGCTTGGATTCAGAGCTGTATCAGATTGAAGCATTCTTAGGTGAACAACTGAGTGAACAAGGCCTTGAGCGATTGCCGTCGGAGTCTTTTTTGCAATGGTGCGATCGCATTCAATCCCTAATCCCCGCCCCCCAACGTCCATCATTCAAAGAAATTCTAACCCTACACTACCGCTACCGTTTCGACCCAGCAGGCTTAAGACCAACAGAACGGCAACAACTTCAGCAACTCAGTGGGCAGTTTAAACAACAGTTGGCGCTTACACTTTCGCAGGCTGACACCTCGGACAATAATAAATCCGCCGACTACTCACCATCTCTTTAACGATGGGCGTTCCACACTCATAGCAAGGCTTATCTTTCCGGCCAAATACCCAATAGCGATAGTCCCGATAGCTTGCACCGTCTGCCTTTAACTGATTGGCCAAATCCAAATCATTCGTCACGCCTTTGTACCGATACGACTGATAGGAGATTTCAATCGAGGCCTCTGCCAGAGCCAACAGTTGTTCATCACTACAATCCATGGGCCGTAGGTAAGGATTCAGCTTTGCTACAAACAAAATCTCGCTGCGCAAGTAGTTGCCAATACCCGCCAGAAAATGCTGATCAAGATACAGCGTAGAGAGGCGGCGACGATAGTGCTTTTTACTTTTTAATAGATCTTGTAGCTGCTCGGGCCAGAGACCAGAGCTGAGCACATCCGGTCCGAGCTTGCTGAGGAAAGGATGGTTCTCAATTTCTTCGGGGCTACCCAGGATTTGGATATCTGAAGCGCTGTATAACAACGCTGATTTTTTCGCATTGTGCACCGCAAACCTGAGCTGCCGCTTCGTCTCAGGAAAATTCTGAGCCTTGCGCACCATCCATTTGCCATACAGCTGGTTGTGACTGTACACGCTCAGGCCATTGTCAAAGTGGGTGAGCATAGCCTTGCCCCGCGTTTCTACACGGGTGACGCGGCAACCGGTGAGGTCGTCTTCAAAGGGCTTGAGATGGTCGAAGGCGAAAAAGACTTCGGTGACCGGATGGGGGCGTAGGGCTTTTTCAATTTTGTCAGCGGCAAGACGGATTTCCGGGCCTTCGGGCATAGGGGATAGAGGATCTAAAAGATTACAAAAGGGTGGATTTTCGGTGACTGTGATGGGTCATGGCGTTACTGTGATCATAGATTAATTTACGGTTACATGAGCCCTTAGGCTTAAAAAGGAATCGCGTCGATTTTAGAGGATCAGAGCGTAAACCTTAACGCTAAGATTCGCAATAGTTTGATATTTGTTTTTCCAGGGACAATCAATCAGCAACAGCACACAACACCTCTTAAAAAGGTCTTTGGCTGTTGACCCCTTAAAAAAAGCGCCACCTAACTAATTAGGCAGCGCTTAAGACAAAGAGAATAACGCAGTTGTTAGGCTTCGACTACGCTCAGCCTACAGAAAGACTCATGAACCGCTAGGGAGCATGTTCATAACCTCGTACCGCAGCAAGCTACCCACAGTTTTCGCAGTGATTTTCATCTGCGTAATGGGGTTAGCCGGTACAACAGTTTTGTACAGGTAGCTGTCAAAGGTCAGCTTTTGTACATCCATGTCGGAGCACATTTCCACAAAGGCTTCACGGGACCCATCGTTACGGTAGAAGACGGACTGCAAGATGTCGAGCACCCTGTAAGTGAGACCGTACTCCTTATCCCACTTCTTAATGTAGGTCTTCAGCTCAGCTTCAGTGAGGGCACGCTCACCACTGTTGGACAGCTCAACAATGGTTTCGGCACACATGCGAGCTGACTTAGCCGCAAAGTAAATGCCTTCACCAGAAGACTTAGTGACAGTACCAGCAGCATCACCAACCAAGGCGACACGGCCAACGACACGACGGGGCCTTGGATGCTCAGGGATGGGGTGAGCTTCTACCTTAATGATCTTACCGCCTTCGATGCGCTTAGCCGCGCGGGTACGGATGCCTTTCTGAAGCTCTTTAATATTGGCCTGACTGGTAACCATCGTTCCCGTGCCGACAGCAACGTGGTCATACTTTGGAAATACCCAAGCGTAGAAGTCAGGGGAGACATCGTCACCGACGTACATTTCAGCCAACTCTTCGTAGTAGGCCATTTTGTCCTCGGGGATGCGGATACGCTCTTGGAAAGCGATCGCATAGTTGTAGTCACCAGCATCAATCGCACGAGCAACACGGGAGTTAGCACCGTCAGCACCAATCACCATGTCCACCTTCAGCGTCTTAGCTTCGCCCTGAAGACCTTCCTTAGAGTGATCTGCATAGTGCAGCACATAGGGATCCTTATCGTTATCAGGGATTTGAAGCTTGTGAACGGTGCCGTTGATCACCTTGGTGCCGAGCTTTTCGGCTCTGTCACGTAAGAAGCCATCTAGAACCTCACGGCGGCACATGCCAATGTACTCATCATCTTTCAATGTGGAGCCGATACTCACCTCTACATTAGAAGGTGAAATCATCTTCATTTTGCGAACCCGACGATCAATGATCTCGGGAGGCAAATCAAACTCATCGACCATACAAAGTGGAATCGCACCACCACAGGGCTTTGCATTATCTAGCTTGCGTTCGAACAGGTATGTATCGATGCCTGCTTTTACAAGTACTTCAGCTGCGGAAGACCCTGCCGGTCCACCGCCTACAACTGCTACTCGAAGTGCCAAGGGCTTATGCTCCACGAAATAAATAATCCTATGGAATGAATCGTATCACTGGTTCTTAGGTGGAATCATCCAAACCCCTCAATTGTTAAGAAGATTGAAACACTGATTTACATTCTGAAAGAAAATATTTTTCAGCCACAGCCCCCGCCATAGAAACAGCCCATGGGTTGAATCAATCTCATCGCAGCAACGTCTCATTTTAGGTTTTGCAGGCAATCGCAATATTTCGCAACATTCAAGCCGTAACCTTCTTGGATATACGCAACGACGTAGCAAGCCCCCCTCCAAAAGCAAAACCTTACTCTAGACAATCGCCTCCTTACCAAAACCAAACAATCGCCAAATGCTAAACAGGCCTTTTATGAACCGTTTGCATAGATTTTTGGACTGAAATGGCTTTTTTCTAGAGGTTTGTGATGTTTAGTTCCGGACAATGCGACTGTCCGGAACCTATATGTGACGTTTGCATTCTTAAATGAAAATTACTTCCCAAAATAATAAGCATCCTCCTTCGGACCATACCTGTGGTTTAAAACCTGTGCTTTAAACGCCTGATTTCAGCCGTGCAGCCTGGGCCGTGAAAGCGATACAAACCTTCAAAACCTATCTCTATGACTCATCTGGCTCCTAACAGCAGCACCGATAGCGCATTGGTCCCTTCCACCTCCAATCCTTTCCTATCGGTAGATCCTTTAGAGCCCAGCCACAATACAGTCGGTGCATTGGACACTAATACATTAGGCGCCGACGCTCAGATGATGCCCATCATCCCTGAGTTGTCCGGATTGAGGTTGGATGGCCAGTGGAACGAACAGCGCTCGACGGCGCAAGCGGGGCGGTTGGGAGAGCATTCCCCAGCCGTTTTGCAGGCTTTGGCCAATGAGCTGGCACCGATTTACCCACAGTTGGCAAAGGCCCTGACAGCGCCCTCTTTAGATAGTGCCTTGCAATCGGGTGTTGGGCTCTTTTCTCGTGGTTCACAGCTGATTGAGGGCACGATGGACTCTGGCAAGGTAATGGCCAGCGCCAAGGCCAGTGACGTTGGTAGCTCCGTGCGTGAGTTGGTAGAGGGCGCACTAACACAGTGGCAAGCTGAAACTAATCCCCTGCGAAATGGACTAAACCAGCAGACTCAGTCACTCGTGAGTGACCTAAAGGCGATCGCGGCCGAGGTGGATGACAGCACCTGGATGGATACGGTCAAACGTCGGCTCGCGGTGGCAAGAAAGCAGGTAGAGGGCGTCACAGACGGCGTGTTTACGTCGCTGGGCTACGCGGGTGATGCTGCCATAGATAAGGATGAAGCGGCTGTAGAGCAAGCCACACAACGTCTACAGCAGACCTTAGTTGATTTTCGCAATAGCTCAGATTTTACGCCAACGCTGAAGACAGCCTTTGGTGATAACGGGCAAACGGCCGAGGCCGAAGCTTTGGTCGATGACTTAATCGCAGGATCTAAGGGTCCAGCGATTGAGATTGTGGATGCGCAATTGCTACTGGGTGACGGCGCGTTTGGAAATAATACGATCTTTATCTCTGACGAGGTGGTTGCCGAAGCGGCGGAGAATACGGACGCACTCGATGAGGTGCTGTTAGAAGAAGTCGGCCATTACTTTGATCAGGCGTTGAACACCGTTGATTCGGCGGGTGATGAAGGTGAGATTTTTGCCAAGTTGGTTCAAGGGGAAGACCTTTCTAACGCTGAAATGCTTGCCTTAAAAGGTGAAAACGATCACTCAACGCTGACGGTTAACGACACCACGATTAACGTTGAAAATCGTTATTTCGTAGGCGGTAGTGCAAACCATGCCTTTACGGCTCCGCCAATCACGACACCAGCGCCTAAGCCAGCGGCTCACCCGCTGACGATTCCCACACCGACGACCACGACACCGACACCTGTAAGTGGATCGGACCGCAAACTATACCTACAGGCAGGCACCGTCGATAAATTTGATGCGGCGGTGAAAGCACAGAGCCAGACGCCGACCTCTGCACCGACGCCTGTTTCAAAGCCGACGCCTGTATTCCAGCCCAGTGAACCGGCCAGTAAACCGGCCAGTGAACTGACCGGTGGCAGTGGAACGGGAAATGGAACAGTGGAAGTGAAAGCAGGGGATACGTTATCTGCGATCGCTTCGCAACACGGCGTCCAGTGGACCGAGCTTCGCAAACCAGACGGCTCAGCCTTCACTAAGATCGAAGCCAGAGGACTACAAATAGGGGCAAATGTCGTTTTACCGAATCAACCCGCACCAACACGGGCACCGACGCCAACAGCCGAGCCAGTCACCGTAACGTCACCGATCCCCACACCAGTGACACCGTCTACGGCTGCGCCTGCTAGCCCAGCAGCTATTCGCCAGAAAGTAACGCAGCTTCAGGACGATGCAGAGGTGCTCGCAACGGCCAGTCCTTATGCGGCTCAAGCGATGCAACAAGAGGCTCAAGCACTTATTGAGGAAGAAGAACAGCACGTGGCTGAAGCTGAAAGGATTGCAGCAGCAGAGCAACGACAAGACGCGAAAGAAAGAAGAGAAAAAATAGCCCAACTCACCGCAGATGCAGAACTGCTAGCAACGGCGAGTCCTTATGCAGCTCAAGCGATGAATGCAGAAGCTCAAGCCCTCATTGCTGAGACACCTGCTCCAGACCCTCAACAGCTTAAGAAGGATGCAGAACTGCTAGCAACGGCAAGTCCTTATGCGGCACAGGCAATGAATGAGCAGGCCAACGAGCTAATTGCGAAAGCCGAAAAAGAGAAAACACAACAGCTTTTTGATGACGCAGAGCTACTAGCAACGGCAAGCCCCTATGCAGCTAAAGTAATGCAGGCTGAAGCTGAAGAAAGAGCAGCCGAAGAGCAGGCCGTAGAAGCGGAGGCTAATGGCGATAGTCTCTCGAAAATAGAGCAGCTGCGAAAGGATGCTGAACTGCTGGCGACGGCAAGTCCTTATGCCTCTCAAGCCATGCAGGCTGAAGCTGAAGTCTTGATCATGGCAGAAGAGAAGCGGCAAACCATCCAAAGGCTTCAGAGTGATGCTGAACTGCTAGCAACGGCGAGTCCTTATGCGTCTCAAGCCATGCAAGCCGAAGCCGAAGCACTTATTGCTGAAAGCCAACTTCCAATAGACCAACTTCCAAAAATAGAGCAGCTACAACAAGATGCTGAACTACTGGCAACGGCAAACCCTTATGCAGCCCAAGCAATGCAAGCTGAAGCTGAAGAGCTTATTGAAGAAGAAGAAAGGCAAAGAATACAACAGTTGCAAGAGGATGCTGAGCTGCTAGCGACGGCGAGTCCTTACGCCTCTCAGACCATGCAGGCAGAGGTTGATGAGTGGCTGGCAGAAGAGAGACGACAAGAAATCATAGCGCTCAACCAAGTGGATGGGCAAGGGCTTGAGCATCGATTTATGGGTACACACCCAGAAGCTGCTGAACTGCTAGGGACCGGCAACTACGCCGATAATTTCCTCAGTGGGTTTGAGTTGGATTTGGTTGCGGCTGAGCAAGCCGCCAACGACCACAACGGCAACGATAACCAGGCCATGCTTCAATCAATATTTGATCCGGTAGTCACTGATAAACGGACCATTATCGATGAATATACTCCAGGCGGTTCCAACTTGAACTAATTTAAGGGTCATGATGAAATTGAGAGAGCCCTTTTGCCCGAGCCAGTAGTCATGATCCGTTTAGAGTTTAGCGAAAGCGATATTACTGCGCTTGAGTACGAGCGATATCA
>JBCDAG010000045.1:0-26754 GCA_039186165.1 Cyanobacteria bacterium P01_F01_bin.53
AAAATTTTCACGATTCCTTCTCTCCCCCTCTGCTTCAATGTTTAGACAGCTTTTACTAATCCGAGATCATTCATAAGGTTTCTCTTCTTCAAGCTGCCTTAAGCAACTACTTCTCAAAAAAGACAAAGTCCTATGTGCGCGGGCAGTCATAAGTTATTTTTGATGTGATAGGTATCGGTACTCAGCTGATTTTGACGGGCAAGCTGAGTAGGTCACGGTTCCCTTGTGAATGATGTCCGTGATTGTACTATGTACGACGCTAACAACCCATGGATGCTTTCAAAGAATTTGAGGATGATAGACGCTCCCGAGAAGAATCTTTGAAGGCCCGTGAGCTGGAAATGCGTCTAAAAGAAATTGAACAAGAGTTAGAGGATCTGCCTTCTCAAAAGGCTTCTAATCAGGCTAATGTCAAGGCTAAGCAAGCTCCCAGTTCGCGACCTGAAGAGCTAGCTGAGAGCTTTCAACTGAGTAAAGCTGCAAGATTTTGGCTCATTGTGGTGGCCGTGATTGTGGGGATTCGCCTACTCAATATTGTCAGCGCTGCCATCTTTGTTTTCAGCGTGACGTGGCTTCCTCCGTTGCTTATTTTAGGCGCTGCTTGGATGGTGTATAAGCTATTTTTTGAATCCGATGAGTAGAGCATGTGTGTGTAGTTTTGATCTCTGTTGTGCTTGGGAGTTGTGTTCTTACCAGTTGTCGTAGGAGAAATTCTTGCTCTTCAAGAACCTACTCGCAAAGTCCGTATAAGTGCTGACTGTAATGATTTAGAACGGTCCTTCTTTATGTGAAATAGCCCGATACTCCTAGAATAGGCCGGGGCAATCTGAGTAGGCCACCAGCTTTTTGGTTAGGTTGGTGATGTGTACGGTTCATAACATTTACCATGAGTGCCTTCGATAATATAGAGGAAGATATCCGTCGCCGTGAAGAGTCCCTCAAGGCTCGTGAGCTGAAAGTACGCCTAAAAGAAATTGAAAAAGAGCTGGATGACATCCCCTCTCACTCCACTGCGAAGCATGTTGAGGCGGAAGTCGTGAACGAGGTGAAAACCCGCCGCCTTTATAAAAAAGCCACTGATATTGGTAAATTTTGCCTCATTGTTGCCACTGTGATTGTGGCAATTCGTTTGGCTACTTGGATTGGTACTATTTTGCTAGTTGTTGGCATAATCTGGATGGCATACAAGCTGTTTTTAGAATCGAAGTCCTCATGCTAAAAGCCTAAACTTATAAGGTCTTGAATCCTACCTTGTCCTGCATGCGCTTACCTACTTTTGTGACTGTTTTAACTTTTCTCTGAACTTGTCAGGATTCACTGGCGTGATAACTGTAGTGGACTGGAGGCGCACATCGCCGTTCCAGACATCGCCGTCCCATGCTAGTTCATGTTGGGTGCACGTAGTCAGTTTCATGACAATATCTTTTTCCCTGCTAATATCCCTATTCTCTAACTATGACGACTTTAACGCCCACCGACTTTTTTAGTGATTTAGATCGTGTGGCGCAGGTGCGTCAAAAAATGGCAGATGACCTCACGGCAATGGTCGAAATTGTCACAGCCTCTGAAGCTGCTGGTGCTGAACTCTCCGGCGAGATGGGGCTAGCGCAGACCATTGAAGATATGGAGGCCGCTAGCCGAAACCTGCGTCAGGGTGTATTTCGCTTACTGGTGCTCGGTGATATGAAGCGGGGCAAAAGCACGTTTTTGAATGCGCTCATTGGTGAAAACCTATTGCCCAGCGATGTGAATCCTTGCACCGCACTGCTGACCATTTTGCGCTACGGCCCCACTAAGCAAATCACGGTCCATTTCCTGGATGGCAAAGATCCAGAGACCATGGATTTTGATACCTTTAAGCAGCGCTACACCATTGATCCTTCTGAAGCAAAGCAGCTCGAAAGTAAGGAAGAATTAGCTTTCCCTGATGTGAGCCATGCCGTTGCAGAGTATCCGTTACCGTTGCTAGAAAAGGGCGTAGAGATTGTCGATAGTCCTGGTTTGAACGATACCGAGGCCCGTAATGACTTGTCCTTGGGTTACATCAATAACTGTCACGCTATTTTGTTTATGCTGCGGGCGACTCAGCCTTGCACGTTGGCAGAACGCCGATATTTAGAAACCTATATTAAAGAGCGCGGTCTCTCTGTGTTCTTCTTGATCAATGCGTGGGATCAAATAAAAGAGAGTTTGATTGATCCGGATGATGAGGCGGAAGTGGCCGAGGCAGAAGAGAAGCTGCATAAATTATTTCGCACCCACCTTGGCGAGTACTGTCAGGTAGATGGCATCGATTGTTATAGCGATCGCGTTTTTGCCATTTCTGCCTTAGAAGCGCTACGACAGCGGTTGAAAAATCCTGAAGGCACCCTAGAAGAGACCAGCCTTGCAGCGTTCACGCAGTCTTTGAATGTGTTCTTAACCCAAGAGCGGGCTATCTCAGAGCTTCGTCAGGCCCGAACATTGGGAAGAGAAACGCGCGATCGCTTCCAAGAAGCCGTGGAGCGACGCATTCCGATGTTGAACCAAGGCGTTGATGAGCTTAAGCAGCGTATCGAATCGGTTTCACCTGAGTTTGATGAGTTGGCCAGTATTCGTGATAACTTCCGAGACGATATTCGGGGAATGCGCGATCGCAAATCTTCCACCATTGCCAATTCTCTAAAAACTTACATTTACCAGCTAGAGAATACGTTTGAAGATGATTTTATCAACTACGCGCCTGACTTGGGCTTGAGTGAATTTATCTCAGGACAGGGACGAGAAGTGTTTTCGATAAAGATGAAAAAGGCCTTTGAGCGATATGTGAATGACAAGTTTCACGCTTGGTCTAAAACGGCTGAAAAAGATATTGATGCAGCCTTTAACGAACTCTCCCAAAGTGCGGCTGAGTACGGTAGCTCTTATCAGCAAATTACTCAGCGGATGACTGAAAAGCTCACGGGTCAGGCCCGTATCAATACCTTCCCGAAGGCCGAAGGTGATGAGAGTGGACCTAGCTGGGTGAAGTGGGCCATGGGTCTGATTTCCTTGGCGGGCCGTAATCCGGCGGGTATGGTGATGGCCGCAACCGGTTTTGACTGGCAAAGCATTTTAGTGAACTTTTTGATTACCAGTTCTTTGACGCTGGTGGTGGGGTCTCTCTTTGGGCCAATCGGCATTTTGTTGGCAGGCTTTGGTGTGGGCGTGTTTCAGTTGGAGCATGCGCGTAAAGAGCTCGCCAAAGCGATGAAAAAAGAGCTGGTAAAACACTTACCCAAGCTCGCTGATGAGCAGTGGCAGAACGTGTACGACGGTATTCAGGCTTGCTTTGACAACTATGAAACTGAGGTGATGGAACGGATTGAGACCGATATTCGCGATCGCAAGTCCGAGTTAGATAATCTCCTCACCCAAAAAGAATCCCGTGAGATTGATCGGGATGCTGAAGTGGCTAGGCTTAAGGACGCGGAAGCTGCGGTGCAAGAGGCCAGTGCCCGCATAGATGTAGCCTATCAGTGTGCCTTGACCAGTAGTTAATAGGTGAGTGATGTTGGCCAGCCTTAATTGGTCAGTTTTAATTGGCTAAGGCTTAAAAGGACTGTTGCACAGCTCATTGGATTCTAAGTCTATCTTGATTGTCATCCCATACAATGGCCGGGAATTCTGCCATATATTCCTGTCGGAGATGAGAAGGCCTATGCCACTAGCACCTCAAGCAGTTTCCTCTGTATCCTCAAAGCGCCGTGCCCCTGGTCCGTCTGGATACTTGTTTTTAAGCTTATCCAAACTTCAGACTCAACCGCTTGAGTTTTTGGCGAATTATTGGCGTGAGTATGGTGATTTGGTACGGATGCCGATCTTGCCTGGGATGACGATTTACTTGGCGACCCATCCAGACCATATGGAGCATGCCTTAGCGACCTGTTCAGAACGCTATGAAAAACCTGGTTTCTTTTTGAAGCCGATGGGGCAAGTTCAAGGGCAGGGTTTATTTTCTAGCGAAGGTGCTTTTTGGCGGCAGCAGCGTCGTTTAATTCAGCCTGCTTTCCAGCAAAAGCAGCTGGTGAAGCTCCACGGCATTATGTGGCGCTGTGTGGACTCGCTGTTGCAGGAGTGGGCGAGAAAGCCTGCTAGCGAGGTGATTGATATTGCCGCTGAGATGACACGCCTCACGCTAAAAGTTGTGAGCTTAACGCTATTTAGTGTGGATGTGAATGGTGAGTCCAATCGCTTTCGCAGTGCCTTAGAAATCCTCGTCGATCAAGTGTTTCAACGTTTGACTAATCCGTTGATGCCACCACTTTGGGTGCCGACTCAAAATAACCGACAGTTTCGCAGGGCTAAGCAAACGGTTGATGAGATTGTTTTAGAGGTCATTCGGGAGCGACGACAGCATCCTATAGAAGAGACTGATTTGTTGTCTATGTTGTTGGCTTCGCGGGATGAGGATACTGGGGAGGGAATGAGCGATCAACAACTCTTGCATGAAATTATCACGCTCATCAATGCTGGGCACGAAACGACCGCTACCTCTTTAGCCTGGACATGGTACTTACTCGGCACCCATCCTGAAATTATGGCTCAGATGCAGGCTGAAGTAGAGATGGTGTTACAAGGTAGCACGCCTACATTCGAGAATTTGCCAAAGCTAAAGTACACCCGGCGTGTCTTCGATGAGTCTTTGCGCCTATGTCCGCCTGGGATGGGGCTTGCACCCCGAGCTGCGCTTGAAGATGATGAACTGGATGGCTATCACATTGCCAAGGGCTCTATTCTAAATTTTGCCTTTTATTACACGCTTCGCCATCCTGAGTTTTGGGATAATCCGGAACAGTTTGACCCGGATCGCTTTTTGTCAGAGAAGGTTAAAAACCGTCATAAGTACGCTTACATGCCTTGGGGCGCGGGGCCGCATGTGTGTATTGGTAAAAACTTTGCAATTATGGAAACGCTGATGATTTTAAGTGCTATTGTCCAGCGTTTTGAAGTCAGTTTAGTGCCCAGGCAAACTGTGGAAGTCGACCCCCGGTTCACCCTGCGTCCTAAGTACGGTGTTAAGGTCACGCTGAGGGAAAAATTTTAGGGAGACTCCTCAGTGCCTCAGGGTTAAAGGTATAAAAAGAGATATTGCGATGGATAAGAAACTTGGGGAGGAATCGGTGAGTCAGTCTGTATCTGAACTAGAGCATTACCAAAGTCAGTTGGTGGAAATGCTTCGACGTTCAGTCGGGTTATTAGACGACTCTCAAGCTACTCTCAAGGCTGAAGTGGTTGAAGCGTGTGATCGCATTAACCATCCCACTTATCGCGTTGCTGTTTTCGGCCCTTTTAACTACGGCAAATCTACCTTGCTCAATGCTTTGCTAGGTGAAAAGGCCCTGCCGATGGATTTAGTCCCCACAACTGGTGCGGCCATTACGGTGAAATATGGGCCAGAGCCACGAACCCGCATTACCCACACCGATGGTTCGATCAATGAAGAAGTCGGGACCGGTGCACTCAAAGAGTTTGCCGTGCTAGATGAGCAGCGTCGTATGCGTGAAGATGTGGCGGCGGTAGAGGTCTATTGCCCGCATCCTTTGCTGAAGCTGGGTCTAGAACTCATCGACTTGCCGGGAACGGATGATCGTGACGCCCAAGATGAGTTGATTAAAAAACAGCTACTGAGTGCTGATCTGGTGATTCAGCTGCTGGATGGCCGCAAGCTGATGACCCTTGCCGAGCGTGAAAACCTCCGGGATTGGCTGCTAGACCGAGGCATTAACACGGTCATTTTTGTGGTGAATTTTCTCAATCTGATGGAGGGCAATGATCGCCAGCAGGTGGCTGTGCGCTTGCGCTTTCTGGCTGAGAGCTTTCGGTCTAATTTACCGGCTGGGGTGAGTAATTTATATCAGGTAGACGCTTTGCCTGCACTGCGCGCAAGGCTAAAAGGTGACATGGCCGCGGCGACGCAAACGGGCTTACCCGCACTGGAGTCGGCTTTGCAAAACATTGGTCAACAGCTTGGCCAAGGCCGAGGGCCTGAGCAGACTTTGCCAAGGCTAAAGGCGATCGCAAAAACGGTTCCACCTGCTTTGCAAGCCCAAATCGATACACTCTCTATATCACAGCCAGATCCGACCGATACGCGCCGCGTTGAAGTGAAAAAGAAGGCGCAAACACTTATTCAGAAAGGCTTTGATCAAAGCCTAACCAAACTACGCACTTGGCTAGAACCAGACAATTTGCAAGCGAACTACCGTCTGGGATTGGCCCAAGCCTTAGAAAATAATACGACTCAAGATTGGCTCCTTCAGAATCTGCGTCCTGCGTGGTTCGAGCGACAGAAACCCTTGGTGAGCTGGGTGCATCAGGCCTGTGAATTCTTTGAAAAGCCACGCCCGGTGGACGTGTGGATGGCTTTTTCTCACGCTCAGGAAGAGGTTAATACCACAACAAAGGATGCCGAGACAGGGATACCAGAGACCGATAAGTCAGGGCGAAAGCCTGGTATGGCCCCTGTGGCAATCGCGACTGGGCTAGGTTGGATGCTCGGAGGTCCACTAGGGGCCGCCGTATTAGCTGGGGCCAGTCACCTAGTGAATCAGGCCGGTGTGAATCAGGCCGGTGTGAATCAGCCAGGAACTAAGCAACGCAGTGCCCAAGAACAATCTTCAGCAGCTTCGGATCGGTTGGAGAAAAACAATGCTGTGGTCGATTTTAAGGAGCAGGCTGATATTTATTTATCTCGGTTTAGTGCAGAAGCTTTGAGTGTGATCGCCGCTTACGACATAGAAGCCAAAAAAGTTATTCAAACGAAGGTTGCCGCTCCTGTTGCCGTGAACTCAGCAGCCCGTGAGGCTCAACTAAATCTGTTGAAAACGACACTGGTTGCGCTGACTGATATTGTTGAGCGCCTGCCGATATTCTCCTAACGTAGACTGTTTTGTTATTTTGAAAGCGCTTGGTTAGTCAGGAATTTTCCGGTTTTAAAACAGTTCGTAGCCCTATGAGAATGAGTGCCATGCTAACAAGCATCCAAGGCGTTACAGATTCTGCAAAGAACAACCAGGCCAATAGGGCTACCCATATCGGTACGCCGCTGTAAACGATACTTGTTGATTTGGTGGGGCCAATGCGCTGAATACTGAGGGTAAAGAGCAAATATCCAATCCCGGATGCCCCAATGCCCATATAACCCAGACCTAAAATAGAGGGCCATGAGAGCGTGGGCCAGCCCGTATTGGCTAGCTCTGGCAAGACTAACAGTGAGAGTTGCGCGACGCCGAACAGTGCACCGTAATAGCTCATGGCCAATCCGCTGAAGGTTTTGCCTAAATGCCTGAGTAGGATGGAATAGCATGCCCAGCAGAGGACTGCGGCCAGCATGAGAATATCGCCTAGGTTGAATCCAAGTTGGGTGAGGACGGTTAGGTTACCGTTGGTGAGTAGGATGAGTACGCCGAGAATCGCGATCGCACCCCCTAAATAGTTACGAACTGCCAATTTTTCCTTCAGTATCACTGCCGCTAAGAACCCTGTGACAACAGGATTAAAGGCGTTGATAATGGCCGAATTGGCGACAGCGGTGTAACGAAGGCTAGAGAAGAAGAAGAAGTGATAGCCCACGACGCCGAAGGTTCCCAGGAGCAATAGGCCAAGGATTTCCGTCCGTGAGGCGGCGCGGAGGCGTGGACCGATGTCGCCCTTTTTCCAGACCAATAGATGTAGAAAGGTACTTGCGATCGCATAGCGCAGCAGCGTAATCAACAAAGGCCCCATTTCACCCGTGGTGTACTTCCCTGCAACGAAGCTGCCCGCAAATAGTAAGCTAGTCAGTATCGCTAGCAGGCTCTGACGCCACCAAGTACTTTGCTGATTTCCCATGCGGGTATAACGCTACTCCTGCGGTGAAGTTGGCCCCATAATTCTAGCCGTTAGCCCTTGCACACCCATGAACCCCATTGCCATAGCTGTATTCGATATTGATGGTGTGATTCGGGACGTGGGCGGTTCTTACCGACGGGCAATTTCTGACACGGTAGAACACTACACGGGAGGTCGCTTTCGCCCCACCGTCGAAGATATTGATCGGCTCAAAAGTGAAGGCATTTGGAATAACGATTGTAAAGTCTCCGAGGAGATGATTCACCGTTACTGTGCTCAGCAGCAGGAACCTAAGCCAGCAGCTAGCTACGAAGAGATTACTGACTTTTTTCAGAAGCGTTACCGTGGCCCTGATACTGAAGACCCCGATCAGTGGACAGGCTACATTGCCAATGAGCCATTGCTGATGGACAAGGCATACCTGCAAACGCTCTCTCTATCAGGCATTCCCTATGCCTTTTTTAGCGGTGCTACGCAAGGATCTGCTAATTTTGTGCTTCAGCGGCGGATTGGGCTGGCTGAGCCCATCCTCATTGCGATGGAAGATGCGCCAGGCAAACCGGATCCTACGGGGTTAATGATGGCTGTGAAGCGGTTAGAGGCTCAGCAGTCTGCTGCTCATAACTTGCCTGCTAATAACTTGCCTGAGCAAGGCTTGCCGGTGATTTATGCGGGTGATACAGCCGCTGATATGAAAACTATCATTGCTGCGAAAGAGCAGTTTCCTGGGCGGCAGTGGTTAGCAATCGGCATTTTACCGCCCCATGCCCAGCAAGATGCGGCCTACCAAGCAGACTATGCTGAAAAGCTCAAAGTTGCGGGTGCGAGCATCGTGTTACAAAGCGTGCAGCAGATAACTGCCGACCTCACTGAACGGTTGCTAGGACCGAGCAACGTTCGGTAAAAGGCTGGCTAGGGAATCTAAGTCCGTTCTCATAGCGCCGCATGCTTCAGTAGAAATCATGGGCATGCTAGGAACGTCGTGCAATGCTTTGGGGTTTAGCCTCTTAGGTTTGGCGATGGATTAATGGTTCATTCGGATAACTATGAGCACCCCGGCTCTGACCACTGCGTTGTGCTTACCAGCGTTAGATATAGAAGCGCTTTTGCAAGGGCGGATGATTGTGGCATTGTCGAATTCATTTCGCAATCCATCGTATTTTTTGCTGTGCCCGGTTGATCTTGATATTGCGCCCGATCAGCTAGCGACTCGGTATCATTCAGAATTTTTGGAGAGTGTAAGAGCGCCCCACAGCATTACTGATCCAGATGCCGTGACGGTTCACGCTTGGGCAAGGTCAAAAACGTGCCGTATGTATAGCGCCCAGGATGACTTGGCTGCGCTAGCTGAGTTAACGGCCTGGTCAGCTGATTATTTGCAACAGCTGGCCCAAAAACGACACAAACTATTTCTGCTGTTTTTGCAAGTTCATCGCTTTTCTCAACCGATTGATTTAATGATGAGTCGTTTGAGTGAAGATAAAATCGGTCATTTTATTCCCGTGGTCGGTTCTTGGTCAGACCAGCGGGCTGTGCCGCTTTTAAGCGATGAAAAGTTTGCCCAGCGCCAAAAACAGCTGATTAAGCTATCGCCACCGATTCATGCTGAATTAGAGCCCCTACAAACGGAGCTAGTGGCTGTTCGCGAAAATAGCCTAGGGGCGATGGCCTTAGATCGGGACCTGCGGTATTTACTGGGTTGGTCACGGGCTGAAGAAACACGCTTAGACGATTCGGATCTGGTGTGGATTCAACAGTTGTCACAGGTGGGCAATTTTGGCAGTGGATATGAGTTTAAAGAACTCGTGCTTAGAAGCTTGCTGAAGCTGGGCTTTAGCGATGATGAAAAACTGTTTATGGCCTTGGATTCTGGAAGTGATGCTGAGCAGGATGGCCTAATAACCGATGACCCAGCTAATGAAATCGCCAGTGAAGTTGCTATTGAAATAATGCGTGATCCTGGTAGTGAGAGCACTAATGGGCCGCCAAACGGTGAGCCTGTTGGTGAAGCGGGCAGACTCGATATTTACTGTGACCTGCCCTATGCCTTGGTTGGAGACTGCAAAGTGGGCCAGCGGGATGAGGTCTCTGACAATCGTGCGACACAGCTGATTCACTTGGGTAATACGCTGTTGAGTCGGGAAATATTTGAGCAGTCCGTCAAAATACTGTTTGCTGCCGGGCCATTAACAGAGGGTGCTGAGCAAGTTGCTAGGGGAACTAAGATGAATGTGATGCGGCCTGAAACGTTGCAACGATTGACCGAACTCAAGGCGAGACATCCGGGGGCTGTTGATTTACTCAAACTTAAGCATTGCTTGCAAGAAGCGCCCTATGGCAAAGCCTCAGACGACAAAGTGAATCAATTTGTTAACGACACTTTGCAGCAACTCAGGCTTCGTTCCGCGCTCGTTAAAGCGGTCAAAGAGTATTTAGAGCGCACCGGGCAGGATGATATTGGCTTGGATACAGTCTGTGCGGCGTATTCTATGTCACCTACGGTGGATTTGCCTTCTTTGTCGGTGGGAGAGGTTCATGATCTTTTGATGGAACTCTCTTCTCCTTTGGCTGGTTACTTGGGCCGAAAGCAGATGGGTACTGGCCGAGACGTTTTTTACTTCCTCAGGGAACTGCGTGTAGAAGACACTAGCTTGAAGCAATGCACCCCGTAAATGGCCATATTTTTGGCCTGGCGAATGTGTGTAGAATACGTGATTTCGCCGACTCTCTGACAGATTATTGCCTGAACGAGTCGGGAAGCCTGGTATAGAAAGGTGACAGTTGGGTGTTGCCTGACGATATGGAGATTGTCATGAAACGTTTTAAATGGTCTGCTTTGTTCAGCGCTTTGGCGATCTCACTTCCTACGGCGGCTGGGGCTCAATCAACCCCTGCTGACCAGGCTTACTTAGATGACTTGTACAGCTTTTTAGAAAACCAAGACTCCATAACCTATACGATGGCGACGCGGGGAATGAGTGCTGAGCAAAATATTTGGGCTGCTCAAATGTTTTGTCAAACATTGTCTTCGGGGGTAGACCCTTTGGATGCCTATGCTGCCTACACCTCTGCGGCGGTTGATCAGGCCTCTGCTTTGGGCACCGCATTAACTGATGAAATGGCTTATGCGGTTGGCCTGTATGGTGGTGCGGTGATGAATTTGGGTGCTTTCCACTACTGCCCTCAATTTCAGCCCCAGGTTTCGCAGGCTCTGGGAGAGTAAGTGATTGTGATCACTAGAAAATAGAGATGAAAACAGACTGTAGCGTTTGCGATCGCACCCCTTTGAGTGAGGGTCACGCAACGTTACAGGCTGTTTGTTTTTTGCTATTTTCGAGGAGAGTTTCTCGAGGAGAGTGAGAGTTTTACGCGAGCTGTTTAAGCAGGCGTTTTGTGATGCACCTGTTGCTCTTTGCGAACGCTGAACTGCCAAGCACTGGAGAACATGTAGTGAATCTGATGATGAAGATTCCTCTGCTTCAGATTTTCCCATTCGTTTTGATCTAGCCAAACACCGTGGCAGTGACTACAGCGATCAAGATAAAAATTGAGGCCGCGACCAACACGTGTTTTGGTCATCAGACGTGAGCAGTCAGCACAAAAGTTAGCAGTGTGGTTATCTGCAACTGCTAATAGGGGACTGCCCGCGTTGATATTAATAGGTGGACGCTTGCCTTCCCGCTGCTGGTGTTCCCGATGATCTAACCACTCCCAATAGTCTTCAGAAGAAATCCAATGACCAAAGCAGTTACTGCACTGCTTTCCAGTTAGTCCGGTATCCAGACTAACTTCGTGGAGAGTATGGGTTTTGCAAATAGGACATTTCATGACAGCACCTTAAATGGCTTGTTCGACTGAGCTAGTAAAGGACTAGATGTCTTCAGTTATGAACATGCCCAAATTATTTCAACAAATTTTGATATGAGGCCGAAACTTCATATTCTATTTTTAATTCGTTAATAAATTATCGAAAAACGTACCTTAAGGGAGTGATGGCTGTGCCGTTTCCTTGTGATAACGCTCACGTTTAAAGGGCTCACTGTGAGAAAGTTTTTGTTGGCAAACCGTGGCCAAACGCCTTTCGACAGAAGGCTTTGAAGCAAGATTACTTGCATCATGGTTTGTTGTGATGGACTTACTTCCGTGGAAAGTTAGGCCAGTTTGTTGGACTTTCACCAGTGTTAACAATGTTCATACCTGCGTTGGCAAATTGTGCGTAGGTTTCCTCCGCGCTTTCAGTAAAGTCGACAACGCCAGGGACAACTACAGGGGATGTGCAGTCATCTAAGAGATAAACCTTGTTCGCCACCTTGCGAGCCAATGTGGGGGCAATGGTTTGAATCTCACTGAGCAAATCGCTTACAGTCCAAGCAACACAGTGGCTTTTGGCCTGCCCTGCAATGATAATGGCATCAAAGTCGAGTAAGTGTTGAATCAGCCGATTATTTTTTTGGGCGATGGGTTGCTCAGATTCGTTGTTCAACACCTCAGGGCTAAGGACAGAATAATTTTCAGTTAGGGGGTTATCGCCTTTAGCTTCGAAGCGGGTTTGACTGTTGCGTACCATGTTGTGAAAGAAGCAGGCCTCTTCAAAGGCGGGCACTAGGGCATGACCAATGCCACCCAACATAGAGTGATAGGGCCAAATGGTGAGAGGGTATTTCTCTTTGTTGCTCAGCTGTTGCGCATAGTGCTGAGCGAAGGCTTCTATGTTGACAGTTTTTGAATTGTCAGACCGTTGAGATGACTGTTGGTGGGATGACGGTTGGGAAAGCTGTTGGGCTAATTTTTTTGCTACCAATGGGTTGACTTTCCAAACCCCGTTTTGGACATCTTTATCAGAAATCATGGTCATAGGGGCTGGGTGCTCTCCAGCTTCATTTACCCAAAAGACAGCATGAAATATTTGGGCGGCGCTGTGGGTGTCCATTGTGGGCAGGATTTCTGTGTTGATGTCCAAATTGCGATAGATAAATTCACACAATCGTTGGGTGTCTTGTACTGCGCCGATGCCAGAGCGACCGCCGACGAACAATTCAAAATCAGGTAGGCAAAAGGTATTTTGCACGTCGATGGCCAATAGGCAGATGCGTGCTTTGTCATGGCCAGCAGGGGTAATGTGATTGGCCTGGGCGTAGGTTTGGGCTTCGGTTGCTAAGGCCTCATAGGGGATGCGGCGAATAGTATCTACGGTTTTGGGATTGTAGAAGGTGGGAATGGGTGTGGTCATTGTTGTGTGATGAAGATTGTTTAAGAATGAATAGCTAGGCAGTTTGAAGCGTGTATGGCTGAGTGTATTGGTTGCAGAAGTTGAGGGTGACTTTTCGTAATGGTGGTGCTAGGCGGTTGAGCGTTTCATGGGCGATCGCATCGGGTACGCCACCGTAAAAGGCTTCTGCGATCGCACCTGCAATGCAGGCCATCGTATCGGTATCACCCCCGAGGGAAATGGCGTTGCGAATGGCATCTTCAAAGTCAGTGGATTCTAGAAAAGCGATCATGGCTTCGGGGACGGAGCCTTGGCAGGATACGTCGAATTTATAGTGTGGGCGAATGTGCTCCAAAGTTCGAGAGAGATCGTACCCAAAGGTTGATTCAATAGCGGTTTTGATCAGGGTTTTGTTTTTAAACTCTCTTGCGAGCAAAACCATGGCGGCGGTGGCTTCAGCGCCTTTAATACCTTCTGGATGGTTGTGGGTGACTTCAGCCGTTTGTCGGGCGACTTTTCGAACGGTGCCCATATCGTTGTAGGCAAATCCGACTGGGCTCACGCGCATGGCAGAGCCATTGCCCCAACTGTTGTATGGCTCTAGGGTGTCAGAAGCAGCCCAGGTGTTGAAGTTTTTTCCGTAGCCAGCGTCAGGATAGGTTTGGGCATAGCGTTTGATGCTGTGAGAAAAGTGGAATGCTTTTGGCATACTGCTGGGATTTTCTTGTCTGGGATTCTCTTGCCTGGGATTCTCTTGTTTGGGATTCTTGTGGAGGAGAACGTCAGCCACGGCGACGGAAAGCACCGTATCATCGGTGAATTTGCTTTGAGCAGAGAAGAGATCAAAGTTTTTGGTTTTGATGGCCTCACCTGTGGAGAGCCCTCGCTCAAAGACTGAGCCTATAATGTCGCCTGCGATCGCACCTAACATATTCACCTCCTAACTACTTGAAAGCTCACTATTTGAAAAGTTGCTATCCGAAAAGGCCTTACCTGCCGAAAAGGCCTTACTTGAAAAGTCGAAAAGTCGTTGAGTGGCTAAAAACGACTTTCTAAAATCATCTTAGTGTTAAAATGACACTAAGATGATTTTGTTATAGCTAATGCATTGCGAAACCGTCAAGTGGTGATCGCAGGCAGTGCCTTTTATTCTTGCGTTATATCGAGATGGCCTATACCTACGACTACCCCCGCCCTGCCTTAACCGTGGACTGTGTGGTGTTTGGTTTTGAAGCTAATGCGGCACTCAAGGTGTTGCTCATTCGGCGCAATTTGCCGCCCTATGAAGGGGAATGGGCTCTGCCAGGCGGCTTTGTGCAAATGGAGGAATCGGTAGATGAGGCTGCGGTGCGTGAGCTACGTGAGGAAACCGGGGTAGAGGATGTGTTTTTAGAGCAGCTCTACACGTTTGGGGCTGTAGGGAGAGACCCGCGTGAGCGCATTGTCTCGGTAGCCTACTACGCCCTGATTAACCTGCAAAAACACACCTTGCAGGCGGCTAGTGATGCCCGTGATGCCCAATGGTATGAGCTGTCTGACTTGCCTGTCCTAGGATTTGACCATGACGAAATTTTAGGCTGTGCTGTGCAACGGCTGCGGGGCAAAATTCGCTATGAGCCAATTGGGTTTGAACTGTTGCCAGAGCAATTTACACTTTCTCAATTGCAGCGCCTATATGAACAGATTTTAGAGCGTGACTTGGATAAGCGAAACTTTCGTAAAAAACTGTTGAAAATGGATCTGCTGATTGATACGGGAGAAAAAGAGACAGGCGTTGCGCATCGCGCCGCTCAGCTTTATCGCTTTAATGCTCAAAAATATCATGCACTTAAGCAGCAGGGCTTTAGCTTTGAGCTTTAGTTTGTTTTTCGCGACTACAGCCATGCTGGTGGAGTAATATCCTTGGCTGGAGAAATTGTCTTTTCGAGCCTATTGGAAAAACTCTACAGTTGACTGTTGGAAAGTTAATTGTTGGCACTCAACGGAAGTTGAACGATCATAATCTATCTTGTCACTGCTCTTGTCACTGTGGTGAAGTGCAGATTGAGGTGAATGCTTCGCTGTGGGTGGTTTATCCGTAGGTGGTTTGTCGGTGGATGTTACAGAACTTCGGTAAACTATCAAGTTGGTTCCGGTGATAGGTGTATAGCATGGTGAAAAATACTTCTCCGGTGAGGCGAGTCGGCATCATTGGTGGTGGGCAGTTAGCTTGGATGATGGCAGCTGGGGCTGACTCTCTGGGCATTGAGCTATGTGTGCAAACACCGAATGCGACCGATCCGGCCTGTGCTATTGCTGCCAAAGCCTTTTTCGGTGAGGTTGCAGATGCTTCCGTGACCGCGAACATGGCTGAGTATTGTGATGTTATTTCCTTTGAAAACGAATTTATTGATTTGCCTGCGCTGCGTGCGCTAGAAGCCACAGGTGTTACGTTTTATCCACAGCTGGATTGTTTAGAGCCGCTCTTAGATAAGTACGATCAGCGGCAGTATTGTGATCGTATTAACCTCCCCTCACCAACGTTTGAAACCTTGCACTTCCAAGAGGATTTACCCTCCTTAAAAGAGAAAGTTGCCGCTGTGGGGTTGCCCCTCGCGCTAAAAACACGCCGCCATGGCTATGACGGTCAAGGCACGTTTATTCTCAAAACCTTAGAAGCCGTTGAGGCGACGTGGGAGAAATTGGGATATCAGCCGGTTCTGCTGGAAGCCTTTGTTGCTTTTGAAAAAGAATTGGCGGTTATGGTGGCACGATCACAATCAGGAGAAGTGGCTGTATATCCGGTGGTGGAAACTGAGCAGATTGATCAGGTGTGTCGGCGGGCGATTGCGCCTGCGCGGGTGCCTGAGAGTGTTGTTGACGACGTGAGGGCGATCGCAACACGCCTTGTCAATGAACTGGGTGTTGTCGGTATCTTTGGTATCGAGCTGTTTCTAACCTCAGCCGGCACCGTTCTGATTAATGAAATTGCGCCTCGCACTCATAACTCAGGGCACTACACCCTTGATGCTTGTCAAACCTCTCAATTTGAACAACAGCTGCGGGCAGTGTGTGCCTTTCCGTTAGGCGATACCACGTTGAAGGCTAAGGGTGCCATAATGATCAACTTACTGGGCACCGAGGATTCGGGGGCTGATGCTGACAGTGGCTATCGTGAGAAGCGTGTGGCCCTAGCAAATCTTCCGGATGCTTATGTGTACTGGTATGGAAAAGAACAGTCCCGCGTGGGGCGGAAAATGGCCCATGTGACGGTCCTTACAGACGCTCCAAATAACCCTACAGTAGTGGCTGACATCGTTAGGACTGTTGAGAGGCTTTGGTACTAAGTCCATGGTTACGATTTAGTGACTTTTGAATATTTAATTGAAAAGGTGGCGATTCGTCATCCTTCTGTATGGTTTGCCCCTTGCCTCAAGCGGGTGAAGGTTCGCTATGATGTCGTCAGTTCTGCTACGGCGTTGGTGACTGCCAACAACGTTTTCTGATCTATGTTTTTCATTTCGCGGGTATCGAGATGTCGGGGCGGCAGTATACCGAGCTTGTCCTCTGCTAGTCTTTCGGGGCTAGCCCTTGGGGACTTGTCACTCGGAAACTATTAAGCCCATGACCGAGATTCCCACCTGGTAACCCCAGGTCAAAAACTGAGGTAAGACGGCGCTGCGGTTGAACTACTTAAAAGATCCTTGTCCTTTGGACGGGGATTTTTTGCTTTAAACTTTTTGTGTTCCGCCATACAAATCGTCCCATCGCTCGTTAGCATCTTGATGAGCCCCCACAATGAGCTCGCTTAATATTGGAGCCCGCTTGATGTATTTGCTAGGTAGGTTAGCTTTTGAACCATTCTGAGTCCTTTGCTGCCAGTGCGGCGGCTGATTCGTCTGTCGATTCCATGGCCGATTCCATAGCTCGTGCAGCGGTGGGTGCGAGTGTGATTCGTTTGCCCAATGGGCTGACGGTCATTCACCAGGAAATGCCGACCCCGGCGGTGGTGGTGGATGTATGGGTAAACGCCGGTGCGGCCCGAGAGCCTGCTGAATGGTCGGGGATGGCTCATTTCTTAGAGCATATGGTGTTCAAAGGGACACAGCGAACAGCACCCGGTGAATTTGACTGGGCGATAGAGAGCCAGGGTGGGGTGACCAATGCGGCCACTAGCCATGACTATGCCCACTTTTTCATTACGGTGGCGGCAGATGCTTTACCACAAACCCTGCCTTACCTCGCAGATTTGTTGCTCTGTGCGGCTATCCCTGCTGATGAGTTCGTCCGTGAACGGCAGGTGGTGCTCGAAGAAATTCGGCAGGTCCACGATGACCCCGACTGGGTCGGCTACCAAGCGCTATGTTCGCTGATGTATGGTGAGCATGCCTATGGTCGGGCAGTGCTGGGGACCCCTGAGATTTTGACGGACAGATCGCCCGAAGAAATGCGGCGGTTTCATCAGGCCCACTACCAGCCTGAAAATATGACGGTGGCGATTGCAGGCGGCATTTCCCAAGCCCAAGCCTTGGATTTGGTGCAGCAATCGTTTCGACAATTTGCGGCCCCGCTCTGGTGCCCTGAGGCCAAGGAGATGCCGTTGCCTAGGCTGACGCATCAGCGTCAAACCCTGAGTTTGCCTAACCTAGAGCAAAGTCGTCTGACCCTCGCTTGGCGAGGCCCTGGTGTGGCTGATATGAAAACGGCTAGCGGGTTAGATATGCTCTCTGTGCTGCTTGGCGGCGGGCAGATGGCGCGGCTGGTGCGAGAGCTGCGGGAGGAACGGCAGCTCGTGCAGGATATAGAGAGTAGTTTTTCGTTGCAGCGTTTGTGCAGTGTGCTGAGTGTTGGGGCGTGGCTAGCGGCAGAGCAGATGGAGACCGTTGAGAACATTGTGTGCGATCGCATTCGTGAGCTTTCTGAGCAGCCCATCACACCGGTTGAACTCTCCCGTTGCCAGCGGGTGCTGCTGAACGACTATGCCTTTTCTACCGAAACCCCAGGCCAAATCGCAGGCTTGTACGGTTATTACGCGACGATTGCCGAGCCTGCCTTGGCGGCTACCTATCCGCACTGTGTGCGATCCCATACACCTGAATCCTTACGCCAACTGGCCCAGCAATACCTCGATCCTGAGTGTTATGTAGCGGTTGCCCTACAGCCGGTATAGTAGTGTCCGGTATAACAGACTGCTAAAGAGAAGGTGTGGCTCGGTATAGAGTAAGCGTGTATAGATTATTACTGGCACTGGGGAACGTATTTTGTCCTAAAACTACTGACATTGTTAGGTGTCCATCAGTGACTCATAAGCCTGTCGGCCACGCTCAGTAGGGCTTCTATCGTTTTCTATCCTTGACCAAAATGAACAGACATCCCTACAGACTGGCGAGATCTCGAGAGGTGAAAACCCAAATCGCGGGTAGACTAAAAGAGTAAGTATAAATACCCTATTGGCGATTCTGTTGACTAAATGATCCTGGGTTTTACAGTCCCTGTCTGAACGTTTTTGACCGACTGTTTTTCTCCTCCGCTTTGCCTCAATACATTTTTTCCTTCCGGTTCAGTTTTTCTCCAGTTCAATTTTTCTTTCTTCCTGCCGCCGTGACTTCTTCCACCCTGACTAAAAAGCCCGCAATGATTCGGACAACGTTGTCGAACGGCTTAACGGTGATCGCCCTTGAAAATCCAGTGGCTGATATTGTCGCTTCCCGTATCTTTGTGCGGTCTGGGCAGCTATGGGAGACCCCTGAAACGTCGGGGTTGTTTGATTTGCTGACGGCGGTGATGGTAAAGGGTACGCGCTCAAAAACCGCTTTAGAAATTGCCGAAATTGTCGAATCGATTGGGGCTAGCCTGAATGCAGATGTGGCCTCTGACTACAGCCTAGTGAGCCTCAAAACGGTATCGGCTGACTTTGAAACGGTCTTAGGATTGGCGGCTGAAATTATCCGTGAGCCTCGCTTTTCGGCTAGGGAGCTTGAGCTTGAGCGGCGGCTGATTTTGCAAGGCCTCAAGTCAATGAAGGAACAACCCTTTGGCGTGGCTTATAACATTTTTCGAGAAACGTTGTACCAGGGGCATCCCTATGGCCTTCCCCATGCGCAAACGGAGCGTCGCATGGCGGCGTTTACCCAGGCTGACTTACAGGCTGCTCATACAACCTTTTTTCGCCCGGACAATATGGTCGTGACCATCGTGGGGCGGCTTTCGACTAACGATGCTGTGAAGCTCGTGGAGCAGTATTTTGGTGATTGGCAACCGCCCAGTGAAACGTTGTCTGAACCGCTACCAGAATCGTTGCCTACACTACAATTGTCTGCGGCCAATCGATCCGCCCAAAAAATTGTCACTGTCCAGGAGACAAATCAAGCTTTTGTTGTCTTAGGCCATTTAGCCGCTGAGGTAACGGACCCAGATTATGCATCGCTAAAGCTGATGAGCACTTACCTGGGCAATGGGTTATCGAGTCGGCTCTTTGTGGAGCTGCGGGAAAAGCAAGGTTTAGCCTATGATGTGTCTGCCTTTTATCCGACGCGGCTGGGCACGTCACAGTTTGTAGCTTATATCGGTACAGCGCCCGAAAATTTGCAGGTGGCGATATCCGGTTTGCAGCAAGAACTGGAGCGTTTGAAAACGACGCCCTTAACGGCGGAAGAGCTTCAGGTTTCAAAGAATAAAATCTTGGGCCAATATGCCCTCGGCAAGCAGACCAATGGTCAAATTGCCCAGGCCTACGGCTGGTATGAAGTGTTGGGATTGGGTATGGGGTTTGATGATGCGTTTCAGGCTGCGATCGCTGCCGTCACCATCGAAGATATCCAAGCCGCAGCCCAACGGTGCTTTGTAAATCAATCGATCTCTATTCTTGGCCCCGCTGCCGCTGTAAACCCCTTAAAATAAAGGCATACACTCAGCCCCGGCGCTTGCTCGCCTGTTTGCCCTTTTATGGCCACACCCCCTGTTCTAGAGAGCGCCGCTTCAGACCCAGACCCTTCACAGCCAGACCCTTCACAGCCAGATCCTTCAGATAATTCGTTTCCTACGACAGAGACGAATGTTCATACAGGGACCTGGCAGTGGCAAGGTTTTACCATTGGCTATCAGCATGCCGCGCCTAGCAAGCCTAATTCCCAAAATCCGCTACCGGCTGATGTGCCTGCTGTGGTGATGATTCATGGCTTTGGTGCATCCAGCATTCACTGGCGTAAAAATATCCCTGAGTTGGCTCAAACTTGCCGCGTGTACGCTATCGACCTGATTGGTTATGGCAAATCAGATAAGCCGACGCCGGGCGATCCCTTGGACTACACCTTTGAAACCTGGGGGCAGCAGGTTTTAGACTTTTGCCATGACATTGTGGGTGAGCCTGCTTTTTTGCTCGGAAATTCTATTGGGTGTGTCGTGGCGATGCAGGCGGCTGTGTTAGAGCCGCAATGGGTACGGGGACTAGCGCTGCTGGATTGCTCCCTACGCCTGCTCCACGACCGCAAGCGGCAAGCCTTGCCTTGGTACCGCAGTGCGCCCACACCCCTGATTCAAAAGGTGCTCGGGTACAAGCCCTTAATTGAGTTTTTCTTTGGTCAGTTGGCTAAGCCTAAGGCGGTGAAGCGAATCTTACGTCAGGCCTATGGCCGCAAGGATGAGGTGACCGATGAGCTGGTGTCGCTGCTGTTAGAGCCTGCTTTTGATCAGGGGGCGGTAGATGTGTTTCTCGCTTTTATTCGTTATTCGCAAGGCCCTATCCCGGAAGATTTGCTCCCTCAGCTAACGTGCCCAACGCTGATAGTGTGGGGTGCTCAAGATCCTTGGGAGCCCGTGGAGATGGCTCGCGTGTATGGTGATTATCCAGCGGTGGAAGATTTTGTTGAGCTTGCTGGGGTCGGCCACTGTCCGCAGGACGAAGCACCTGAGCTAGTGAATCCTATTTTGGCTGACTGGATCGCTTTAAAGAAAAAATACCCCACATCACGGCCTGACATGGGGTAGGGCAACAGTTAAACGCTTGTGCTGTGACTACAATCGCCTTCTAACCGGGTCAGAACTAGCGAAGTTGTGACGATTTATCGAGTGCCACAGGTGAAGATTTTATGTAATTTTTCATCGATACCGACTTTGCGGGGCCAGTTCGCGGGGCCAGATGGTTAGCCCAAAGGCAAGCTCAATATTTCTGGTTCCATGCCTGACCCAAGTGATTAGTCTAATGGTTTATTAGCTGGTTTATTAGCCCAAGATTTGATCGACCCAAACGGCCCACTGGCCATTTTGTACCAGCGTTGGAATCCAGCTAATGCTGAAGCCGACCAGTGATACTGTCACCATAATGAGAAAAGAGCTCAGTGGGCTGCCTCTGCGGGTGTACAGCTTGATGCGCAGCAGGATGGCGGCGGCGAGCATCGTTAGGAAGTAGGTGGAAATTTGGACCCAGGCGACGATGACGACTGCAAAGGATGCACCTGCTAAGGCCATGATCGAATAGCCCACGTCAGACTTGAATCCCATGAGGAAAAGGTTACGAGCCCGTTTCCACGCAATGCTGAGGACACTGCATTGCACAATGATGTAGATTGTGGCGATCACCCATCCAAATCGGTGGGCCTCAATCTCGTGGAGAAAGAATCCAAAGGCCATATTGGCGAGCAGCAAAAAAATGACCGAGAGCCCTGGGAATCGGAATTGTAGGATAGCTCGTTTGAGGGTGGCCCAAACAGAAGATGCGGTCATGACTATAAATTGGTTGAAATAGCCTGGACCGGACAGCTGGGCAGGCATTGCTCACACATGATGCAGCGCGATCGCTCAAAAGTCAGTTTATGCGTTTTGGGATCGAGCCTGAGTGATTCGGTGGGGCAGACGCCGGTACAGAGCCCGCAATGGACACAGCTATCTTTATCGATGATGATTTCTCGATTCACCAGGGAGACTTCAATGCTGTTGGCGCGCATCCATTCAATGGCTTCATCGAGCTGATCGATGTCACCCGAAAGCTCCACCAAGAGCTTGCCGACTTGATCAGGGGCCACGTGCGCACGAAAAATATTAGCGGCAACGTTAAAGTCTTTCGCCAGCCGGTAGGTAATGGGCATGTTGATAGTGCGCTTTGGAAAGGTGAGCGTCACTCTTTTTTTCACGTTAGCTCCGGATTAATTCGTGTTGTGCGCTGAAGTGTGCTTACGTCTAACTTGCCTGCGTCTAGCCTGATATCTGTTTAGATTGATATCTGTTTAGCTTGGTATCTATACGTATTAATGTTACCGCCGAGGCTAGCTATGGGGTAAACGCGATGCCAATGTTGGCTCATTCTTCCTCACATAGTTCCTGAGTCAAAGTGCCCTAATCTCACCAGGAAAGCCAGTTAGACCCGTCAAAGCAAACCAATAGAGAGATAAGATAGGTAAAGCTATTCTTTACATATCAGCATAATGTCGGTTGAATCTTCAGAGATGGCCAAACGGGTCAGAAACTTGGTAGTCGTTGTGATCGCCTCTATCCTCAGCGTCACAATTATCCTCGGCCTGCAAACCCGTTCCCCAGCGGCCTCTCTCTCTGACATGGCCGAAGATGCCATGCCGCTCAATACGGCCATGGCCAATGGCAGGCCAACCCTCATTGAGTTTTACGCTAACTGGTGCACGAGCTGCCAGGCAATGGCACCCGATATTCAGCAGATTAAAAATGACTACGGCAGCAAAATCAACTTTGTGATGCTGAATGTGGACAACACAAAGTGGCTCCCCGAAATGCTCAACTACCGAGTAGATGGCATTCCCCATTTCGAGTTTTTATCCGCTGATAGCCTAGAAAAAGGCGCAGCGATCGGTGAACTGCCTCGGGCTATTTTGGCTGAAAACTTAGATGCCCTCATTCAAGAGCAGCCCCTTCCCTATGCCCAAGTGAGTGGCACGGTTTCTGATATCGATACAGCAGAAAACCCAGTGACACCCACAGGATCTGCTGATCCGCGTAGTCATGGCGCTCAGGTCGTTGAGTAATTGTTTTCAAACTAAGAAATGACGGCAGAAAAAAGGTCATAGGCGGCATGCGTTGAGCACGCGCTGTCCTATGACCTTTTGGTTCTGGATGGTTTGCTGGTCTGTGGTGTGAAGCAAAAGGTGTTGAACAAAACTCGCCTAACTGACCGCCGGTTCGGAGAGCTGCTCGTTGAGCTGCTCAGCTGCACTGGGTGGTGTGTTGGTGTGTACCACAGGCGCTGTCCCATGTAACGACGCCTCAATCAGCCCGATAAACATGGGGTGAGGTGTGTTAGGCCGAGACTGAAACTCAGGGTGAAACTGACAGGCAATAAAGAACGGATGGCTGGGGAGCTCTACAATTTCCACCAATCGTCCATCGGGTGAGGTTCCACTGACCATGTAGCCTGTTTCTAAGAACAGATTACGGTAGGCATTGTTGAATTCATACCGGTGGCGGTGCCGCTCATAAATCACTTCTTTCTCGTAGAGCTTGCTGGCCAGGGTATTCTCTTCAATGCGGCAAGGCCATAACCCGAGTCGCATGGTTCCGCCTAAGTCCACGACATCCTCTTGTTCAGGCATGAGGCTAATCACGGGATTTTCTGCCTCTGGGTCAAATTCCGAGCTATTGGCCCTAGAGAGGTTTGCAATGTTTTGTGCCCACTCCATGACCAGGCATTGCATACCTAAGCACAACCCTAAAAACGGAATCTTTTGCTGGCGGGCATATTCGATGGTCCTAATTTTGCCATCGACACCGCGACTGCCAAAGCCACCGGGGACGACGATCCCTGCAACGCCATCTAGCGCCTTAGCCGGATCGGTTTTCTCTAAATCTTCGGAGTCTACCCAGCGGATTTTGACATCGGTATGAAAGTGGGTCCCTGCATGGCGAAGCGCCTCGGTGACAGAGAGGTAGGCATCGTTAAGCTGGATATATTTGCCCACGATGGCAATCTCGAGGGTTTTATCTGGGCGATGCATGCGCTCAATCAGGCTGGACCATTTAGTGAGGTTAGGCGCTCGCTGCTCTAGGTTCAGCAATTTTAAGCTTTGCTCGGCAAGGCCCTCTTTTTCCATATATAGCGGTACTTCGTAAATGCTCGGGGCATCTAGGGCCTGAATTACGCAGGGCATGGGCACGTTACAGAAACTCGAAATTTTCTGGCGCATGTCATCTGGTACCAGCCGTTCACTGCGACACACCAAAATATCAGGTTGAATACCAATGGAGCGGAGCTCTTTTACCGAGTGCTGTGTGGGCTTTGTTTTGAGCTCGTGTGCGGCTGGGATCCAAGGGATGAGCGTGACGTGCATATAGAGCACGTCATTGGAGCCAACATCTTGCTTAAACTGACGGATGGCTTCCATAAACGGCAGCGATTCAATATCGCCCACGGTGCCGCCAATTTCGACAATCACCACGTCCGGGTTACGGTTGCGAGCAACCCGATGGATGCGTGATTTGATCTCATCGGTCACATGGGGAATGACTTGAACGGTGCGGCCTTCGTAGTCGCCGCGTCGTTCTTTGTTAATCACGGCTTGGTAAATCGCCCCGGTCGTAACGCTGTTGAGTCGTGACATGGACGTGTCAGTAAAGCGCTCATAGTGGCCCAAGTCCAGATCCGTTTCAGCGCCATCTTCGGTGACGAATACTTCCCCGTGTTGGAACGGGCTCATGGTGCCAGGGTCAACGTTGATGTAGGGGTCAAGCTTCAGGATAGAGACCGAGTAGTCACGAGACTTGAGCAGTCGCCCCAAGCTCGCGGCCACGATGCCTTTACCAATACTCGAAACGACACCACCTGTCACAAATACGAATTTCGTCATAGTCTCCTGTCGCGTTTTTTTGCTTTGGTCGATAGCGTATTGTTAATGGGCGTATTTTTAATCAGTGTTTTTATACCAAGCGCATTCGTAAGGCCCAATCTAAAAAGGTCTAGTCTAAAAAAGATCTAGTCTAAAAGGATCTAGATAGCTACATCAATACAAAGCTAAAGCAATAATTGCTCAATTGTGCCACAAGTAATAGGCTGCCGAATGGCTCTATTGCTCTTCGTGAAAAAACAAGAAGATTTTGCTGATATCTCCAGGGCGATCGCAGGCGTGAAAATGCTGGTACCGTGCCGATGCTGCCTAGATGAGACAGCTTAATCGCGCCAGTGTTTTCCCATTAACCGGTCAGCTTTAGAAGTCAGCTGAGTAATTTGGCGACTAAGGCAGCTCTATTGTTAACGTTCAGCTTTCGAAAAATCTTTTTGAGAGCCTGTTTGACGGTATTTTCGGTAATCCAAAGCTGTTGGCTAATGGCTGCGTTGGTGAGCCCGGTCGCGACGAGTTCTGCAATTTGTAGCTCGCGGGTGATGAGGAGTTTGTGGGCTGTGGGTGTGAGCTCTGATTTGGGTGTGAAGGCGGCTAGTTGTGCCGAAAGATGTGCACACACAGCGCCGAGTTCGCTCAGGTTTTGGTGGGTAAAGGCGGGTGTGCCGGAGGTCCTTGAAAAGTAGACGGCTCCCCTCATGTGACCATCGCCAACGATGGGGCCTGTCATGAAATGGGCGTGATCCATCGTGGCACAGCAGCGGGTGTATAGCGGGCTATTTTCCCATTCGTTCGGTGTATAAAATAATCCTTCGTGGGCAGGGGTGTGATACGTTTCGACATGCTTGAGCACGGGGTCCACGGCTTTACCAATGCTTTGATAGCGCTCTACGAAGGCCTCTACATTGTGCATGCCGTGAATATCGACCGAGGAGAGTTCACCCTGTGGGCTGTAGAGATAAATGCCCCAGCGCTGGGCTTGGAAGTGGCCACCAATGGTGTCGATGAAGCGTGATCGGAGTCCCTGTTCGTTCTTGGCTTGGGCAATTTCGCCAAAGAGTCTTTGCAGCTGATGAGGTTTGCTAGGCGGCATGAAAAACTACCCGTTTGAGGTCTCGCTGAGGGGGGCGAACCTCTTTAGCCTACAAAGCATAGTCGCTTGAGACAACTCAAATGAAGAACGCAATGACAAGGTTTGAACCGGCAATCCCTGATAGTGAACTCTGCCGAAAAGCGACTGCGCTTGTGAGAAAGGTGTCGCCCGATTTTTTGCATAATCACTGTTTGCGCACCTATCTTTTTGGTCAGCAGCTGGGTGAACACAATCAGTTAACCTTCGATGCCGAGCTATTTTACTTAGCGGCTGTGATGCACGACTTGGGTTTAACGGAGTCGTTTGAGGGGGCTCAAAGATATGAGGTAGATGGCGCTGATGCTGCGCGCAAGTTTGTGCGTAAGCATGGACTGAGTGAGGAAAAAGCTGAGGTTGTTTGGGATGCGATCGCCCTGCACACGTCCATTGGTATCGCCAGTCGCAAACGTCCTGAAATTGCCCTTGTTCACCTGGGCGCCAGCTTGGACATTTTTGGTATGGGCGTAGAGGCCCTTAGTGCGGATCTTGTTCACCAGGTTTTTGAGGAGTATCCTCGCCTGGGTCTTACAGACTCATTGACGACGCTATTGGTCGATCACATTAAACGGAAGCCTCAAGTTGTTCCTTTTACCTGGCTAGCTGAGGTGGGACGTTGTTGCATTCATGGATTTAGCTGTCCTTCCTATCAGGCTCCTGTGTACACATAAGTCCGAGAGTTCAAGGCGCAGCCAATTTCCATCCAGCAAACATCATCTCAAACTGCTGTAGGCCTCGGTACATGGTCTTAGTCCCTGGTGGTCTTTGGCTACGATAGCCAGAGTGGCCTC
>JBCDAG010000046.1:0-26026 GCA_039186165.1 Cyanobacteria bacterium P01_F01_bin.53
GCAGCTCTATCCCGAAATTGCGAAGTCCGTTGGTTATCACCCCGAGTATATTCGAGATGATAACCAACAGACTTCGCAATTTCGGGATAGAGCTGCCCTGCCCAAGACTGAGTGAAGACAATTTCTTGCACATAGCTTAACGATTCAGGAGCGATCGCATTTCTAACAGCTTGTAGCGCTTCTTTTTCCGTCATAGGTGATTTGGAGAGCTCAGTCCGTATCAACGTTTTTCATCACCACCAATAGTACCGAGATTCTTCACTATCCGCCGTGCTAGCATCCCAAATCAGAGAAATTCGCCCTAGAAGTTAAATGATTAAGACTGCAACAACCAGGTAGAGCTCGAATATGCCCCCAAACGGCAAACCGCTCAGCTGATCGAGTAATCAGATAGGGGATCTTTTGTTCATGTAAGGTATGGCCCAGGCAAAACGCCTGCAACCGATGGCAAAGTTCAAACGACTTCAACAATCGATAAACCCTCTGCTGATAACGTCCTCCTTTTGTGTGGCAAGACTCCATTGCCAAAGCAACCGCCTCTAACTCATCTTCATCAATCACGTCAGGGGCCATTGAAATAAAGGCATCATCTAGCTGCGCACCTGCCAAGCGGACAATTCTGCGCTTCAATGCGCACAGTAAGTCAGTATCCTGCAAAACAAACGTCTTGTGAGCACCACACCGTTTCAGCAAAACGACTAATTTTTGATCGGAAACTTTATCGAGTTCATGAACACCGAAGTGCTGCAAAAGTGTCTCTAGCCAACTGGTCACCAGAGCTTCAGAAGAACACCTTAAATTCCCCGATGTTGGCCCAGCATTAAGTCCTGTAGCAAGGAAAGAGAGTTGAGCCGGAATAGGTAGATTCAGCTGAACAGGGGCAGGTGGATTCAAAGGACTCATCGCAACCGAGCTAGCTAAATCAATGTGACTGACAGAATCATGCATCATTGGATTACAGATGAGCCCCGTGGGCTAACATTAACAATTGTCGACGAAATACAGTCAGCCTGGACACATCAACCATGGCCATAAACCATGCCAGTAGAAGAACAATAAAAGAGACTCTTAGCAATGATGTCTTAGTTTTATACACTAGCGCTGCGACTCACTTACTCCTAGTAAGAAAAGTGCGATTTTCTTATATTTTTGCGTCTTAAAAGTCATATATTTACTGACTTTCAGAACAGTCATTGTTCACGATGAGCAATAATCTCTCAAGCAAAGCCGCATTAGGATGCCACGATTAATATGGGTCTAAGCAAGCCCGTCGTAAGACATCAGTAATTCTCACTAAAGCCTTCAACAGAGAAGGCTAATATACCTACTAAAATCTGCGAATTTATACGGAGAAAACTGCGGTTTTTCGGAGAATTAATCAAGTTTAGTAACTATCAACTTCCGTATTCTTTATAAAAAACTACTGAAAACATTCTTTCGATTAAATTGCATACTGATAGCCTCCGTATTTCATACACTTATTGCTAGAAAATAGAAGTCAGCAACATTCCAGCTAACGCCTATAGGAAACAGATATCTCATTTCTTTTTCAAGCTTTGAACTAATAGAGTAAGAACCAAATAATATGAAGGCGTGGCGCTCTAAATGAACGCTACGCCTTTTTCTTATGCAGTTGAAACGAGCAACCAGCTGCAACGATTAACCAGCAAGAATAGAGAGTCAATCGATTACTGAACGTTGAGATACTGCAAGATACCGGCTGTGATGCCATCCGCAATGCGATTCACCTCAGCAGGATTATTAAATCGAGCGGCATCTTCGCGACCTGTGACAAATCCAGTTTCAACCAGTACAGCAGGCATAGAAGTATTTACCAGTACGTAGAACCGGGCTCGGCGAACACCGCGATCACGTAAGTCAGTTTGCCGCAGCACATTGTTGTGAATCGTCTGAGCTAGTCTAAACCCTGACGAATAGTAGTAAGTTTCTAAACCATTCACATCAGGACGACTCAGGCTAATGGCATTGGAGTGAATACTCACAAAGATATCGGCGTTAGCACGCTCAGCAAAAGTCACACGCGGATCCAAGTCAATTTCACGGTCATCAGAGCGTACCATCAGGGCGTTGATACCTTTTTCCTGCAACTGCGATTGAATTCGACGCGAAACAGTGAGGTTAATATCTTTTTCCCGTAAGCCACCAATCCCAACGGCACCGGGGTCGCGACCGCCATGGCCCGGATCGAGCACAACGGTAAGCTGCCCCTGACGAGCTCTAGGCAGAGATGGCGACGGTGAAGGGGAGCGAGGAACACTGGCCACTGGTAGCGGAGCAGAACTTGTAACAATGCGAGCAGGCAAGCCAGCATCATTCAGACGACGCTGCAAGCGCTCGGCGCGATCATTCTCACGAAACCGACCAGCCTGAATCACGCGCTCGCCATTGACCCGCGTACGGAAAGCGCCCGATTCGACAGCGTTGACGCGATCGCGAGTATTACCCCCACGGTCCGCCACAATCACCTGATAATAGGTTTCATTAGACGCTATGGGCCGCGGGGGAGGAGCAGCCCGCTGTCCCTCAATAATTTGAGAGTTAATCCCCCGGCTGGAAAGCTGAGAAACTAGCTGATCGGCACGGTTTCGCTCCTGGAATAGCCCCGCCTGAATGACACGATTACCGTTCACGTTGGCAATAAATGCGTCGGAAGCCACTTGGCGAACACGCGCTCGCAAAATATTAGAAGAACTTGGCACAATGACCTGGTAGTAGGTGGTCTGACCATTGTTCTGATCACCTAAGTTACTCCCACTACTCGGCGACGGCGATCCGCTAGGTCGAGGCAACGTCCCACCACTCAAAATAGAGGGTACTGAAGGAGAAGAGGGTGACTCTACCGGAGCAGACGGTGCAGGCCTAGGACGAGAACCACCAGCCTGAGCAACGACTGCCTCCAGGCTCTGACTATTCGAAAGATACACGTGACCTTGGGCACTGCCATTGAGCGTGCGGCGGCTCATCTGCCAACCTGGGTCCAGTTCAATTTTGACGAAGTCGTTGGCCACGCCATTACTACGACCCACTTCTAACACGGGCAAATCACCACCTCGGCCCGGCAATGCCCCAGGTAGGGCAACCAGTACCAAATTATCGCCACGACGCGTCACCTGCAGTCGGTAACGACGGCTCAGGTCCTCATTTCCGATACGAACAGAGTAGCCATTACTATCGGAACGGCGACCGCAAATACCAGTGAAATCGAAGTTGAGCAACAAGGGCTCAATCACCGTTGGACTACCTGAGCGCTCCGAAAAGCACGCTCGCTGGTCAGAAAGTTGCTCCAAAATCAACAGTCGGTAAAAGCGACCATTCGAGACAGGCTCAGCAATGGCCACAGCCCGATCGCTGGAAATCGACTGTTCACCATAGGATTGGGCAATGGCAGTCGTAGACGTGATCGCACTCGCCCCTAAAGCAGCGGTCGTCAACGCAGTGAGTGTAGTGAGGCGGCGAATTATGGATTTCATATCTCGGCAGTTGTGCAGGTGCGGCGAACAAGTGACAGGCCTTGGTGTGCGTGGCCTGAAGCCAGAGAAGTGTGTGAGACTCTGACTTTTGGCGATGTGCAAAACCAAGGGAACGAACATTCTCCTGGCTTTCTGCGATAGAACCTTTGAGCTTTCAGCAATTATGCGTAAATCTAGCTAAGCGGCGTGTGAGACCCTAGCTATAAGTACCCAAGGAACCCATCCCAATCGACGGATAATAGTTTAAATGTCAAAAAAAGTTGATATAGACCAAGAAGGACTATAGCAGGTGGTCCGAAAGTCTTACTTGAGTGTCTAAAACAATCTCAAGCGATGAACCCATTGAGCGTTTTTTCATAACCAACAGGTTGCGTTTATGTGACTACTTTTGATTTGTCACATAAAAACGCAGTGTGAGTCCCCTGACGGTTGCGAAAAGTTTTTTGGAAGTTTCAGGGGGCTTATAGTTTGCTCTCATCTCTACTTCATGCAGGCACCCTAATCTGTTTACATAACCTTTAAAGCTACCCATGCGCCCAACCCAAATGACTATTCTCCCAAGATTATTTGTTACATCCCACAGCATCCCTCAGCCGTTAAAAAACGCTCTGCTCGCTGTCACAATTGGACTCACTGTCTCGCTAGCTGCCTGCACTTCAAACACGACAACCTCCACTAACACTGCCCCAACAGGTACGGAGGAAACCGCTGCCGCAGACGGTAGCCTTGACAACATCATTAGCCCAACACCGAAAGTGTACGCAAAAGATGGAATCGCCATTGGCGGAGCAGATCCGGTGGCTTACTTCACAGAGGAAACGTTTGTGGAGGGCAGTCCTGACTTTAGCCATGAGTGGCAAGGCGTCACGTGGCAATTTGCCAGCGCCGAGAACCGTGACTTGTTCGCCAGTGCACCTGAAGAATATGCCCCTCAGTACGGCGGCCACTGTGCTTGGGCTGTCGCCGCCAGAAACACCCTCGTGCCTATTGATCCGAACGCCTGGAGCGTTGTGGATGGCAAGCTATACTTGAATGCGAACAAAAAAGTACAAAGCAACTGGGATAAAGATAGGGCTGGATTTATTGCACAGGCAGATGAGAAATGGCCAGCATTGTCAGTTCAATAGGGAACAGTGCAATAGAGAGTTCGATCTTGCATAGACTGAACAAGGAACGGACCGAGACGATAGCGGGTGGGGCACTTTAAAACGACACACATGAAACCATAGCGTCGTTTTAAAGTGCTGAATGGACTGAAAGAATCCGCCAGCAGCTGAGCAACCAAATCGCTCTATCTACTTTGCTCTCTATCTACTCCTAATAAGTAGGTGCCGTCAGCAACTGAAAGAAGACGGTATACACAAAACAAGTAATGCCAGGGTTACTAATAGATTGGCTAAGGTGAGATTTGTATGATCTACATCGCTGGATTGCACTGCATCATTTTCAACGAGCGTTGTCCGTAAGCTCCCTTTACACTGAGCAATATAATGAGCAGGCCTTAAACAGCATCTTAAGATTTAGAGTATTGAATCTGTTCAATACATCTCGAATAGATTCAATATATTTCATAGCAATATAGTTCATAGCAATATAGTTCATAGCAATATAGTTCATAGATAGATGCCTCATTGAATGCTTCTAGCACTGGGAGCCCATGCGAAAACCAGGCCAAGCCTTAAAATAGAAAATCAAACCCACTAAATTAAAGCCACACATCAACAAGGCCACACATCAACAAGGCCAAAGATAAAGGCATACTCCCAATAACATGACAGCCAAAAACATAACGAATAAAAAACAGCTATTCACCCGACTTGCATTAGGGCTAGGCGTCTTATGGCTAAGCGTCACAACCCTCATTGGTTCTCCTACCAGCACCGCAGCCGATGACAACATTGCCGAAGGGGGACAAGCCACTGCCATTTTTGCGGGCGGATGTTTTTGGTGCATGGAGCAACCCTTTGATGTCCTACCGGGTGTTGCCTCTACCACCTCCGGATACACAGGTGGCACAGTTGAAAACCCCACTTATTACCAAGTTTCAGCAGGAAGCACAGGGCACGCGGAAGCAATGCGGGTTATCTATGACCCTAGTCAGGTGAGCTACGAGGCCCTGCTTGAAACGTTTTGGCATAATATCGACCCGTTTGATAGTCAGGGCCAATTTTGCGACAAGGGTAGTCAGTACCGCTCAGCCATTTTTTACAGTGATGCCGATCAGCAAGCTCTAGCTGAGATGACCAAACAACGCGTGATGGAACGCTTTGATAGATCCGTCGCGACAGAGATCACGCCCGCCTCCGAGTTTTATCCAGCGGAAGATTATCACCAAGACTATTACCTCACTCGCCCCGTACGCTACAAGGTATATCGATTCGGCTGTGGTCGAGATCAGCGCCTATCTGACATTTGGGGTGCAGACGCACCTGTGCATGATTAACCGTCTCGTTAAGCGCGGCAGGCGACCAGCCCTATAACGCCAGCCCCATAACGGTAGAGAATAATGGCGCAAGAGACCGACAAACAAAAGGTTTTGAGAGAGCAAGCCCCTGAGCCTGCCGAGGAAACGGCACATAAGTAATTGTTGTGACGTCTGTAGCATCAATCACTATTTCCATGGAGTAGGGGTGTTTTTTTGCGGCCAGTGGCATAATGCTGATGCTGCCGTTCAAAGTTTTGGTGTGAGATCACAGTTTTTTCTGGCGGGAGCAGTTATTCGATTGAAACTAATCGATTGAAAAGTCGATTGAGAAAATGTCCTAAGTAACCTTAAAAGCGATGATCGACTGATGCAAGATGAAGGCCATAAAGTTCAGGCCTCTCAAAAGGTCAGAAATCAGGGTTGGAGAATGCATATGGGTACGACTTTGACATGGCTACGTAAAAAGCGCGTTTGGGCTGCGTTGGCGATCGCAAGCTGCCTAATCGCGATCATTAGTCATTTCCCAATCTCTGAGTGGCTACCCATGGCACAGGAGTGGATTTCCAACCAGGGTATTTGGGCATTCCCAACTTTTATAGCTATTTACATTGCAGCCGCTGTCCTGGGGCTGCCCAATATCGTTTTGATTTTGGCGGCAGGTCCTCTGTTTGGGCTTACCGAAGGCGTCATTAGTGCCTCTGTGGCTGATACATTGAGTATCGCCGCTTGCTTCGTTATCGGACAAACGTTTGGCCGACGCTGGATTACAAGCGTTGTCAGAGAAAATAGCCGGTTCCATAAGCTGGACAGAGCTTTTGCTGAAAAAGGATGGAAAATCGTATTGCTCACACGCCTATCGCCAATTCTCCCCTCCAACATTCTCAACTACGGCTTTAGCATCACCCGAATTAATTTCTGGGAGTATATCTTTTTCTCCTGGCTAGGTATGCTGCCCGTGATTTTCACCTATGTCTATGTGGGGACGTTTGGGGCCAATATCTTGAGTGCGCAGGGAGAAAATTCCATTATTCAAATGCTTGGGTTAGCCGCAACCATCGGTGTCATGTTCTACAGCACCAAGCTTGCAGCCTCAGCCCTAAGGTCATCAGATATTCAATCGGATGACTTGGATATGGATGCTGAGCGCCTCGCTGACGTTAGCCGTCAGCGAGCATCTGAGCGTGAATACCCACGGCACCGCTCCGGCAGAGCCAACAATAACGCCAACAGCAGAGCCAACAATCAGACCAATAGCTGGAACAATCCACCCAGAGCCATTCGGGTGAGAACGCAGGTAGCCCACCCCATCAGCCTGGCCATGTCAAAGATGCCAGTCAAGCGTTAATCGGGCTTAGTGTTAATCGGGCTGACAGGAATCGCTCATAGGCGCGGTAGCACTCAAAAAACAAAATAGTACAAAAGAACTATTTCAGATCTATACTGATCGAAATAGTTCTTTTGTTATGGAGTCCATCTGCATCGGCCCAAGCTTTGTATGGGCCATGGGACAAGGTTTGTGCGCATTCAGCCAACTAGCCTCTTGTAATAGAAGGCCCAATTTTATAAGCGGACTAATAAGGTCTCTTGCGTAACAAATGTTCTGAACAATGTAGTGAAAACTGTAGTTAGTAATAACTGTCCGAGGTGCGATTTATGAATGCTCACTTGAAGCCCGGAAAATTTGTTCGACTCAAAGGACAACCTAGCGATCTACCAGACTTTATTCTGGAGCGCTATTTAGGAACCTCCTGCTGGATTCGGCAACAGGCTTGGGGTAACTGCGTACAGTGGAAAGTACATGTGGGTCGCCTGGAAATAGCCCATATCGAAACAGCCTAAAACAACAATCCACTAGAGATGCTCGCGACATTTATAGCTTTGCATTAAGATCGTCGTAGCAACCCCTACAATCAACGAACAGTTATGACTGCCCTACAGGTCTCCGCCCGCGAGCTGGTTCAAGCTGCCTACGAAAATCGATACACCTGGGATAAGGGCTTTCCGGGGTACACCACCGATGTCACCCTCAAACTAGGTGACAAGACGGTCACTGGCACAGCCAAAGTCAATCGGGATCTCTCAGCAGAAGTCTTTGGTGTGGATGATGAAGAAGCCAACAAAATCATCAAGAACCAACTGTGGGAAGTTGCGATTCATCGTGTCAGTCGCCCATTTGCTAAGTCCCATGGGGAAAATACTTTTAGCATTGACGGCACTGAAGAAGACGGCGCTGTAAAAATTGCCGTTAGCGGCAAAGCCGAAGGTGATGCCTATAAGGTGAAAAACAATGAATTTACGATGGTGCACCGCCATATTCACGGCGTGGTCGTGACCATTAATACCTTTAGCTCCTACGACACAGGCAGTGGTTACCTGTCACACACCTATGATTCTGTGTATCACGATCCTAAAACAGGTGAGCTGAAGCAGGGCCGTAGCGAGTTTACCGATGACTATACAGAAGTTGGTGGCTACACCATTTTGAGCAAGCGTACGGTCACCTCAACCGATGGCCCGACGATGGAAGTTTCATTCTCCAATATCGAATTGATGTAATGGCTATTGATGTAATGGATTGAGACATGCATCAACCAGCTGAATACACAAAAAGCTAAATACACCTTGGGGAGGCATCTTTTGATGCCTCTTTTTTGTTTGGTTCCTATCTGGCACCTATTCGCCACGAGGAGAAGCTGATTTGGAGAGCATTCAGCGATAGGATAAAAGCACCTGTAGGCTGACCTTAAAGCATCACTATGACAAAACGCGGCGATCGCGCTTGGCCTCTATGGCCAGTTGTCCCCATTTACCCGTACGGTCAACGACGCACGCTCCGCCGGGAAGTCATCCCTGACAAGCTATGGCTCTTTGAGCAAGTGCAGGGAATTTTTTATGTCATCGTGCCGATTCGGATGACCGTAATCAAACTGGCAGAAGGCGGACTGCTGGCCTTTGCTCCCGTTGCGCCCACCCGTGAATGTGTGCGTATGGTGCAGGAGTTAGAAGCCATCCATGGTCCGGTGAAATATGTGGTTTTGCCGACGGTGACAGGGATCGAGCACAAGTACTTTGCGGGACCTTTTGCACAGCAATTTAAGCAGGCACAGATGTATGTGGCACCGAACCAGTGGAGCTTCCCGATTAATTTGCCTTTGAGCTGGCTAGGCTTTCCCGCTAAACGCACCCACATTTTGCCGGATGACCCGAGCGAAGCACCGTTTTACGACGAGTTCGATTATGCAACGGTGGGTCCTATCAGGCTCAGCCTGAAGCCCTACACTGAGGTTGCTCTCTTCCATCGAAAAACGCGATCGCTCCTCGCCCTAGATACGATTGTCTCCATTCCCCTCGATCCACCGGACGTCGTCGCCCAAAATCCTTATCCACTGCTCTTTCATGCACGGGAAAGTGCGGCAGAGACTTCCAAAGACACCCCAGAAACCCGTCGAAAAGGCTGGGCCAGGATTGCGCTTTTCACGTTTTACTTTCGACCTGAAGCGCTCAATGTCCCCTCAGCCAGTAAAGTCCTGAAGGCAGCCAAACAAGCATCCGACCGATCTCGAAAGAATTACTTTGGCCTGTATCCGTTTGAATGGGAAGAAAACTGGCACCAATCATTTGAAACACTGCGTGCAAATGGGCAACTAAGGGTCGCGCCGATTCTACAAACGCTGATTTTTAACCGAGGACCTGAAGCGGTCCTCGATTGGGTAGAGCGCATTGCTCAATGGGACTTTGAACAAATTATCCCCTGCCATTTCAGTGCCCCCATTAAGGCCACACCTCAAGAATTTCGGCAAGCCTTCAATTTTTTGAATCAACCCAATGCAGGCAACTGGTCAGGCTATAACCACGACTTCCCCATGGCAGATTTAGAGGCCCTTGGGCAAATCGATCAGCAGCTCAGAGGTAACTTGCTAAAAAGCCCCGAGATTACCAAGCCTTAGCCGGCAAAAGCGCTCACAACACTCACGCTTTCAGGACAAGCGTGAACGCCTCTAGGTCATACCGCCACTGGAGACCACTGAACACATTCCAGGATGGACAACGTCTAGGAATGGCGGTCCATATTGGCATTCCTATTGAAGTTCCTCCTATCGTCGGCTTTTCACTGCTTTGAGAATGGCTGCCTCATAGGGGATGACACCCACCGTATCGCTACCCAGACAGTCCGCTGCCGCCCGTGACAAATCAAGAGAGCGATCGCCCGCATAAGGCCCCCGGTCATTCACGCGCACAACCACAGTTTTATCATTCAGTAGGTTGCGGACTTTTAAATGAGTCCCAAAGGGCAAAGACTTGTGGGCAACGGTAAAGTCGTACTGATCGTAGGTTTCGCCATTGGCAGTCGCCCGACCATGGAAGTAAGGACCATACCAGGAAGCTTCCCCATCAATCGAGATGCCAGAGGTTTCCATATTATTGAGAGTCATTTGGGCGGACCCTGTCGTCAGGGGGTCTGCCTCAAAGGCCAACCGCAGATTATTGGCCCAAGCAACAGCCGCCCATTCAGGGGAGTAACCTACGTCCTCAGCCATAGAGGCATCAATAGAAAACAGGTTTTGCTTAGACGTCCCGACCACCCAGTCTGAATTGGATCCCTTATCAAGGGCTTTGGCAGGGTAGGGGGCGATCGCATCAACATCCAAGGTCGTTTGACGCACCAAGTGCTTTAGCTGCTGAGCGAGCAAATAAGCTCGGGCTTCGTCGGCCACATAGCCTAAGGTTTTATCGCGAATACTCAGACGGTAGCGGGGGCCATCCTGAAGATCACGACTAGATTGGGGCATGCACTGTGGCCCGATCACACTGGCCCAATCATTATTTTCGAGGGCTGCTCTCTGGCCAGTTGCCTCAACCAGGCTCACCTGAATATCTGCCACAGAGGCCCAGCTTTTCCAGTCATTGCTTCTCGCCCATTGAATCGGAATCGTGGCACTGTATTGGGGCCGCTCGATCATGCCGCCTAATTTTGCACTGCGAAATGCCTGACCCACAAAGCTAAAAGAGCGCGGTAGCTGGGACGACGCCAAAAAGCCAGAGGGCTTAGAAAGATTACCAACCGCCGTAATACCAGCCGTAAGGGCAGCGGGCAACAGCGCGGTAGCAGAAGGGGGTGTTGCAGATGTCAATGCTGGGGCCAGATTGGGGGTCAGATCGGGAGACTGACTAATCAATACAGCATCGTCAGTGCTAGGCGAGACCTTATCGGAGAGCACATGGCTGGACGGAAGATCAGTTGCGGTGGCAACAACAACAGGGACGTCACCCTGGGTGGGTGGCAAAGCAGGCGCTAAATCCATTTATTCGAATGAACGACAATAAGTTCAAGGGCTGTCACAACACTTGCGAACAAGTGCGTATTGGTACTGCGATCACGTGACTTTTCGGCAACGGCGATCGGCAGCTTAGGCATTAGCCATAGCAACCTTGAACAGGTAGGTGCACGTTTTAAGGGAAGGGTTTATTCCTCCGTCTTCCCCAGTGCAGCCAGACCTTGAGCTGTCATAGAAAAAACCTGATGAGAACCATTTTTGGGAACCCATGATCCGGACTTTGCTATAACAAACTTTACAATTGTACAGGGTTCATCTCTCTTGTGGGATCACAGCAAATGCTCTGAGGCAAACGATCCTACGCGCTCAGCTTTTTTCAAACGGCTGTAGCCTTGTCATAACAGGCTGTTGATTGTTACGAAAGCTAAAGTTTTTGGTCAAGGAAAGAGTGACTTTTGAAAAGCTAATCTGTGTGATTACCAAAATCTGCTCTAGCCCACTAAAACTATATTTAGTTACCTGATATGGCTGGGAAAGGCCGTTGTTCGTTCCATGGGCCATTCACGCTATCCACTATCGAGATGGTCTATTGCGATGGGGAATAAAGTGAAACAGGTAAAGAAAAAGATCAGCGAAAGAGAAAGTTCATCAGGGAATTCAGCGATGCAAACATTAGCCAATCGAACCCAGCATCTAGAAGAGAAGCTGGAGGCTCATTTGCGATCGCTCACAGGGCCACGAGATCCCTACCTAGGTGAGGGCAGACACAAACTGGCTCAGCAGTACATCTGCCAAGAATTAGGACAGTGGGGCGAGGTCACGCGCCAACAACTCCCACCTCAACCCCGCAATCCCAGCCGGCAATACTTCAACTGGCAGCTCACGCTTTTGGGCAAACAGTCCAAGCGGGCTCCCATTTTAGTAGGCGCTCATTACGACACTGTCCCTGGGTCACCAGGAGCCGATGACAATGCCAGCGGTGTCGCTGTGATGCTGACACTGGCTGAATTACTGGCACCAAAAAAGGCCCGACCACGACGAACGATTCAATTTGTGGCCTTTGATCTTGAAGAATACGGATTAATTGGCAGTAAAGCGTGCGCTGAAGAAATGCGATCACACGCTCAGCCCTTACACCTCATGCTATCGCTCGAAATGCTGGGCTACTTCTCCACCGAACCCAACTCCCAGCGCTATCCCCTTGATATCCTCAGCCGGTTTTATCCCAGCACGGGCAACTTTATCGCCCTCATCGGCAACGCCAGCACGCTAAGGCAAATGGTCGGCATCAAACGACAGCTTAAAAAAGTAGGCGCGCCGTGCCAGTGGCTCCCCGTGATCAACCAAGGCAAGCAAATTCCGCGAACCCGTGACAGTGACCACTCGCCCTTTTGGGATGCGGGTTATCCAGCAATGATGGTAACCGATACCGCCAGCCTTAGAAGCCCCCACTACCACCAACCCTCAGACCGGATTGAAACGCTCAATATCCCTGCCATGGCCAAAATCACCCAAGGCTTAGCGAACAGCCTCCACAAAATGTAAGACCTGACGACTGTATTGCTCCAAAGGCACTCATGAGGGCGATTGAGGATTTCCCGATCACTCACACAGCGCACTTGCCCAGACAACTTGCTTACAATGGACAAAGAGGTGCCTTGGCAGATTTAGAGCAGGTTTACATGCAGCAATTCATCCGGCCCATTGTCATAGCCAGTGCGCTTCTAGCAGGGCTCTCAATTAGCACTAAAGTTACGCAACCAAACCGGGCTGACATCCCAACGGGCCTCGCACTCACCGAGCTAGCCACCTCACTCCTGCCACCGTCATTGGCCTCTGCCTTACAGCCCAACACGCAGTCCACTACACATCCCACGACATTAGACGCCAACGACCTCGTCTTCCATGAGGGCCATCAATCGCGAGCCGATATCCCCATTCCAACTATCGACTTACCGACTGAGGTGAATACCCACTTTGGCACCGTCGCTGGCGGAGGCGCACCCAGCTACAACGAAATTGCCCTAGAGAAAAACGTCCTTTACTTTCAGCGCTCACTCTCTGCCCTGGGACTGAGCCCAACACTCGCCAACTTATTTTTTGCCAATGGTGATAGCGGTGAAGCCACCGTGCGCTATATCGATGACAACAACGAACAACAGTTCAAAGTGCCTGACATTCCAGACTTAGATGGCGCAGCGACCTATGCCAATACCAAGGGCTGGTTTCAAGCCCTTGCCCAAGCCGAAAAGCCCTGCCCTGCCTTCTTTTACTTCACAGGGCATGGAGCCTATAACAATGACAATGGAGACGACAACTGGCTCATTTTGTGGGAAGAGGCCTTTGTCTCAGTCAAGGAAATGGCCGGTTGGCTCGATCCGCTCCCCGCAGAGCAACCGTTCGTCACCATGATGGCCCAGTGCTACTCTGGCTCGTTCGCAAACCTCATTTATGAAAATGGCGACCCTGAGCAGCCGGTTGCACTACAAAGCCGTTGCGGCTTCTTCGCGACCGTGGCCTCACGGCCTTCTGTGGGCTGCACGCCAGCAGTCAATGAGGCTGATTACAAGGACTATAGCTCTAGCTTTTTTGCGGGACTGACGGGACGCGATCGCATTGGAAACGCCATTGATTCAGCAGACTACAACCAAGATGGGCAAGTCTCCTACGCAGAGGCCCACGCCTTTGCCAAAGTCGATGAAGAAACCACCGACTGGCCCATTTCTACGGCAGAAGCCTGGTTACAACGACAGCTCTCAGACGAGGCCGTAGAAGCACTCTTGGCCAGACCGATAGATGAGTGGACTGCGATCGCCCGCCCTGAACAGCAGTATGTCTTGCGCTCTCTAAGCGCCAAGCTCGGATTTGATACCCGACTGTCATACAGCGCGAACTACAGTAACTTTCAAGCCCCCGAGGCAAACACCGTTAAAGAGGCTTACCACAAGCGGCTAGAGATGGAGCTAGCTAATGTTGCCGCAGAAAAGAACATTCGAGCCGAGCAGGCTTCGAACGAAGTTGCCGTCCTCGAAAAGATTTTGGCCTGTGAAGCTGGCTTCTGGCAGTAAGGCTAACAAGCGAGATAACAACGAGCTGATTACCTAGCACTTTGGTTATCAAACCCTCGCCCCCAGAGCAATCGTTACAAAGGGTCAAAAGCTAAAAGGGCTCAAGCTATAGGGTTTCCAAAAAGTTTATAGGGTTTCCAAAAAGCTCAACAAATCAGCCATGTCTTTTTTCTCTGGCTGAAACTGAGGCATGGGGGGCGTTTGCCCACTAATCACTTGCTCGATTAAGGCCACCCGAGACTTACGCTCGGAAACATCCCTCAAATCAGGACCCACTTCACCGGCGGCTTCAAAGCCATGGCAAGTCGCACAATTCAGCTTAAATATTTCTTGGCCACGCTCCGCATCCCCCGTCAACGCAAGCACTCCGTCAACGTAAGGGTCGGTAGGGTGAACCACGTATAGCCCCCAAATGGCAAGTGCCACGGTGAGGATCAAACCTATTAACACTAAGGCCATACGTTGAACCGAACTGCCTATCGAAGATTCAGTCAGATCAACACCGCCGTTTACAGCCTGGTTTTGAACATTTTGTTCTTGAACACTTTCAGTTGCCACAACCAAGCATCTCGTAACAAGTCTTTAACTATACATAGCTTAAGATTTTTTCAGAGAATAAGACAAGCGAAGCACCGTCAATCCGAGGGAAAATGAGGCCGATCCCCCCTTTCTTTAAGTTTTTTTAAGCATGCAACGGTCTGAAAGTGGCTGTTAGTGAATTTGAACGTATTTTTTTTGCTCCGCATCTCAATCCACATTAAGATTGAAGAAGTCGGTTGCGGCTATTTTAATCTGGCTATACTTTCTAGCCGTCCTTAAATATTCAGAAATTGTCAAGAGAGGAGAAATCACTGTGGTAGAGCCGTTACTATCTGGCATCGTTCTAGGCCTGATTCCCATCACGTTGGCTGGCCTGTTCGTCGCCGCCTACATGCAGTATCGCCGTGGTGACCAACTCGGTGGCTAAGCCTCCCTTTTGAACAAGTTGGCTTAGGTTGACTAATGCTTAATAGTAAAAGGCCCTATGGAGTGTCGATTCCGTAGGGCCTTTTACTATTTTTGAATGATCTTCAGATCTCGTAGCAGGCAGATAAGTAGCACGGAGATAACATGGCGATCTGATCAAATGCCTTCCAGAATATTACGCCTTAAATTGCCCTAGTCCCTTCATCGCTAGCTGCGCCGTGCCATAAGCAGCCTCTACTTGTGCAGCAACTGTAACAGTCACACCCAAACGCTGCTGCCTTATCTTCTGCCAGGTTAGGTTTTGCGCGCCGCCGCCAGCGGTATAGACCTGAGTCAACTCAGGTGCCCCTAACTCGGCGAGCTTGTGATAGCCATCGGTTTCTATACGGGCAATCGCATCTAGTAACCCATACAAAAAATCCCGATCTGACTCAGGCCTGGGCAGCAACCGAGGTGGATAATCTGGATCATTCACTGGAAAACGCTCACCGGGTGAATTCAGTGGATAGTAGTTCAGCGGGCTAGGGTGCCTCAAATCTATCTGCGCCCGTATTTCATCACTTAGCTGAGTGAGCTGTTCAGGGGTAAAGAATTGCTGTAACATAGCGCCACCTGTATTAGAAGCACCACCAACCAGCCACAAGTCTCCCAGCCGGTGACTGTAGATGCCAAACAAGGGTACATCGATAGGCGTATGGCTCAACAGTTTCAACACCAAAGTAGATCCCAGAGAAGTGACAGCCTCTCCAGATTGATAAGCACCGCTGGCTAGAAACGCCGCAATGCTATCCGTCGTCCCTGCATGAATTTGGCAGTCTTTTCGTAAGCCAGTCTTTTCAGCAATGGCCGGATCAATAGGCGCAATGGCTGAGCCAGGCTCTACGACCGATGGGAGCCATGAGGCTATGGGCGCTCGCATTAGCCAGTCAGGATAGGACAGGGCCCGCACGTCATACCCCAGCTTTAATGCATTATGATAATCCGTCACCGCCCGCTGACGATGCAACATATAGGCCAAAAAGTCCGCCTGGTGCACGAGGCAAACACCCTCAGAAGACTGAACGCTAGGAACACCTTGTCGGTAAAGCCACATCGCCTTAGTCAACGTAGAGGTGGCACTTAACACAGCCGAGCAGTCACCAGGGGCAATAACACGGACGTCACTTAAGGCAGACCGTCCGCTAGCATCGTTGTACAGCAACGGTTTCGTGAGCACATCCCCGTCCCTATCGCACAGCAGCATCGTCGCCGAAGTACCGTTGATGGCAATCCGGTTTATCTGGGCACGGATAGCTGGGGTAATAGCGCCTAATAAACTCCAAAGCGCATCTACCCAACCGTCTACAGAGGAGGCAGCCCCTACATCGGGGAATCGATGAGTCGCCTCTGCCACAATGCTATCGGGGTGATCAACTGCGTTAGCTTGTCCTTTCTGCAAGAGAATTGCCCGCGCCCCAGAGGTTCCAAAATCAATTCCCAGCGCCAGCATACTCTTCAGCTCCCAGCCTACCGCCCTTACGAAATTAAAAGACCGTCATTAAAAGACGGCCATCAAAAGACAATCATCAAAAGACACCAATAAAAAAAGGCCCCTCGCGAAGGAGCCCTTAAATCCGTCTGTAATACCGTTACATCAACCTCGAAAGGCCAAGAAAAACTTCAGCAATTTAGAAACTGACTTCACTGATTTCACGGGAGATGAAGTCGAATGGCTGATCGATAAAGGACGTGTCGGCAATACCGGCATCAGTGGCCATCTCTTTCACCATGTCCTTCATGATTTGGATGCCCTGCACCGTAGGACCAATGGGCACACCCAAAGAGTTATAGGTTTCACGGAGCCCTTGCAGGACACGCTCTAGGAGGACATCGTTATTACCGGCAACCAATGCGTAGCTGCTGTAGCGCAGGTAGTAGTCCATGTCGCGCAGGCAAGCGGCATAACGACGAGTGGTATAAGCATAACCACCCGGACGAAGCAGATCTGGAACCTCTTCAAATAGTTGCTTACTGGCTTCCCTTGAAATCTCAGCAGCCTTGGCGCTAATCATAGCCACGACCGTCACACGGCTTACTCCCGTGTTGAAATAAGACTGCAAGGAATCTATGGCACTACGATCTAGGTAACGACCAGCGGTGTCGTAATTGCTGATTAAACTTGTGACCGTATCTCGCATGAAATTCTCCCAACGTTTGGCGACCAGATGAACGCCTTTTTAGATTACGTGCTTCGCGAAATCAACGAAAGCTAACGAGCACAGGCTTAAAAACAAAACGCCCAGAGCGGGTGACGTTTCACCAAGCGTGACTCAACTTAACAATCAATCCTAACGGCCTCTCATAAACCGGCACCAGCGCCCTTATGCATTAGCTTGCTAAGGCGGCACCTGGCTACCTCTCATTTATGAGTGAACTTTTTCTCATGCAAATTAAGAATGAAAGATCGCTTAAGGCTTGAAAGGCATGTAAATAAAAGGATTCAGGCCTTTAATTCACTATTAATCAGTCTACCACGGGAGATTATTCACCCCGCAGAATGCCTTCAAGGCACAGGGGGTATCGAAGTAAAAGTTTACAATTCGAGTCTAGCTGACATATTTCGAAACATTTGGAGTGTTCGCGATCCACATGATTAGGAGCAAAGATTAAAACAGGTTGATGCGATCGCTATGTCATCCCTTTCCCTGTGAAAATTAGTCTTGCCTGGTTGCGCCTCTGGGTTTAAGCCGTGTTTTAACCCTTTCAAGAGGCGATGGCGGAAGACGTGATGGAGAGGACATTAATCACCACTCATTCAGCACTCATAAAGGGCTCAAGTAAAGCAAGTTCAACAAAACTTGTTGACTGTTTTGTATAGGCGTATACAAAATCTATCAATCGCTATTCATAGGATCAATAACGTCTTATTTTTTAAGGGCCGTCTAACCAGCCTCACAATGCCCCACGGACTGCTTTTTGCAGACTGACAACCCCACAGACTGAAACACTTAGGAAAGAGATATGACAGGAAACGAGTCTCGCGTTCAAGCAATTTATGAAATCACCAACCGAGAGCCCATTGCATACAAAGAGCCTGAAAAGCTAGAAGACCTGTGGGCCTCGAACGTTTTCAGCTTGAGTAAAATGAAGGCATCTCTGCCCAAGGACGTCTTTAAGTCGGTCAAGAAAACGCTACAAACCGGCGAAAAGCTCGATCCAACCGTAGCTGATGCGGTAGCAGGCGCTATGCGTGACTGGGCGATTTCCAAAGGGGCCATGTACTACGCCCACGTGTTTTACCCTCTCACAGGTGCAACCGCTGAGAAGCACGACGGATTTATTGAGCCCCAGGGCGACGGCGAAGTCATCTCAGAATTTTCAGGCAAGCTGCTCATCCAAGGTGAGCCCGACGGTTCGTCTTTCCCCAACGGCGGCATCCGCGACACCTTTGAAGCCCGTGGCTACACTGGCTGGGATGTCACAAGCCCGGCTTACATCCTCGAAACAGAGCAAGGCGCAACCCTCTGTATCCCCACTGTCTTTATTTCTTGGACAGGTGAGGCCCTCGATAAAAAGACACCTTTGCTGCGCTCTATCTCCGTCGTAGATAAAGCCGCTAACCGCATGCTCAAGCTACTGGGCAACACAGAGGTTGCCCCCGTTAGCTCCAGCTGTGGTGCCGAGCAGGAATATTTCCTAGTTGATGCCAACTTTGCCAACGCGCGCCCCGACCTCTTACTGGCTGGCCGTAGCCTATTTGGCAAGCCTCCTGCGAAAGGTCAGCAATTTGATGACCACTACTTCGGTGCGATTCCTTCCCGTGTACAGGCCTTCATGCACGATGTAGAAGAAAAGCTCTATAAGCTTGGCATTCCTGCAAAAACCCGTCACAACGAAGTGGCGCCTGGCCAGTTTGAAATTGCACCTGTTTACGAATCTGCTAACGTCGCCAGCGACCACCAGCAGATGATCATGACAACACTCAAAGACACGGCTAAGTGCCATGGCTTCCTGTGCTTGCTGCACGAAAAGCCCTTTGCAGGTATCAACGGTTCTGGTAAGCACGTGAACTGGTCCATTGGTAACGCCACCCAGGGTAACTTGCTCGACCCTGGCGATACACCTGAAAACAACCTTCAGTTCTTGGCCTTCTGTGGCGCGGTTATTCGCGGCGTCCACATGTATGGCCCCTTGATGCGTGCGGTTATCGCGAGTGCCAGTAACGACCACCGACTAGGGGCTAACGAAGCGCCACCCGCGATTATGTCGGTGTACTTGGGCTCCCAACTCGAAGACATCTTCAACCAGATTAAGTCTGGTAATCTCACGGGCTCTAGCCACAAGGGCAAGATGCACTTGGGCGTTGATACACTGCCACCGTTGACCAAGGATGCTGGCGATCGCAACCGCACCTCCCCATTTGCCTTCACCGGCAACCGCTTTGAGTTCCGCGCAGTTGGATCCAGCCAGTCTGTCTCCGGTCCCTTAATCGCCCTCAACACTATGATGGCTGATTCTTTAACCTGGATGGCTGACCAGCTCGAGGGCAAGCTTTCGGGCGGCGGCGATGTCGGTAACGCAGTGCAGGCTGTCCTCAAAGAGGTGATGGACAAGCACGGCGCGGCTGTCTTTGGCGGCAACGGCTACTCAGATGAGTGGCACAAAGAAGCCGTTGACCAGCGCGGGCTGTTGAATATTCCAACCACAGCGGACGCACTACCTCACCTTAAGTCAGACTCCATCAAGCAGCTGTTTGAAAACACTGGCGTGCTCTCAGCAACTGAGCTAGAGAGTCGCTTCGAGGTCTATGCCGAGCAGTACATTCTCTCTATTGATGTCGAAGCTAGGCTCGTTGCTGATATGGCGAAGACGTTGATTTATCCTTCGGTCATGCGTCACTTGAGTGAGAGTGCAGGTGCGATCGCAAACCTCAGCGACATTGGCATCACGGTTGATAAAGCCCCTGTAGAGAAAGTCGCGGCTCTCGCCAAGACCCTCATCGACGTTGCTAACGAACTAGAAGCCGCCTGCAACAAGCATGACTTTGGCTCCACCGAGGATCACATGAAGTTCTGTTCAGACACAATGCGCGGCCTCATGGAAACAGTTCGCACAGCAGCTGACACCCTAGAAGCAGAGGTTGCTGACGACCTATGGCCGTTGCCCACTTACGAAGAGATGCTCTTCATTAAGTAGGGTCAGCGACCTGATAAAGCAATCTGACAACGCCATGTAGTCAAGGAATAAAGTCAGCGGACCGCCTATTCACTTAACTCCTTTGCTGACTTAAAACCTAGACTCGTTAACAAGAAGCTGTCTTTTGTAGGCAGCTTCTTGTTGCTTTAAACGGCTTCTTCTCGATATCGCAATGACCGAACACTGCAATGACCGAGCACCATAATCACCGAGCAACTAAGATTATTTTGTCATCACATTTTTCGTAACACTCTTTTACAATAAAAGGCGTTTGTCATAACACTGCGCTCAGATCTTCTCTCGACCTATGCCAGAAACTCTAACCCCAGACTCGCTGACGCCCGACGCACTCACCAAACTTGCCTACCAAACGTTTCAGCAAGGAAAACAGTATTTTGGCTTTGCCCATAAAACCCTCAGTACCCAGTTTCTAAACACTATCTCTGGCAAAAAGCGTAGCGAGCCGAACCCGCTCACACCTGAGCTTCTGAAGGCAATTCAAGACCGCATCGATACGCTTCTCGAAACAGATTGGGCCGACGCAGAGGCCGGGGTGTATCCCAAAGAAGCGCTCTTTGACAATCGTTGGGATGATTTTTTCCGCTACTATCCCGAACTCTGGGCAGACCTCCCCAAAATTTGGGACCGCGCCAACAACAAGCGCCACCAAGAATTTGGTGACGACATCAACACCGACGGCTACCCTGCCTACTACGTCCAAAATTTCCACCATCAAACCGACGGCTACCTGAGTGCGGCCTCGGCCAACATGTACGACTTACAGGTAGAAGTCCTCTTCAATGGCAATGCCGCGCCCATGCGCCGTCGCATTTTGGCACCGCTCAAGCAACACGTCAGCCAAATGCCCATCACCGTCGGAGCCACCCCCCAGCCCATCAAAATACTCGATATCGCCTGCGGCACAGGGAACAGTCTGAAACTCATAAACCATGCCATGCCTGAAGCAGCGCTGTACGGAGTAGATCTATCCCCTGCCTACATTCGCAAAGCGAACGAAAACCTCGCGAGCAACAAAGGCAACATTCCAGCTCAGCTGATGCAGGCCAACGGTGAAGAACTCCCCTTTGTAGATCAGTTCTTTGAGGCGACCACCAGCACATTCCTCTTCCATGAGTTACCTGCCGAGGCGCGTCAAAATGTGATCAACGAAGCGTTCCGCGTCACTAAGCCGGGCGGCGTATTTGTCATCTGCGACTCTATACAATCCGTAGACATTCCAGATTTTGCCCCTCTTATGGAAAATTTCCCAGCGATGTTCCACGAGCCTTACTATCGCCACTACATTGAGGACGATTTGATTGCTCGGTTAGAAGCAGCGGGCTTTACGGATGTGAAAACGTCCACCCACTTTATGAGTAAGTATTGGGTAGCCAAAAAGCCTGAATGCTAAGGACTGAGTGTTAAGACCTTAGTGGTAAAGCGACATCGAGATAGTGAGGCAACCTGAGAAATCGGTATGTCTTGCCATCAGGCTATTTGGCTTTGCTCAACTAGTCTGATGTGCTCAAACAACTGACGGACTTTGTCTAAGTCCTTATCTCCCGGCGACCTCTCTACACCACTAGAGAGGTCGATTCCATTTGGGGAGAGTTGAGATAGGGCAGCTGCAATATTATCTGGCGTAAGACCACCGGCCAAAAACCAAGGCCTATTGGGAGAAAAGGCTTTTAGCGTTGGCCAGTCTAGCGTTTTACCCGTACCGCCTAATTGGTCAGGGTGATAGGCATCTAGCAAGAGCATGTCTACATAGGGTTCGTATCGCAGGGTTGACGCTAAGTCTTCAGCGCTGCGAACTCTAAATGCTTTGACTAGCTTTACTTTCGGCAAGTCAGAGTGCGATAACGCATCACGCAAGAGCTGACAGGTCGCAGGGGTTTCGTCACCGTGGAGCTGAACAACCGTGAGGCCAGCTGTTTTGGTTGTGATAATCACTTCAGAGAGGGGCGCGTTGGCAAACACACCAAAGTGCTGAACATCTGGGGTAGCAGCCGTAATGGGTGCGATCGCCGCAGGCTGAATATAGCGGGGTGATTTTTCCACACAGATATAGCCCAGCGCCGTTGCCCCCAGATCAGCGATCGCACGCCCCTGCTCCACACGCTTAATCCCACAAATTTTCACCTGAAGCATCGTCCTTCACTTTCCCTTGCTGGCGTTCCCTTGCTGGCAATATCAGCATAGCCGGTTATCCACAACCGCCGCCCACCCTCTCGAATCAGCAGAATCGGTACAATAGAGGCATATTCAACCTATTCAACGGGTTGAGCAACGACACTTCAACCGATAGGTTGAGCAAAAACACTTCAACCAATAGGTTGAGCAAATACTTAATAACCGCAGGCCATCATTGGCAACGAAGGATATCGCTTATGCAAACTGGTTGGCGAGTGGGCTCCCTCTTTAACATCCCGCTATTTATAGACAATTCATGGTTTTTTATTGTGGTGCTGATCACCTTTTTGCAGGGTAGCGACCCTCGGTGGGCGGCTCTCGTCGGTCCTGTTGGGGCCTACGTGGCAGGCTTTTTACTGGCGCTGCTCCTGTTTGCCTCGGTGTTGGCACACGAGCTAGGCCATAGCCTCGTCGCCCGCGCCCAGGGCATCACCGTGAATTCTATCAAGCTGTTTTTGTTCGGCGGGATTGCTTCTATCGAGCGCGAATCGAATACGCCCGGTGAGGCTTTTCAGGTCGCGATCGCAGGCCCTGCTGTCAGCTTTTTCCTCTTTTTCGCCCTCTCTGCTCTCAACCAAGTGTCGGGCTTACCCCCCATCGCCACCGGCGTCATCGGCAGCGTCGCCACCACCAACCTTGTGCTCGCCCTCTTTAACCTCATTCCTGGCCTGCCATTAGATGGCGGACAAATCTTTAAAGCCGCTGTCTGGAAAGCAACGAACAGTCGTACCCAAGGGGTTCGTTGGGCGGCGAAGTCAGGTCAAGTTTTTGGCTGGGGCGCGATCGCACTCAGTGCCCTCGCCTTTTTCACAACCGGCAGCCTCGACATGCTCTGGCCTGGCCTCATCGGTTTGTTTATCCTGCGCAATGCCAGCGGATACAACCGCATGAATGACCTCCAAGAAGGTCTTGCCAAGCTCAAAGTCTCCGATGCTACTATCCGCAACTTCCGCGTCCTCGATGCCAACATGTCTTTAAGAGCGTTCGCAGATGAATGCCTCCTACAAGATAAAAAAGACCTCCCTGTGTACTTTGCCTCCTCGGATGGGCGCTATCGCGGCAGCGTTTCTTTAGAAGGCTTGCGTCAGGTAGAACGCAGCGAATGGGAAACCCGAGATCTCCACAGCATTGCTCGCCCGCTACTAGAGATTCCCCACGTCAGTGAAGACACGCCTCTCACAGAGGCCATCACCCTGATGGAAAATCAGACCATAGAAAACCTGACCGTCCTAACCCCTGCCGATGCTGTGGCTGGCACAATCGATCGCGGAGAGATTGTCAGGGCGCTGGCTAAGCAGCTCAACTTCCCCATTTCTGAAACGATTATTCAGAAAATTAAGGAAGAAAACGCTTACCCCTCTGGATTGCAGTTAGGCACGATCGCCGATTCGATTAAGCAAGCCGCCAATGAACAAACCGCTGAACAAGCCGCAAATTAAAGCCCAGTCTAAGGTCCAGTCTGCCAACCCCAATAAGCAGGGATAACATCATCACGACCTGCATTCTAAGAAGCTTTTGCCCGCCTCGAGAGTTGGTCGAGGCGGGCAAAAGCTTCTTAGCCAGGCTCGAACCGTGCATTACTTCGAACCGCGTTCAAGGGCTATCTGATAAGTGCTCAAAGCATCTTGCACTTCTGACAAGGTCAGGGGTTGCTGGGCAAACCTATGCTCAAAACTGGCCCCTGCGGCCTTCAAGAGTGAATCTGCAATACAACGAATGCCACTGGTCATGGCCTCTGGAGCTACTTCTGGGCCTACCTCTGAGCCGAACAACGAAGCAGGCAGACGAGGGGGCGATAGCACTTCGCCAAATACTTTTTCAAATAGCTCAGTATCAGGCTGCAAACGAATAGAGCCGTGCTGTAGCACGCAGCCCTCTCGATAGACTTGGGCGCTACCAATCAGCTTGTAGCCGTCATCCATCACCAGATCAGCAGCAGTGGCCGTCCCAAAACAATTGGGATTGTGAATGTAGCCCCGTCCTGCTTCACCAAACGAGAGCGAAACCCCCAGACTATTAAAACCTTCAATCAAAAATTGGCAGAGCTGCCGGTATATCTCTCGGCGTGAACCTTTCAGTCCCGAGAGAATCAAAGCATAGGTCAGATCACCCTGGTGGAGGACAGCTCGCCCGCCAGTGGGCCTACGCACCAAATCAATCGGTTGACCTTGCCATTGCAGCATCTTCCAGGCCTCTGGAAACTGGCGCTGGTGATACCCCAAAGAAAGGGTGGGCGATCGCCACGTATAAAACCGTAGCATCGGTGGCTGTAAGCCTTTTACGTGCTGATCGAGCAACCAGTTATCAATTGCCATTTGCTCAGCGCCCGTGCCTTCATACACAGGCATGAACCGCCAAGAATCATGCGTCATAGGAAGGTGACGTATCAAGATAACGGATCAGGGCGGGGGCTTCTTAGGAGCGATCGCACCAGCCAAATAAACAAAACCGTCTCGACCAAGGCGCTGAAGGATCCGTATACAGACCGCATGATGTGAAACAACCGTACATTGTCAGCCGTCGCGGATTGAAACAGTAGAACAGGTACCAGAAAATTGCCAAAGCCAGCCAAAACCACATAAACGGCGTAGCTAATAGCAGATATTTTTTGAGTTCTAACAAAGACCCAAATCAAAAAACCAACCTTGACAAGTGCCAGTAAAAGTATTGAGATTACTGGCAGTAAGTCGGCAAACCAAGGTAGTTGGGTCATTTTTTAAGCGGAAGGATAGTCCCTTACGAGTACGTCATCATTCTCATCGGCAATAGACGCCACAATCGTCATCAGCCGAGAAATTTCACTGGCGTTGATATCTTGTAGCGTACGCGTAGCAAACACCACCACACTCTGATCAATCAAACCAAAGGAGGCCTCAAAGGTTGCTCCGCAATTGAGCTGTAGCAAGTGGCGCATCATGTCTGCTTCATTTTGTACCGGCAGCTTATGCACAGGAGACCACGTCGTCAGCGTATCGTCATCGGTTTCACCCGATAACTGCACAAATACTTCCACAGAGCCGTACTTAAACTTCCACAGATGGCCACTCTCTGAGTGGTTAACCATGGCCGAGCCCTCTTGTTCCAAGCTAGCAATGACCGTTTCAATCACTTCCACGTAGCTTGTCTCAAAGGATTTTTCACCTGTTTCATCCGTTTCAGCAGTCAGGCTTTCAACAGCAGTTACCGAAGTTGTCATAGCAATCTTTTCAATAGAAGTTAGACAGAATTAACCCAACTCTATCGCTGGTGTTCACAAAAGGAAAGGACGGCTCAACGAACACTCATATCACCCTCCAAATAGACGCTAAAAATGCGCTGCTATTAAAACCGTCAGGACTAAAATCACCCAAAACTGACCGGCCAAAAACTTAGTAGTTAAGCGACCTCCGGCAAAGCCGGAGGCTTATATTCTGTTAGCCCCTCAAAGGGGCA
>JBCDAG010000047.1:0-25991 GCA_039186165.1 Cyanobacteria bacterium P01_F01_bin.53
GCTAGCCCTTTGTTCTCGAATGCGTCTTGATAGTCAGGTTTGATGACTAGCGCTTTGTTATATGTGGCGATCGCGTCCTCATAGCGACCCAGATTACCGAGTGCATTGCCTTTGTTGTAGAGCGCTTCGTGTTTGTCAGGTTTGATGACTAGCGCCTTTTCATAGGCCGCGATCGCGTCCTCATAGCGGCCTAGATTACCGAGTGCAATGCCCTTGTTGTTGAGGGCTTCATGGTCGTTAGGTTTGATGTCAAGAGCTTTATCATAGGCAGCAATCGCGTCCTCATAGCGGCCTAGTTCATCTAGTGCAAAGCCTTGTGCATACCAAGCGTCGTCATTATCAGCCGAAAGGTTAATGGCTTCCTGACAGCAGCGCAAAGCCACATCAAACTCTTGTGCCGCGATGAATATCGAACTTTGCTCTGTATATAGTTGTGATCGTCGCTCATCTGACTGATTCGGCACGTCAATCAAATTCTGCAACGCTACAATTTTCTGATTTCTCTCTGCGTCAGAAAGCGCTGCATACTCAGCATATTTACCATCAAGCGCCTTTGCCGTCTCCTGTGTCAGATGTTCATGCTCCGGCGCAAATCGCCAAATGCCAGAATGCCAAGAGAAAAAATCAATCGCCCGATGCATAAAGTACTTCAGCGCAAAAGGCGGCACCACGAGTACAAAGCACAGGTGAGGAAATTGCTCTCGAAAGTTTTCGCGCAGTCGATTGACATTCGCCAATACCGGCGGCAGCACTTCTAGCTTGTAATAGTCATTCCGACCCGTTTCAGACTTGATATAAGGCGCTAACGACTTATCAATGCCCTCAATGAACAACACATTTATCTTGTCAATGTCTTCTTGATCTCGCACCAGCGTAAACAAGTTCCCAATCGGCTCTGTTAGCGTCAGCCGCCCGATTCGCTTTTTGTGCAAATCTTTCTCTAATCGAGCAAAAATCTCTTGCCCCTTCGCAGGCGTACACTGCAAAAAAAGAATGCCAAACCCCTTTCGCCGCCGCAATGCCCTCACCAATGACAAATACAGCATTTCCGGATCGTCTATTTTGGCACGGGCAGCAGCTTGCACCTCATCCGACGCAGGCGAATACAAATCAGTCGCTAGCGGCTCTTGCGCTAACCACGACTGTTCTGTAGTGAGATCGCCCATTACGCCTTACCCATTCCCCTCAATCGCCTGCCCAGTTCTCCTGCTCACTTCTCCTGCTCATCCCTCAATTCTGCCAACGCCGCCTTGAACTGCTCAAACCCCTCCAACAAAGGATGCACATCACACCACTGCTTCAGCTCCATACCCTCATCATAATAGCGATACTCCGTCAGGCAGCGATTCAGCAATAGCAGCAGCGTGTCCTCGTCATTCTCTATTTGCTTGCTGAGATGGGCACGCGCAAACAGCTCCCACCGCTCCTTACTAATCCCCGTGCGATAAGTATCCCGCTGCTCTTGAATCGCGATCTGTGCAGCTTCTGCCGTAATCGGCAATTCATCGATTTGATCCATCGACTTTTGCAACAGCTGCATCAGTACCCGCATATGCCCACCACTCATAAAGCACAGCCGTTGCCGAGTCGCCACCGAGTCGAATACATACGTATCCAAATAGTCCGGGAGCTGCGGGTCAATCCGCATCAACCGCCGACAAATCAATTCCTTAAACTTACTCAACCCCTGCGCATTCGCACCCCCAGAGATATCCCTCACCATTACCAACGGCAACACATCTGGCTTGCCATAGTTGTCCTCTAGCTGCGTCACCCGAGGCGAATAAATCATCTGAATCGGCGCGGCGGTATATATCAGGTGGCAGTTCAGCCCCCGCATCAGCTCGCTGCGATTGAGATAAATTTCATCGTGGTTGTTCAGCCCGTCAATATTGTTTTCAGCAATCCGGTCCAAATTATCCACAATAATCACAATGCCTTTGGACTCAGGCAATTGCTGCGCTTGGGCGTCCTTTATCAGCTGCTTTTTAGCCTCGTCTATAAAGCTATTCAGCGCCACGATGAGTGAAGGTGTGCTGTCATTCAGCCGTTTTCTTGGCTCACGGCGACTATCCGGCACCGCTCGCACCTTCGCCGTAATTTTAGAAAATTGGCTAATCTTCTGCTCAAGGCTCAGGCTATCAAACTCTATCTTGGTTGCCGCCAAATCATTTAGCAACTGCCAGCGATCGCGCATCCACTCCACCAGCGGATTCTTACCCTTGAGCCTGATCTCCTGCACCAGGTTCTTGGTGCAGGCAAATAAAATGTCCGCATAAGCCGCATCCTGCGTCTCGATATCCTCCTCTGCCGCAAAATACACCACCTTATAGTGTTTACCTTCCAGGTGTGTCTTTAGCTTCAGCAGCTCAGCCGTTTTCCCCACTCCACGATGCCCGCTATACAGCTGACAAGTCGGCACCTTTGAGCGCGTAATCTGATTGCCCAGCTTTCGCACCACGTCCCAACGCCCCCGCACCTCCGAACAGTCCACATAGGTCCCTTCCGGCGGCGGCAGAAAAGGCTCGAAGGCACTGTAAATTTCAGTCAGTAGCTCATCCGGTGTCAGGCGCGACTCTGGCATACCGTTGGTCATGGCAAGGCGGGTAATAGCGGAAACTCTTGCCTAGACTAACGCCATATTGAGAAATGTAGATCTTTATTCCCGGAATCAGTGAGAGCAACCGTGAAGCTGCGAATAACGGTCCTGGGCAATTCGGCCCAGGCGAGCATTCGTTCCTAAACTTATGGTCACATCACGCCTGACTTCACATTCACGGACTTCACATCATTCACGGACTTCTCCACTCGGCACCCTTTCGAGCCCTCTGCATAAGGCTCGCACACCCACCCTCTCCGTCCGCAACCTCACCAAGCGCTTCCAACGAAAAACAGCCGTCAATGATGTTCACTTCGATCTCTTTTCCGGCGAAGTGTATGGGCTCATTGGTCCCAACGGTGCCGGTAAAACCACGCTAATGTCCATGCTGGTCGGTGCAGAAACGCCCACCCTCGGCGAAATTCTGATTGAGGGCGAACCCTTCCGGCAAGATCAAAACCAGCCCCATCTTCAGCGCTGCATCGGCTTTTTACCCGATGACTATCCGCTCTACGATGACCTCACCGTTTGGCAATATCTCGACTACTTCGCTCGACTCTACGGCATTGCCCCCAAGCATCGTAACAGTCGCCTGTACGACATTCTCGAACTGGTGAATCTGGATAGCAAGCGCCGTAGCCGGACAACAGAACTTTCGCGGGGTATGAAGCAGCGCCTGGGGTTGGCCCGTGCGATTATTCACCAGCCTTCAATTTTGGTGTTAGATGAGCCGGTCTCGGGCCTAGATCCGGTCGCCCGCATGGAATTTCGCGACATTATTAAAACGCTCCAGCAGGGCGGCATGACAATTTTTATCTCTTCCCATGTGCTCAGCGACCTGGCGGACTTTTGTAGCACCATCGGCATTATGGAGCTGGGCTACTTGGTAGAAAGTGCGCCCCTGGCTGAACTGTATGACCGGCTGAGCCATCAGCAAATTTTTGTGGCCACCTTGGGGGAGGGTAAGGCCCTCTCCGAGGCCCTTAGTGATCATGCGTACGTCGTTTCTCAAACCCAAGTGTCTGAGCAAGAGATTTGTGTGGATTTTACCGGTGATGAAGAGGCTGCCGGGGCGTTGTTGCGATCGCTCATCTCCGCAGGCCTACCCATCCGCCAATTTCACCATACCCGCGAAGACCTTGAAACCATTTTCCTTAAGCACTTAGACCATAAGCAGGTGTCATGATGCCCACCAAATTGTTTACGAAATTTTCCGAAATAGCCTTCGATAAAGTAGGCCAGCATAATCCCCAGCTGTTGCGTGAATGGCAAGGGCGGTTGCGCTGGCGAAATCTGTTGTTCACGGGGATTCTCTCCCTGGTGGTGCAAGGGCTGCTGTTAGGCCAACGCTTTACCCAGTTGCCGCTCGATAAGTTCAGCAGCACCACCTATTGTGTGCGGCAAGTTAGCGACAACCTATCGTGTCAGTTAGGACCCGATAATTTTCCGTTAATTAATTGGCCTTTTGTGTGGGCCGATGTTTTTCGTGACGTCAGCTTCGTGATGGTATGGGCGCTGATTGTGGGCGGTGTTTATCTACTCGCGGCGGATCTCTCTAAAGAATCGCGGCGCGGTACGCTGAACTTTTTACGCATGAGCCCGCTGTCAACGCGGCGTATGCTGATTGGGAAGTTGCTCGGGGTTCCCATACTGCTGTATTTGGGCGTTGGGGCGATGGTGCCACTGCACCTGGCAACGGGGCTGCTGAGTCAGTATCCTGTGGGACTTTTATCATCCTTCTATGGGCTGTTGGGGGCGATCGCATTTTGCTTTTACACTGCCTCACTCTGGTTTACGCTCCTTGCTAAGGGGCTAAAAGGCTTTCAGCCCTGGCTGATGTCTGGCCTGAGCGCGGGTTTATTACTGTTAAGCTGGAATATCCATCAAGAAGACTTTACCCTCGATTGGTTTCGACTCTTTAACCCGCTGCACATCTTATCCTACTGGGAAGTTCAAGGGCTGAGCTCTACCAGTACCTGGCCCTTTGGCAGCGGCGACTACTTGCATGGCTTTCGTGATTTGGGCTGGTTCTTTTTACCGGTGGGTAGCCATAGCGCTTGGTACGGCACGTTTGCCCTGGCCAATACCCTGATGTTGGGGCTGTGGTTTTGGGTGGTACTGGAGCGCAAATTCAAGACGCCTGCCAAAACGACCTTGGGCAAAGGGCAGAGCTATGGTGTGACGTTGTGTTTGTCGGTGCTCATGTTGGGCTTTAATATGCAACAACTCTCCGGTGGCAAGAACCAATGGGCGGGAAACATGGAGGAGTTTTGGAGCTATCCCATTTCCATGATGATTTGGGGCGTTTTGCTGATGTTTTTGCTGTTGCCTGCCAAGCAAAGGGTGTTGGATTGGGCGCGGTATCGTCATCAACAACCTCACGTTTCATCCCAGTCGTCCACTCAGCGACAAACCCCTAGATCGCTTCGTCGTCAGCGGAGCCTGCTCGCTCATTTGATGCACCATGACGGCAGCCCGTCAGTCCTTGCCTATGGGATAAACCTGGGGATTATAGCGGGTGTTCTATTGTTGGGGCTTGGGGTTAGCTCGTCGCTTGGCTCAGGGGTAGATCCCTTAGAGGTGTCCCTGGTGTGGTTTGTGTGTGCGGCTGTGCTGATGGTGTGCGCGCTGGTCGTGCAGTGGATTGCCCTATCGAATTTGTTGCACTGGGGCTGGGTTGCCTTTGCTGCCGCTGCTGCGATGCTTGTAGGGTGGCCTGTGATGCTAGGAATGCTAGGGGTTAGCGACGACTCAGCGCTACTCCACCATCTTTGGCTGACCACAGTGATTCCGCAAGTAACTTTGATACCCAATTCTGTTACTAGCCCGGGAATAGCCATGGCAATCGCAACGCACCTCACCGTAATCTCTACCCTGAGTCTGCTCCTCGGTCGTCGCTGTCAGCATCTCGGTGAATCGGAGTGGAAAGCGTTAATGAAATCCAGTGACCTGAATGCCAGCGCTCCGGTTTAGAGTGCCCTGATTTAGGTCGTCCAGGTTTGGACGATAGCGTTAGGGGCCAGAGGCCTCTTCTTTTGAGGTCTCTTTTTTTATGCTTTTTAAGGCGTTCTTTTTAGGCGTTCTTTTTACACTTTACGAGCAAAAGCCCACCACTGAAGAGTCCTAGCCCCACCAACAGGCCAGGCTCCGGCGTCGCCACGGCGCTAACGTCAGAAGACGATAGGAAAGATGGAGTAAGGGTGGCATATTCTTGTTCAGCGCTGGCAAGCGCTAGTTGTGACGGTGCTATTGCAGAGCCTTCCAGAATCGCCGTTTTTGTCACCTCATCGGCTTCAATCAAGTTTGCCGTTAAGCTGCTAGAAAAGGACTCGGGAGTCTCAATCAGAAAGCTGAGCAGGTCAGCGTATTGGCCGTCATTACTGCCCGCAGCGCTAAAGCCAAAATAGGTGCGATCGCCCAGCGCAGCCAAATCAATCGTTCGGGTGAAAAAGGGATTGTCCGGTTTATTGTCGGTGTTGTTGAAGAACACCGAATATTGATTCGTCTCACTGTCATACTCAACCCAAGCCGTAATCGGGGCTGAGTCATTGAATGAAAAAGGTGCGTTTTTAGTATCGTTGTCTTTCCCTGGGGTGAGCAACCGTATCTTGTTTCCCTGTATGCTTTCTCCAGGCAATATCGGATCGAACTGTAGGGTCAGGTTCTGAGCACTGGGGCCATCCTCTGGCCCGATCCATAGGGAGAGACCCTCTGCAATGGTTTCAAACGGTAGCCGAAAAGTTACCTTGGACTGGAAAGAACTGTTAGAGGCCAGCGAATCAGCCAGCCTGACTTCAGCTGCGGCGTTGTTTCGGGGCGTCAACCTTAGGATGTTATTGGTCGTGCTAGCCCCATCACCTAAGCGCAGCTTTCCGGCTCGATCGAAGGTGCGATCGCCCAGCAAGTTGTTTTTAATGTCCTCGACGATGCTCGCTTGCACGCTTGGATTATTGATGATGTTGCGGTGGGTGATGTTGCGATTCCCAAATCGTTCTTCAACGTTGATATTTTCAGACCCCCGAACGTTCGTCGCCCCCTGTAAGTCAGTCGGTGTAAAGCCAGGGCGAAAGACGTTAAATCGATTGCGCTCCTGGTAATAGTTAATGCCCTTGCGTACGTTGTCGGGGAGTACTTCATCTTCGTTACTCACGCCCGTTAGCGGCTCAAAAGAATCGATTTGTACGAGGAGATCAATCGGTTTAGGCGCGGTGTTTTTCGCGGTGCGAATCGCTGAGATGCCGCCAGCGCTGTAGCCGATAGTCCCCAAGGCTGTCCCATCATCGAGCTGATTGAAAAAATCTGTTCCTTGGGTGCTGCCCACCTCATTGAAGTTCAAAACCGTGCCTTCATACGGTGTAAAGACCCGCGTTGTTAAAGCGTAATCAGCCAGGTCACGATTAATTCGACTCGCCAGATTATTGATTCCGGTGGTGCCTGCGTTGCTGGCCGCAGATCCTAACAACCCCCCTGCCCCCCTAAAAAGAGCGATCGCAGAGGGTTCTCCAAAGGATAGGCTCGCTGCCTTAACCGTTGTGGGGAAGAGTGCGGATGGGAGAAGCCCTGCGGTTAGGGCCAGCAGTCCAAATCCAAGGAACCTATTTTTCAAAACTTACCCACCACTTCTCATCAAATTTTCTCTAAATGATAGTGGCGGGATGCCAAATGGTTTCAAGAAGATTAGGAAAAGAATTTACTGACGCGGGGTATCAATCCTTTCCAGTTGGTCGTGACCCAGCTAGCTGTGACTTAACTAGCCATGACCCAGCTAGCGCTGAAGTGCTGAGGCGGTTGCCAAGCGGGAAGCCCCTGCTTTCATTTGGCTAATATCCGCTGCTGACCACTCCCTCGGCGCCTGGCAATGGTGGGCCACCAGCAGTCCCCAGAGTTTTTTTTCAGGATGTTCTTTCTCAGGTCGTTCTTTTTCAGGGGGCTCTGAGCCGTCCTTTTCTACTAATGTTGGTGCTACCAAGTTGGCCTGCACATGAATGTGATGTAAAAAATCGTGGTGGCAAGGCGCAATTTCTGCAGTCTCAATATTAGCGATCGCACTTACTCGCCCATCCAAATACAGCGCCGCATATTCACCGTTAAAACATTGATCAGGCCCTGTCGAGCCTGCAATTGAATACTTGTCATCACTCAAGGCTTCAAAGGTGACTTGCCCCTCCCATTCTTTATAGAAGTAATAGAGAACAACCCGATCTACCTCAAGACTGTTTCTGAGGTCTTGGGTTGTACTTTGCACCACATGATCGCGCTGAACCTTCTCATTCAGACGCTGCACAATACTTCTAAATTGCTTGAATTCTGACTCGTCCCTATTCAGGTGAATAGCCGGGTCAAATGGAATAGCCATGAAAAAAAGGTGAAAAAGGGGGCTTATCAATATGCCCACGGCAGCAAACGGCTGCTTGGTCAGTAACCATTGCGCTTCGCCGTAGACGCTTCTTATAGGGAAAGAATAACCCCTAACGGGCACTCTAAGCCCATGGTTAAGCTTTTCTTTCCTAAACGACAAAACAGTGCTGGCGGGCTTTTGCAGTCAAGGCTCTCCCGGCAAATTAGCACGTGGGTATTTTTAGGGATTGTCACGATCGAGAGCATTTTGTTTGTGCCTTCCTATGGGCGTAGGCAGGCAGAACAGCTGCACAAGCTCGAAACGGTTTCCCAAGAAGTACTAACCACTGTAAGAGCCGAAATTATGGGCGATATGCCCGACAAAATGCTGCTAAACCAGGTTCGGCTCACTGAAAACTCACTCATTAAAGGGGTAGCCATTTATAACGGCGATGGTCAACAGCTAGACAGTGTGGGCGAATCCCCCGACTTTAGTCCGGCTATCCTGACAAACCCGCCCGGCCATCCCTTTTGGCACTTTAAAATGGCCTCTAATGCCGTTGAAAAGTCCGCCATTCACCAGCGCACAGGGGATGGCAAACGCTACGACGTGGCTTGGCCCAGCGACAATTCACCCTACATTTTGGCTATTCGTCACGATGCCACCGCTGTGCAACGTAGTATGCGGCTCTATGTGCTGGGTGTCGTTGGATTGGTGGTGATTATTTCTGCCTTTGTCACCTGGGTAACGCTACTGGTGCTTCAGCACATTGTGATTCGGCCTTTGCTCCTGCTAAAAGGGGATTTGGCGAGCTTTGGAGACTCTATTGCCCAAGGCGACACGCCTGAGTTTGAGAGCTTAAAGCGAATTGCGCCGAATGAATTGGGCGAGGTGTCTATTGCTTTTCAGACCATGTTTGAAAAGATTCAAAAGGAGATTTGCGATCGCACCCGAGCCGAAGCTGACCTGCGCGTGGAGCAAGCCAAGGCCGACCGGCTATTGCTGAATATTTTGCCGGAGGCGATCGCGGCCCGGCTTAAGGACAATGAAAGTAACAAAGGTGCGATCGCCAACCGCTTTGACACGGCCACGATTCTGTTTGCCGACATCGTAAACTTCACCAAAATTGCCGCTGAAACCGGCCCTACGGCACTGGTGTGTCAGCTAAATGATATTTTTTCGGCCTTTGATGCGATCGCTGAACGCCATAACTTGGAAAAAATTAAAACCATTGGCGATGCCTACATGGTTGTAGGCGGTGTGCCTAGCCCCGATAAGAACCACGCCCATGAGGTGATGGCTATGGCCATTGAAATGATGGAATTTGCCCAGGGCTATGCGATGAGCGAAACCCATCAGCTATGTTTACGCATTGGCATTAATACCGGTCCTGTTGTGGCGGGCGTCATCGGTACCAAAAAGTTCTCTTACGATCTTTGGGGTGATGCGGTGAATATCGCCAGCCGCATGGAATCTCATGGTCTTGTGAATCGCATTCAGGTGAGCGAAGACACGTATCTTCAGCTTAAAGACACCTACGAATTTGAAGAACGCGGTTACTTACAGATAAAAGGACGCGGTGAGATGCAAGCGTTCTTACTCAAAACAGAGTGCACTAGAGCGTGCGCGTAGCGGCATCACGCTAAACGGCGGTAAAGCTCAGCATTTTTGTCCATGATGTAATCAGCCGCCTGGGTGAATTCAGCCTTTGGTGAGTTTAGCCAGGCATCTACGCTTGCACGCAGCAACTCTTCTTGCGATAAACCATGGGACTTTGCAAGCAACTGCAACTTTTGTAGCTGGTGATCTTGAATCTCAATTGTGATGAAAGCCATACTTAGTTGTTTAGCAAGTTCCTTAAAAAAGCTAGCACGTCTTTCTTTCAGGTATTCTGAGAGCTTTTTTTAAGGAGAAATTCCTGGCAAAGGTGGGGAAGCAACTTAACTTGATATGTCTCACAGGGCATTTGGGCATTCTGAATCAACGTTTCGTCACATTCGATGCATCCCCATGAGCAGCCCAGCCGCATCTTCAGACACATCCTCTGATAGCAAGGGTGAATTTTATCCAAAATTTCGCCGCATTGCCCTGACGATGCTGGGCCTTGGTGTTGGGTATCTTTTGGTCATTTTTAGTACCGCCTTTCTCTACTTGGCTTGGCTCCATGGTGAAGGGCACACCCTAACCCCTCAGTTTTTAGCATTTGCCGCCATTTGCGGTGTTGTGTTTACTGCGATCGCGGCTTATGTGGTCGGACTCGTGGCAGGGCGTAAGCCCGTGGTGCATGCGACTCTTTTTGCGTTCATGCTAACGCTGTCCTATCTGCTGCCTAGTCTACTGTTTGGCTCCTATGAACCGGCCTTTGTGCATGTGTTGAATGTTGCGATCGCCATCAGCGGATCAATGATTGGTGGCTGGCTACGCTATTGGCAGCTCAGTACTCGAGAAAATGCTCAGTCTGATGCAGCTCAGGTTAATGCCCTGAATAACACCGTGACGACGGCTGATAGTTAGCTACGACGAGAGTTAGCTGATGAGTTTTAGATTGCTTTGTGCTGCATTGTAAATGGCAGTGTTTCCTTGTTGCTGCGCTAAATGAATCGCCTTTTTATAGGCGGCGATCGCGCCCTGCTTGTCGCCTAAGTCAGATTTGGCATTCCCGCGACCATTGTAAGCAAGTGCATAGCCAGGTTTAAGTTGAATGGCTGTGTCATAGTCAGCAATAGCGCCCTGCTGGTCGCCTAATTTATTTTTGACAGAGCCGCGATTGTTGTAGGCAAGTGCATAGTCAGGTTTAAGCTGAATGGCTTTGTTATAGTCAACGATTGCACCCTGTTTGTCTCCTAAGTTATCTTTGACAAAACCGCGACCGGTGTAGGCAAGTACATAGTCAGGTTTAAGCTGAATGGCCTTGTTATAGTCGATGATTGCACCCTGATTATCGCCTAAGGAAATTTTGCTATTCCCGCGATTGTAGTAGGTAATTGCATCGTCAGGTTTAAGCTGAATGGCTTTGTTATAGTCAACGATTGCACCCTGACTATCGCCTAACTCATATTTGAAGATCCCACGACCGTTGTAGGCAAGTGCATAGCCAGGGGCAAGCTGAATGGCTTTGTCAAAGTCCTCAATTGCCCCTCGTTTGTTGCCTAAATTAGATTTGACAAGTGCGCTATTAAATAATTGTTTCGCTGCCTGTTCTGCTTCCGGTTGCTCTGTTGAATGTTGTTCAATTACCCTGATTACGCGTTCGATATCCTTTCGAAAATCAGGATCATGGCGAACGCGAGCGGCATTTCGGTAGCAAAGCGGCTGCAAAGATGTTGGTAAATCCTGTATAGCCGGCATGTCCACTCCGTCTAACAAAATCGGAATGACTCGCACATTTCGGTTCAAGGCCATTTCAATTTCTAACCTGACCCAATCCGCTGGATTGTTTAACCGACGCTGACCATCGGCATCCTTAACCTGTAGCCAGCGCTGTCCAATGATAGCCAGCAAAATTTGGCACTGGCCCACAGCTTCGTGAATGCGATCTCGGAAATTATCACCAAAGGCGATAACCTCTACATCCTTAAAAATCGCCTCTTGTCCAAACTTACGTTCCAAGTAGTCGTAAATCCGGCCTGCTTCCCCAGCAGAATCCTCACGGCGATAGGAGATGAAAATGCGAGACATAGTTTCAAGACTTTTTTCTGGATATATCAAAAATGTACTGTGGCAAATGCTCTGTTCTGTGCTCTACAGGCTTCAATTGAGCTTGTTTTTTATGGGGAAAGTTGAAGCTGCTTTAATTCTTTTCCCAGTTGTTCTTCTAAATTCCGAATACTTGTATATGGAATACATCTTTGTCCGCGCACATCGAACTTGAGGTCTTCTGCGCTATTGATGACCAAAACCGTAGGACGCTCTCGCCCCCAGGCATAACCAACTTCCAAATAGACATTTGGATTGGCCCCAGTTAAGTCTGCAATTATCAGCGTTGCCGATTCAATTCGCTGTTTTACCCAATCCATAATATCGCCTGTAAAAACAGACTGATCAGCTCGTTCACAGATAAATCCAGCGGATCTCACTGCACCTTGAATGCCGTAGTGATAGACATCTTCCATATCCTGAGCAAACGGCATCGCTACAAAAATGTGTTTTTTGCGGCTAGCGTCGTAGTCAGCGATATCTAGCTCTTTATCCGTCACTCCAGCGAAAGTTACATTATTATGATTGCCGGAAATAACATTTTGATTGCCGGAAATAATAGTTGCATTATGATTACCTCCGGAAATATATATACTCTTCTCTGGTGATCGCGTAACAGTGGGTGCTGGAATTCCACCCTTTGGCAAAAGCTCAGAAAGAACACTTTTTAAGCGATGAACCCTTGCCGTATTCCGTTCAGCGATCACGATGGTTTCTAGGCTTTCTGGGTATTGCCCCGCTGAAATAGCCTTTGAAAATCCAGCAATTTCCGAGGCTAAAACTTCTACTTCATCCAAACCATAACCAACACCATGAAGAGTCATTACAAGGCGGTGGGTTGCAGGGGCTAATTCCATCAAGGAGAGCAAAACCTTTTTTGCAAACGCTTTAATGCTCTCATACTCAAAACGATAGAGATTACCAACTCCAACAAACAAAACGCGATTAACACCGAGAGCTGAACCGACATCAAAGCAGGCCGCCAGCCCAAGGCCTGGCATTTTTTTGCTTATATCAGTTCCTTCCTGCTTCAACGCCTGAGCCACGGCTTCATCGGCTCCGTAAAATTCATCAGCATATTTTAAGGCAAGCACATCACCCTTAACGGTCAGCACATCACCGTTTTCGATTGTGATCGCAATTTGTTTTGACATATTAATTCAATGCTTTATCCAACGTTTTTGTGTCAAACCATAGCAACACTAGCCGATGTCAGCGTATCAGAAGAGCCTGTCGAAAGTTCTAAAATCTAGCGTTACGTAGATTTCTATTGCTAGATAGCCGACTCAATATTCTTGTGGCCTATAATTTGAAGGCGTTCGTGATCGCCAGATCCCATGATTCTAACTATTCTTGCGTTAGTTATCGGTTATCTCACGCTGAGTATAAGCGTTGCGCTACTCTACACAGCTTGGTTCAGTGGCGCAGGCCATGAAGTCACCAGTCAGTTTTTAGCCTTTGCCTCAATCTGTAGTTTGGGCTTTGCCACCCTCAGTGGTTGGCTCACGGCGCTTGTTGCCCAGCGAGCCCCCATCGCCCACGCTGGCGGATTAGCCCTATTAATGTCAGTGATTTGGGGCCTTTCTACCTTCACCGCTAAGACCTCAGAACCGCTCTCGGTTGCCGTCCTCAATCTAGCTATTGGGGTAACCGGTGTGATGGTCGGCGGCTGGTGGCGACTGCGGCAAATGAAGGCACGCGACCAAGCTCAGAACGAAGTCTAAACTACGACGTCTAAACCGCTATGCCCGTAATCCGAAGTAGGTGAGCACCAGCTCCTCATTGCCTGTATTACTCACCTCATGACTTTCGCCCACTGTTACCGCGATACAAACACCCGGCAAGAGGTCATGGGGCTCTCCATCAATCACAATCTTCCCCGTCCCGGACTCCACAAAAAACACTTCATTCATATCCGCATGGGTGTGAGCTTCGGCCACCTGCCCCGGTTGAAATCGTGCTTGAGAAAAGTTGGTTAAATGGGCCAAATCACCCATGCGCAACATCACCTGCTTTTTAATCGCCGGATTGTGAGACACCGCTTCTACCGGGAGTTCATTCAGGCTGGTCAGTTTCATAGCTTAGGCAGTGAGGGAAATACAACAATCAGTAGCTCAACGTAACCCATCGCATCTTATAAGCAAGAGAATTGTAACGATGCAGGGACACCCAAATTTTCCCTGAAAAATAAAAATCCCTTACCTGGCCGCTTAAGTAAGGGCCAAGTAAGAGAAGTCTTTCTGATGTTTGTGTCTACAGCTTTTTGCTTTAAGTAAGACTCAAAGCACGTCTTTGGATTAACGAGGTTACAGCGACGGGGCGAGCACCTGTTCTGCCCCGGGCATGGTCATCACCTTAGAGAGCGGCGCAGCATCTGGCACATCTGGCAGTGTTGTTTGGATTTGGGCCGCCACTTCTACCGTTTTCGCGCTGTAGGTTTGAATCGCCATCTTCGGATACAGGCCAATGCCAATAATCGGCACCAGTAGGCACAGCGCAACAAGTGCTTCCCGAGGCATAATTGCCCAGGATTTATCGATAGGCACTTTCACGTCACCTTGTTCACCATAAAAGATGCTCTTCAGCATCGATAGCAGATAAATCGGTGAGAGCACCACACCAATCGCCGCCAGCAGCACAATAGCTGACTTAAAGAACACGTTGTACGCATCGCTGGTTGCCATGCCCAAAAACACGGTGATTTCAGCAATAAAGCCACTCATGCCAGGTAGCGCCAAAGACGCCATCGCCCCAGCGGTAAACAGCGCAAATGTTATAGGCATGGCCTTGGCAAGTCCGCCCATTTTGCCCATGGACAATGTGTGTGTACGCTCGTAAGCCACACCCGAGAGGAAGAATAGTACCGCTGCCACTAGTCCGTGGGAAATCATTTGCAGCATCGCGCCGCTCATGCCCAGGGAGTTGAAGGCGGCAAGGCCTAACAACACGAAGCCCATGTGAGCAATCGAAGAATAGGCCATCCGTCGCTTCAGGTTGTCCTGGGCAAACGCGGTCAGCGACGCATACACAATGTTAATCACACCCAAGAACGCAAGAACTGGCGCAAAGTAAAGGTGCGCATCGGGCAGAATCTCGATATTCATGCGAATCAGGCCGTAGCCTGCCATCTTCAGCAGCACGCCCGCCAGAATCATGGAAACGGGTGCAGGTGCTTCACTGTGCGCGTCCGGTAGCCAGGTATGCAGGGGGAAAATCGGCAGCTTCGCGCCAAAGGCGATCAGCAGTCCTAAGTAGCACAGTAATTGGAACGGCAGCGTATAGTCCTTGGCCGCCAGTTCACTGAAGTTAAAGGTAAAATCATTACCGCCGGAAAAGGCCAGCGCTAGTGCTGCGACCAGTATGAATACTGAGCAGGTCGCTGTATAAATAATAAATTTAGTGGCTGCATATTGCCTGCGCTGTCCGCCCCAGATGGAGATCAGCAGGTACACCGGCACCAGTTCCAGCTCCCACATGATGAAAAACAACATCATGTCTTGAGCCAAAAATACGCCCAGCTGTGCGCTGAACATCAGCAGCATCAAGGAGTAATACAGCCGTGGCTTGAGCTTGATATTCCAGGAGGCAACGACTGCCAGTGTCGTTACCAGTCCGCTGAGCACCACTAATGGAAAGGAAAGGCCATCGACACCCAGTGACCAGCTCAGGCCAAACTGGGGAATCCAGGCAAACTCTTCAATGAGTTGAAGTCCAGGCGTTCCCATTGTGTACTGGGTCGCAAAGACATAGAGAATAAGGCCAAATTCTGCGAGGCTAGCTGCTAGTGCATACCAACGAATGGTTTTACCGTCCTCATCTGGCAGCAATGGAATAGGCATTGCGGTCAGTAGAGGGAAGATGACTAGGAACGTCAGCCACGGAAATTGTTCACCGATCATTACAATTCACGCAATTTCGTTAGCGACAAAAGGCGCAGTCATTCCGAAAAAGAAGGGTCTAGCGGTCGGCATGAAGCGGGTGAAAGGCAAGGGGCCGAGCTAGCATGACTTATTACAATCAGGGCCAGGCACGGTTACTTTTCTCCGATGGAGCTTGAACTAGGCGAAACTAACGGACAGGCAATAAGCACAAATACTTATTTGAATGCGCCCAAAAGACAGTATACAAAACTTAACCATCTCTTGTTAAGGGAAGTATGCCCTAAGAATTAAATAATCAATATTGATATATTGATTTAATGAGAAATTGCTCTTTTTCCTGTTCCTAAAGTTAGAAAAAACTTAGTAAAGCAGGTTATTGAGCACTCAGTCTTTGGGTAGATGTCTGATGTCAGGCACGACCGTAACACACCAGCTTGCAATTTGCGTCAGTAAAAATAATCTGCTGGTGTCAGCAAACGTAACTTATGACTAACCTCCGATAAGCGCGATTAGGTGTTTGTAGCCATAGCCAGCGCATAGCTGTGATGTGCCGTTTGGGATGCCATCTGGAATCAAGAAGATTCGATGTGTGTCAGATACTATGGAATCGTGAGCGCTCATGGGTTTAGCGCAGGCAATAACCGTCGCACCATATGAAGAAAATAGAACTGAAAACTGAAGTCGTTTTGAGTGTTTTGGGGTTAGGGATCGCGGCCTTGACGTTGGGGCATCAGATGTATGCGGACCGTGAGAAGGATCCGGTAATTGTGGATCGTGAGAGCCGCTTTTACTGTGCGCTGCAAGCGGACACTACGCGGGGTGGGGAAGTGTGGACGGTGCTGTATCGGCGCAGTAAGAGGGACGTTCGGCCCTGGCTGAGGATGGTGCGGACGATGGGCGATGATTGGGATACGAAAGGTCGCTGCGAGGAAATTGCTGGTCGGCTCGATATTTATCGGCAAGATGGACTGCTGGGCTTTGAGTATCGCAATGATCCGAATACGCCTGAGCAGTATGTGATTTGTGCTAAGACGCAGCTCAGTGGTGAAAATTGCCCGCTGGTGGTGACGCTAGCGCCAGAAGATAATCCTTACGAGGCACTGCACGAGGTGGCAGAGGGCGGTTGCCGAGTTATCAGTGTAACGATGAGGCGGCTTGTCCTGTGGCTGAGCCAGTTGGTATTAGTTTGAGTGGCCAGCTTGTAGAAGAAGCGCCATAAAGGGCGATTATGTTAATTGAGTTTATTTCTCAGTCGATTGAAGTTATTGACGGCTGTTATAAGGTCAGGATCTGCTTCTACAGCTTTTTCATAGGATTTGAGGGCCGCATCATTACGTTCTAGGTTTTCTAAAGAAACCCCTCGGTTATTCCAAGCAAAGGCAAAGTCAGGGTCAATGTCAATGGCTTTGTCATAAGCGGCGATCGCGTCCTCATAGCGCTCTAGTTTACGTAGCGAATTCCCTCGGCCATTCCAAGCAAAGCCATTGTCAGGGTCAATGTCAATGGCTTTGTCATAAGCGGTGATCGCGTCCTCATAGCGCTCTAGTTTACGTAGCGAATTCCCTCGGCCATTCCAAGCAAAGCCATTGTCAGGGTCAATGTCAATAGCTTTGTCATAAGAGGCGATCGCGTCCTCATAGCGCTCTAGGTCATCTAGCGAATTCCCTCGGTTATTCCAAGCGTTGGCATAGTCAGGGTCAATGTCAATGGCTTTGTCATAAGCGGCGATCGCGTCCTCATAGCGCTCTAGGTCATCTAGCGAATTCCCTCGGTTATTCCAAGCCAAGGTATAGTCAGGGTCAATCTCTATTGCTCTGTCATAAGCGGCGATCGCGTCCTCATAGCGCTCTAATTTAAACAGCGAATTCCCTCGGCCACTCCAAGCAAAGACATCGTCAGGGTCGATGTCAATGGCTTTGTCATAAGCGGTGATCGCGTCCTCGTAGCGCTCTAGTTCACCTAGTGAAATACCTCGGCCAATTCAAGTAAAGACATAGTCAGGGTCGATGTCAATGGCTTTGTCATAAGCGGTGATCGCGTCCTCATAGCGCTCTAGTTTCGCTAGCGAATTCCCTCGGTTATTCCAAGCAGTGGCATAGTCAGGGGCAATGTCTATAGCTTTGTCATAAGCGGTGATCGCGTCCTCGTGGCGCTCTAGTGAACTTAATGCCACGCCTCGGGCTTGCCACATAAGGGCAGTATTAAGTCCTGTCCTTTCAAGCTCGAAGCTTACTGCCTTTTCATAGGAGGTTTTTGCTTCATCATCACGACCTAACTTTTCTAGCGAGTTTCCTCGATAACTCCAAGCCCACATATAGCTGGGCTGAAGCTCTAGAGCCTTGTCATAAGCCAAAATGGCCTCTTCATCGCGATTTAATCGGCTTAGAGAATATCCCTTGCCAGCCCAGGCTGCTACTGAACCTGGCTCTATCTGTAAGGCTTTATCGTAAAGCTTTAGAGCATCCTCATATTGGTGTTCCTTAAATTAAAGTGTCTGCCTTAAATAGAGTGTCTGCCTCATTCTTGCCCTCTAAATCCTGTTGGGTCAGAGTTTCCGCGTTAGATACCAGTGCACTACGCTGCGTCCGAAATGTCTGGATTGGAATCCCCCACTTAAAGTGATTAATCCGCGTTTCTATGCGTTCTTCCGCTTCTTCAATCTCATCTTTTTGAGCCTCCGACAAGCTGCTCTGCTGAGCACGCACTAAGCTCACCAGCTCAATATCCGTCAGCCCATGCACCCCAACCACTTTGCCTTTAGCATTCACAACGGGCGCACCACTCATCCCCCCGACCGCCGTCATGTCATAAGAAATCGCATAGCCATCTGGCAGCGGCGGACTTTCGATATTTGTCACCTTCCCAGAGGGAAATTGTAGGACCAAACGCTCTGCTCCGGCCCGCTCTGGATATCCTGCCATCCTGACAACATCATCAATCTTGACGCGCTCAGAATCCCCTAAATTGAGCGCTGTATAAGGGCAATTCGCCTGGCCTGCTGTCTCAAAGGTCATCACCGCCAAATCATCGTTTTCAGCCCGTTGAATTTGGGTGACTTCAAAAAGGTCACTATCGTGGGCGGTGACACGAATATCTAAGTCTTCTGGGACCGCATGGGCTACCGTGAGCACAGTGCAGTTATCCCCACGCCCTTCAATAAAAAAGCCTGTGGCATGACCTGGCTTATTCCCATAGGTGATTTTCACAACCCCTTCTTTGAGAACCTGCGTGATGTCTTTGGTTTCTCGGAACCTAGAACAAGCCGATAAAGATACAGCTAGAAGACCCGCTAGGCATAGTCCAGACTTAAAATTTCTCACGATTGCGTCATCAGCTTTTCGCTACAACTTTCCACACGAAATACACTCTGTAAAACACTTCCTCAGAGCGCGCTTCAATCCATCAAAAGATTATGACAAAGCAAGCAGCGATAAATTCTGATCTTCATAAAATAATTTGATCGCAGCAAATTCCTGACGTAGTAGATTTTCGACTTGCTGTGTAGAACAGTTCCCGAGGCGCAGCCAAATCACTTTCGGCGGATTTCCCAGCGCCAAGCTTAAATCGTGCATGTCCGCATCCTTTGAAACAATAATCAAATCATTGTCTTTGGCATAGTCCCAAACAACCGGATCGATGGTTGCCTGCATATCTACGTCACGCACATGAAGCGAATCAGGGAAAAGGTCGCTCAAGCGGCTTGGCAACTTGGACGATAGATTTTCGTCAAAAAGTAGCCTCATGCAGATAGTGGCGCAATCATTAACCGACGCTCACGATCAGCCGCATAGGCAATACAAGCCTTCAGATCTGCTTGCGTTAGATCGGGGAAATCGCTCAGAATCTCTGCCTCAGTCATCTCAGATGCTAGGTATTCCAGCACTTCGTACACAGTAATGCGCAAGCCACGTACACAGGGCTTTCCACCGCGTTTATTCGGTTCAACTGTGATGTGGTTTCGGTAATTCATAGTGACTGCGTGACTGCCGACAACGACTGTGGACAACTGGCCCTTATGTGGACAACTGGCCCTTAGTATAGCGCCATCAAACAGCGCAGCATGGCACTTGTACCCACTGCGTTACCCAATCGCATCCGCTACGGCACCTTTCGTATCTAGCTGAAGGCAGTGAGCTTTAACGGCAAAGCTCTGGGATTGCCAAGCCGTTTCCATGGCTTCACGGACAGCCTCTGCAACAGTCTGTGGTGCTAACGCTAGTAGTGTCGGGCCTGCACCGCTGATTACCATGCCCCATGCTCCAGCCTGCATGGCGGCGCGGCGCACCTCGTCGTAGCCAGGAATCAGCTTTTTGCGGTAGGGCTGATGGATGCGATCGCCCATCCCCCCACTAATCCAATCGCCATTGCCCGTCGCAATTCCTCGCAGTAGTAGGGCGATATGGGCCGTGTTAAAAATGGCATCCGCCCGGCTGTATTGTCCCGGCAGCACCCGCCGCGCATCGACCGTGGACAGCTCAAATTCAGGAATAATCACCACCGGCACGATGGAGTCATGCCAGGCCAAATCACAAATTTGCAGTCGGCCATTGGCCATCGCAGCTAGCTGGGCTCCCCCGAGTAGGGCAGGCACGACATTGTCAGGGTGGCCTTCTATTTCATTTGCTAAGGCCGCGAGGGCCGCATCATCTAAAGGGGAGCCCGCCAGTGCATTGGCCCCGACAATGCCGCCCACAATCGCCGTGGACGAGCTACCCAGCCCGCGTGAGAGCGGCACCCCTAGTTTGATTTTGATATGTACGGGGGGCGCGCTTTGCCCAATGCGCTCGAAGCATTGGAGGTAGGCTCGATACACCAAGTTCGTTGGCCCTGCGTTGACCCGGCTGGCTTCAGCGCCTTCTATCGTGATTTGAAACGATTCACTGTCCGATAGGGGCGTAAAAGGGGTGAAGTGAAAGCGGTTATACAGGCTCAAGGCAGCTCCCAAGCAGTCAAATCCGGGGCCAATATTAGCAGTAGTCGCAGGGACAGTAACTGTGACAGAAGAAGGCACGTGAAAAAGTCCTAAACCAGGTTAGGAATTGAACGATTCTCGCCATTGTATAGGACTGTCTTAATAATTTTATAATCTTGTCAATTCAGTGATTCGAACGCTAAAAAACTATGTAGCTAAACGAAATCTCGGAAACGGTGCCACTGGGTGTCATTCTCAGCTGAGCCATTTTGGTAGAACCCAGCGCCATGGTTGATTCCGATGAGGGCAAGCCTGAGGGCAAGCCACGCTCAAAATATGTTTCTGTGCTGATGTCTTGGTCCACCTGAGCTGTGACAAAGTCAATGCTGGCCCCAGTGTCTAAAATTCTGGCGTAGGCCAGTGCAACTTCTTTTGAGACGGGCTGATGTGGGATTACCGTAATATCGGCGGAGACTTGTTCAAAGGTCTGTGCGCTCAAGATTACATCGTTAAAGAGGTAGCTGACATTGCTGCAATTGTCGATCCCATTGCAAAAGCCTGCTTTCCTCAATTGGTTAAAAATTGCCCATTCAAAAGGCTGCTGCGCGTAGGTGATATTACGACCTTCAGCGCGCATTAATACATCATCAGGGGTTATCTCAGGTGTTACATCGAAGCGCACAGGGACAGTGTTAGGCGCACTCTTTTTCTTAAGGAGGTTTGGCTCGGCGGAGCTTGAATCGGTGGGGCCTGAATCGGGAAGGACTGGCTCAGGGAGGACTGGCTCGGGAAGGGCTGATGTTGAAGGGGGATTCTCAAGGGGAAGGGGTGCCTGGCTAAGGCGGATGTCAGCTTCAATCGCGTTGACGAGATCAATGGCAATAGCTGCTGATGGGTCTTGTTGTGCGCTCCAGTCCGTTACGGGAGCCGAATCTTCTCGTGTTGTTGGATTAACGGTGGTCTGCTGAGTAATCGCGGCTTGGTTGCTGACCGTTTCACTACTGGGCTGGCTAGCGCGCTCCTTAGGAATGGCTGAACCTGAGCACCCTGTGGCCATCAGGCTGACGAAACCCGCTAACAGGCTGATAGAGAACCAAAAAGTGAAGCGAGTCTTTTTGTTCGTTATCGTTTGGGTTGCCATGGTCTGAGTGGTCTGTGAAAAAGCGATGTCCCGCAAAGCCGCTTTGTTCGACTTTGCGGGACATCGCTAGGGTGCCCTTCAGCTCAGGTTGGATTATCTTTGGCCGGTCAAGTTAGATTCGGCTGGCCTGTTGGAGGCCGCTGTTTCTGCTCAGGCTGTCGTCAGCAGGCCGACCAAAAGAACTAGCAGGCCCGTTTTAATCAGGGAAACGTAACTTCTCGGTGCCGTCTGCGTCGTCTGGATCATGGCTGTGGTGGCTTTGCGTGAAAGCCATAGATGTAAGGGAATGGCAAATATGCCAAAGTATTCCCCATGCCTCAATCCCTATCCGGCACAGATACCCACAAACGTTGGTTTTCTTAATGGATGAGACGCCTCATACAAGACAAGGCCTCCAACACAAGGCGTCCAGGACAAGGGCTCCTAAAAGTCACCGTGATTGTCTAGGGCTTTTTCCAGTCGGTCTAGGACTTCGGGTAGTGCGATCGCGCCCAAATCCCCTTCCTTCCGGGTCCGAATGCTCAAGCTCTTTGCTTCCACTTCCTTGTCACCAATCACTGACATCACCGGAATCTTGGCTTTCTCAGAATTGCGAATCATCTTCCCTAAGCGTTCGCCACTCTTATCCACCTCTACACGGACGCCCAGCAGCCTCATCCGAGCGGCTGCATCATTGGCATAGGCCCAGTGGTCAGCCGTCACTGGTAGTAGCCTTACCTGCTCAGGAGCCAGCCATAGTGGGAAGTCTCCGGCATACTCCTCAATCAAGATGCCAATTAGGCGCTCTAGCGAGCCAAAGGGTGCCCGGTGAATCATCACCGGCCGCTTGCGGGTGCCATCTTCGGCAACATACTCAAGGTTGAACCGTTCTGGCAGCGTATAGTCCACTTGGACCGTACCCAACTGCCACTCTCTCTCCAGCGCGTCGCGCACGATAAAGTCCAGCTTAGGACCATAAAAAGCCGCCTCGCCAATCCCTTCAAAGTGCTCCATGCCCATGGTTTCCACCGCAGAGCGAATGGCGCCCTGGGCTTTTTCCCAGTCCTCATCAGAGCCGATGTATTTATCTGAGTCGGGGTCGCGGAAGCTGAGCCTGGCTCGGAAAGACTGATCCATCTTCAGCGCTTTTAGTGTGGTCTGAATGAGATCGACGACCTTTAAAAATTCCTCGCTAAGCTGCTCAGGCGTCAGGAATAGGTGCGCATCATCTTGGGTAAAGCCCCGTACCCGTGTGAGGCCACCCAGCTCACCCGACTGCTCGTAGCGATACACCGTACCAAACTCCGCCAGGCGTAGCGGCAGCTCTTTGTAAGAGCGTAGCTGGCTCTTGTAGATTTCAATGTGGAACGGGCAGTTCATGGCCTTCATGACGAACCCTTCGTCCTCACTCTTTCCCATCATGGGGAACAGATCTTCACTGTACTTTTGCCAGTGACCAGAGGTTTTGAACAGGTCCACTTTGCCCACGTGGGGCGTTGCCACGGGCAAATACCCCCGCTTGACCTGCTCATCTTTTAAAAAGTCTTCCAGGGTAGATCGCAACAGAGTGCCTTTGGGCGACCATAGCGGTAATCCGGGGCCTACAAGGTCAGAAAAGACAAACAAACCCAATTCTTTCCCGATTTTGCGGTGATCTCGGCGTTTGGCCTCTTCTTTACGTCGCTTGTATTCTTTGAGTTCTTCAGGCGTCTCCCACGCTGTGCCGTAAATTCGCTGAAGCTGGGCGCGTTTTTCATCGCCGTGCCAGTAAGCACCTGCAACGCTCTCTAGGGCAAAGGCCTTGGGGTTGAGGTCTTTGGTGGTTTCAATGTGAGGGCCTGCGCACAAGTCCCACCACTGATCGCCCAGGTGATACAGCGTGATGGGCTCTTCTAGCCCTTCTAGAATCTCTAACTTGTAGGGCTCGCCCAACGCTTCGATACGCTTTTTGGCCTCTTCGCGGCTGACTTCCTCACGCACGACGGGCAGTCCTTTTTTGATGATTTTGATCATCTCTTTTTTGATGCTCTTGAGATCCTTGTCTGTAAAAGGCTCTGGAGCATCAAAGTCGTAATAAAAGCCGTAGTCAATGCAGGGGCCGATGGTCACCTGTGCTTTAGGAAACAGGCGCTGTACCGCCATGGCCATGACATGGGAAAACGTGTGGCGAATGCGCTCAAGTTTTTCAGATTCACTCGTGCGTAGCAGCTTGATAGGAGCAGAATCTTGAGAATCAACCATGGAAAACTGTAGGAACTGTTAAATAAAACTAAAGCTTTTTGGTAAGGCCTGACGGCAGCGTTTGTCCGCCTTTGCTCTACCCGCTTATTCTCTACCCGCTTATTAAGAATGCGCATCAAAGAGAGGCGATTAGTCGGAGAGGCGATTAGTCGGTAAACCGAACAAGCCTTTCAGGGCGGTTATTCATTAAGCTAATGTAGCGCGAAGGTCGCCGTGGCAGTGTGGCCACTCGTTTAAAGTGGCAAACGCTGCCTGCAAAATCCCTTGACCCAGCGCTAGAATATTAGCAGTGGAAGAAGCGATAGGAAATAAGATTTTCTACTAATGCCTGTTTTTCTGCTAGTGTATGAGATCTGTCTGGTCGTTTAAGTCTGGGCTTTCACGCAGGTGTTTCTCCTGAAGCAATTACCTTAGAGTAAGTAATCACTAAAGGTAAGAGAAGTGAATCTTGCCCTGTTCCAAGGACATATTCACATTTAGGACACATTGTTTTTGTAAGTTAGAGAAGTGAAGCTTGGCCTGTTCCAAGGACAGCTAGGTTCCAAGGATATCTGGGAAAGATTGTTTGAAATTCACCTCTCTAGAACGATGTCTCTTTCAACATGAAGAGGATTATTCTTACAAAAGATTAACTGAAACACACTTGTGAGTCGCTTATTCGATATAACTTGATAGCAATTCACCAACCGCCTTAAAGAAAGCGCCTGAGATAGGGTAGCCCTTGAGGATGAAGGTTCATTCGGTGAATGGGTTGAACGCTTGGAAAGTACGTTGCTAGCGCCAAAAAGTGGTAGCTGGTGTCTTTGAAGCCTCGCAACCTACGCATTAAGTCAGCCTCTTTAGTTGCGCTAGGCGAACAGCTGAAGCACAAGAGGTCTTTACTCAGTGGCAACTACAAGATGGCTATTGACCTCAACTTCCACGTAATCCAATCATTATCAGGCTGATTTTACCTGAAAAGTATTCTCCCAATTTAATCTATGACAAAAGTAACTGCTGTTAAGCCGCTGCCGGATACGCCAGTGGCAGCCCATCCCATGGCTAAGTTTCAACGTAAGGTGAGTTCGCTTGTTGAAACCAAAGCGATTTCTCCTACGGACAGTTTGTGGAAAATTGCCTTTATCTTTGGTGATAAGTGGCCTCACTGGAAGGCTGAGCTCGAATCCTTTGATTTCACTATGCAAGATGCTATTGGCGACTTGCTCGCTGTAGAGTGCTGGGAAGAGGACTAAGAGAGCGTCGCCTAACGTAAGGCCCAGAATAAGGCCAAGAAAGGCCCAGAATAAGGCCAAGAACAAGGCTCTGAATCGCTGAACATAAGATCTGTGAAAAGTATGTGCTTATGGTGATGTAGAGGGGGTGGATCGGATCAGGCCTGTGAGCCTTTCCCGACCCCTTTTACCTCTCTGTGCACCTACTTTTTTTATTGCTTATGACTTTCCGCGATGAATCAGATTCCCTAGGTCATTGGGATCGACGGTATAGGCTGCGCCAAAGCCCAGTACGAAGTTGCCCGCATGGGGCTTGAGCTGAAAGATACGGAAATCGGGCAAGCCCATCATCACTTCAATAATGTTGCCGAAGCGTGCTTCAAACTGCTGGGCGATCGCTTGCCACTGTTCACTGTCTCGTTCGATCAGTGTTGCCATGCAGGCATAGCTTAAGCGCTTTCGGGCAAAGACCTGGGGCGTTTGGGCTTCATCTTCTAGAAACAGGACGCTGGCCTTACCCGTTGCGTTTAAGTTTTGGGTATGGGCCGATAAGCCACTGACGTAGATATAAATGTTGAGATACTCATCAACCACACAGGGGGCATAGCTGGCCTGGGGGATGCCTTGTTCGCTCACTGTGCCTAAAACAACGCTTTTGAACTGGGCCGGGAACGCCTGGTAGGCCTGGATAACTTGAGAAATATCTTGCATAGGGCATTAGGATCCGCGAAAGGCCTTGCCATCAGTGTGTGACAAGAAGGCGCAATCAAACGGCACAATCAAAGAAACAACGGGAAAAAGCAACAAAGTTAGCTTTTGAGTGAATCATAGCGTTTCAAGATACTTCAAAGGGGGAGCGATGCACAATTGTGGGGTCTCAGGATACTGAGCCTTATAGCGATGGGTGCCAAGTTAAGGTTACGTCGCAGTAGTCAAGGTTGCGAAACAAGGTTAGGAAAGGAGTATGGTAGTGAGCCCCTGCGCCTCTGATGA
>JBCDAG010000048.1:0-25966 GCA_039186165.1 Cyanobacteria bacterium P01_F01_bin.53
GCTGATTTTGACGATTTCAAGGAGGCCATTGAAACCTGGATTGAACAAGCCAACACGATACACAAAGCATCGCTAGAGACTTTATTGACCTTGAATTTCCAATCCTTCAGAAAAGTCCAGATATCAGGCGTCTAGAGTATAGCAAGACGGCTAGAACAGCCGATTAGGTTTAACGGCGATGTGTTTCCAGTGCAAACAGTTGTGATTGATGACACTGATATGGATGATACGAAGCTCGAACAACCGGCAACTCAGTATCCGATGTCAGAGACACAACAAAGATAAGCAGTAATACTCATCGTCTAATAAGCTGGCATCTTTAAACAGGCATTTTCGCTGGGCAATCTTTCTCTCTGAGCAAAGTTTTTTAGGCGGAGACAACAGGTGCTATTAACAATTTTTTTTTTTGGAACAACTGTTGTGGAAAATTGTTCCACAAAGATTGTGAAAATATTTATGACTGAGCAATATCCCTAAACTTGAGAAATATTAGTTGAGAGGTCTTGACTGAGAAATATCGTTCGCCTTAGTGTTGGTCTCTTGGATTGGAAACGACGGTGGTATCAGACTTTATTGTCAAAACAAAAGCGGCGATCGCGCAGCTTACCGATGCACAAATTTCGTATGCAACGGTCGATCTCACCAACTGCGATCGCGAACCAATTCACACACCATCAGCAATTCAACCCCATGGCGTTTTAGTCGTCGTCTCAGCAGAGGACTGGACGATTACCCACATCAGCCAAAATACCCAGCAATTCTTAGGTCAATCGCCTGAGTCACTCTTGGGTGAGTCCTTACAAACACTCATCGACGACGCTCAAATTCAAAAAATAAAAACATGTTTGGACGAAGCCTTTGAGGCCGTCAATCCACTCCGGCTAGATATTGAAGGCGTACTCCAGCCGTTCATGGGCATTCTCCATCGCAGCGGGCAATCACTGATTCTGGAGCTGGAGCCTACTGAGCAACCGGCCAATATGGACTTCTTTGACTTCTACGGACGGGTTAAACGACCCGTGGGCCGCTTGCATAAAACCCAAACCTTAAAGGAGTTGTTTGAAACCACCGTTGAGGAAATTCAGCAGCTTTCTGGGTTTGATCGTGTGATGGTGTATCAGCTTGACGAAGATGGCTCAGGCCATGTCATCGCTGAAGCTAAGCAACCTGATATGACGGCCTACCTGGGTTTACACTACCCCCCTAGTGACATTCCTAAGCAGGCAAAATACCTCTACATGCTGAATTGTCTGCGACTGATTCCCGATGTCGCCTACCGGCCAGTCTCGATTGCGAGCGTCCATACGACGAACGCCAGTACGACGGACGGGCCGCCCACCTTAGATATGAGCTTGGCGACATTGCGGAGTGTTTCACCGCTGCATATCGAATATCTACAAAATATGGGCGTTAGGGCGACTCTGACCATCTCACTCATGCGAGATCAGCAACTGTGGGGGATGATCGTTTGCCATCACAACAGTGCTCGTAAGCTTTCCTATGAGTGCCGCAGTATCTGTGAGTTTTTGGGGCAAACAGTCGCTATGGAGCTGGCGGCTAAAGAGACCCATCAAGATAGTGATGACAAGCTCAAACTCAAAGCTATTCAGGCGAGCTTTATCGAGACACTGGCACAAAGCCAAACGCTTAAAGAAGGACTGACCACACACACCCAGCAATTATTGGCACTGACAAACTCGAGCGGTGTTGCTTTTTGTGACAAGGGAAATATCACGCTACTAGGCGACACTCCAACACACTCAGAAGTCGACCAGCTGGCCGGTTGGATAGGCAATCAGTTTGCACAAAAGAGCGTTTATACAACGGCTGCACTCAGCGAGGTATACCCACCTGCAGCTGAATTTGAAGGGCGTACAGGTGGTCTGCTCGCCCTAGCCATTTCTAAACGACAACAGTTATACGTACTTTGGTTTCGGCCTGAAGTACTCCAAACGGTCAATTGGGCCGGAGACCCTAGTCAACCACTAGATGTGGACGAAAATGGCATGCCTAAAATGTCACCCCGACGGTCTTTTGCACTGTGGCAAGAGCACATACAGCATCATTCACTCCGTTGGAAAGCCTGCGAAGTAGAAGCGGCCTTGGAGCTCCGTAGCGCCATCATTGGACTGGTCTTACGGCGAGCAGACGACCTAGCCCAGCTGAATGCTGAACTTGAGCGCAGCAATGTTGAGCTGGACGCTTTTGCTTACATCGCTTCTCATGATCTTAAAGAGCCCCTGCGCGGCATTCACAACTATTCGAGCTTCTTAATTGAAGACTATGGCACCACCCTGGATCAGGACGGGGTGGATAAGCTCAACACACTGATGCGACTGACCCAGCGCATGGAAAAGCTGATCAATTCTTTACTGCACTACTCTCGGCTGGGTCGAGCTGAGCTACAACTGGAAACGGTGGATCTGAATGAGCTGATTGATGGGGTCATCGAAATGGTCAAAATCAGCAAGCCCGAAGCCGTGGATTTTGATGTGCCCAGAGCACTTCCAGCTACTGAGTGCGATCGCACTCAAACCGCCGAACTCTTTACCAACCTCGTCACAAATGCTATCAAATATAACAATAAAGCTAAAAAGCAAATTGAGATAGGTTACCGATCGGCGCAGCAGGCGATCGAGACAGGCATCATACCACCAGGTAACGAAGGCCTGATCACCACACCGGTTTACTACGTTCGTGATAATGGCATTGGCATTCGGGAAAAACATTTAACGTCAGTGTTCCGAATCTTTAAACGGCTGCATGCCCCTAACCGATTTGGTGGTGGTACTGGGGCTGGACTCACCATTGCCAGAAAAATAGCCGAACGCCATGGCGGTATACTTTGGCTGAGTTCAGTGTACGGAGAAGGCAGCACATTCTATTTCACGCTGCAAGGTGAGAAACGAGACGGCTGAGAAATGAGATGGCACTGAATAAAACCGTACTGACATAAAACTGCACTGAATAAAACTGCACTCAGTGGCAAAATAGTGAGCTAGAAAACCCTGAATAAGATATTTACTAAATAAAATCGTCTTACATTCGCATCAGTCCGTACATAAGCACTGTTAAAAGACCTATCCCTCTGCCAGCTAAACGTACACTTATGGTGCAAGCTCCAGTCCGTCCCTATTTGCTCATTGTTGAAGACAGTGACGAAGATTTTGAATCTTTACAGCGGATCTTGGCCAAGACCTGTCATGTCGATGCCCCAATTGTTCGTTGCTACGACGGGGATGACGCGATAGATTTTCTCCATCGCACAGGCACTTATGCCAGTCAACCGATCAAGACACTGCCTAGTCTTATCCTGCTGGACTTGAACTTACCGGGCACCGATGGGCGAGAGGTATTAACCCACATCAAACAGGACAAACATCTCAAAATTCTTCCCGTCGTCATTCTCACTACGTCTTCCAACCCGAGCGACATCGATACTTGCTATCGATATGGTGCCAATAGCTATTTGCTCAAACACATGGACCTAGCGTTACTCAAAGAGTCCATACACCTTTTGATGGACTACTGGCTCAAGGCCGCCGTACTCCCGGATACGTCCATCGGCTAATTTGCCCCTTTCCTAGTTCAAGCTCAAGCGCGAAAAGCGTTTGTGAGCACAGAAGCTGGTTTAGAAACTGGCTGAACAGTTGTCGCTATAAGCGGCGTCAGCGCAAACAAGCCTTCACCAGTCATCACGACTGGCTCATAAAATGGTGACCGCAGACGTTATTCTAAAAGAGAACCAAAACCGCCCTAAGGCCTTTGAATTCAGACAACTAAACTCCAATTTTGCTTTCTGAGTAGGCCCTAAAAACGTTTTTTGAGATTGTCTGAGGTATCAAGGTCTCAAGGCGTACCTATCGCATAAGGTCCTATCACCTTATGCGACGGGCACACTCTAAGTACATTCATCCCTCGCAAACACCATAAGCAAGCAAAAACTAGATAGCCGCCTAGCCTATCAGGCGGAAACATAACCCGTGACTCACTAACCGCAAATATCCTCGATAGAGACATCCACTGCATGCACACGCCTTTTTCTGTTAAAAGCCGAGTCGAGCATTGCTTCATACGCCTCTCAAATTCAAAAAAGCTATGCCGTTTTGTTCACCGATTGCTAAATAGATAGAAGGCTTTTCCTCTGCATGATGTCCATGCGCAGAACTCATTATCGACTCAGCAATCAAACTTGGCTGTGGCCCCTGCTGGAGGAGGGGAAATACGCACCTTTTTTCTCTTGACGAAGCCATTGGCAATCACATGCAACCACAGGAAAGCCATATTTATAAAATTCCTAGCGAAGCCGTCTACACTATTCTGATTGTTGACGACTCTGAAACCGACAAAGCCATTTACCAGCGCCATATTAGTAAAGCTGGCTTTAGTCACTGCACCTTCTTGCACAGTGAATGCGGAGAGGATGGATTGGAGCTTTGCCAAAAATCATCGCCCGACTTGATTTTGCTGGACTATTTACTGCCCGATCAGAACGGTTTGGAGTTTTTAAAATCGCTCAGATCCATGGTGAATCCAGCGCCTCCAGTCATTATGCTGACCGGGCAAGGTGATGAAAAGGTAGCCGTCGAAGCGATGAAAATCGGCGCGCGCGATTATTTGGTCAAAGGTGACCTCAGTGCCGAACACCTGAATCAGTCGATTCAACGCGTGTTGTCTCAGCAAATATTGCAGAAATTGGTCGAGCGTCAGGGACGACAGCAAAAGCTGATGGCCGCTGTCGCCTTGGGCATCAGCAAGGCCGAAAGCATTGATGAGATTCTGCAAACAGCGGCTAACGGCATAGGGCAGCTATTGGATTGCGATCGCACCGTAATCTACCAGTTTGAAACAGACATGAGCGGTACCATCATGGCCGAATCGGTACGGGTTGGATTTACCGCCAGTTTGGGCCTTGCGATTGAAGATACTTGCTTCCAAAAAAACGGTGCAGAACACTATTTTCAGGGTCACAAAACCATCATCGCAGATATTTATAATTCACACCTAACGCCCTGCCACGTCAAAATGTTGGAGAGGTTTGAGGTGAAAGCTAACCTCGTTGTGCCTATCCTTTTGCCTGAGTCCGCTGGCAACCATCGTCAGCTATGGGGTTTGCTGATTGCCCATCACTGCCGGGCCCCTCGCGAATGGCGCTCCTACGAAATGGCGTTACTCGATGATTTGGCTGTGCAACTGGCGATCGCACTACGCCAAAATCAACTCATCACCACGCTAGAAGCGCGGGCACAGGAATTAACCTTAGCCAACCAAAAACTATCTCACACAGCCCAACTCCTCGAAGTTCGTAATCAGGAACTAGACGAATTTAGCTATGTCGCCTCCCATGATTTGAGGGCGCCTTTACGTGCCATTGCAAACTTGGCTAACTGGTTAGAAGAAGATCTTGCCGGTAAGATTCCAGAGGAGAACCAGGAGCAGCTTAGCTTAGTGCAATCAAGAGCTAAGCGACTAGATGACTTTATTAAAGGTCTCTTAGAGTATTCAAGAGCAGGAAGAGAAAGCATCACAATAGAACCAGTAGACACGCAGACGTTGGTCAATGAAGTCATTAATGATCTGGCTCCGCCCCCTTCGATAAGCGTCACAGTGCCAGACAATATGCCACAGCTGAAAACGCAAAAGCTACTCCTACAGCAGGTATTTGCGAACCTCATTGGCAATGCCATTAAGTATCACAACCGTCCAGAAGGCCATATCAAAATTAGCGTCGAAGAGCGTCAGAATGAGATTGCTTTTTCTATCAGTGATGATGGCCCTGGCATTGACCCGAAATACCATGAAAAAATATTTGGCATTTTTCAAACATTATCCAGTCGTGATGTGGTTGAAAGCACCGGTATTGGCCTAAGCATCATTAAAAAAATCGTAGAACGACAAGGGGGAATCGTTAGCTTGCGCTCTGCCTTAGGTGCAGGTAGTACGTTTACCTTTACCTGGCCAAAAACAAGTTCTGAACTCTGAATAAATCAGGCACCTCAACGAGGTGCTGCATAAAGAATGTTGCTCATCCAAGAGACACCCGGTACAAGGAACTTACAAATGTGACAACTGCGGTAGATCTACCCTCAGCTCGCTCTACCCATAGAAAGAGAGTGCCATCACGGTTTTCACTCGACTGATAGATGCTCTACGGACAGTCATGGTGAGATTGTCAGGAGTAGAAATAGGACAGATCCTTTAGTACTGGCTCTGCCTAGAAACGCTTCGATCAAAGGTTTCCAGTATGAAAACAACAATAGGACAAGAAATTAGCGTTGCGCTAATAGAAGACCACGACTTGACTCGCATGGGTTTGAGGGCAGCCTTTCGGCAAGCAGGGTTGAGATTTTTGGGTGAAGCAGAGAATGGGCTCAAGGGCCTAGCCCTTATTCAGGACATGCAACCTGACGTGGCGATTGTGGATGTTGGACTTCCTGATATTGACGGTATTGAGCTCATTCAACGGTTTAAGAAAGAGAACCCTGAAAGCACAACACGAATTTTGATGCTCACAATGCACGACAGCGAAAAGGCGGTACTAGCAGCCTTTTCTGCAGGTGCTGATTCCTACTGTACTAAGGAAATTGATACCAAAGATTTGATCATTGCTATTCAAGAAACCCAAGCTGGCAATTCTTGGATTGACCCATCGATTGCCAGCCTCGTACTCTCCCAGGTAAAGCCAGCCGTTGCAGTCGGTGAAAGTTTCAATGACAAAACAGTCGAGATTCGGGCAGTGGCTCCTGAGTATGAACAAATCATAGAGGCCTATCCACTCACCAATCGTGAGTTAGAAATTTTGGAGTGCATTGTTTCTGGCTGTAGCAATGCGCAGATTGCAGAAAAGCTCTTTGTCACAGTGGGTACGGTTAAAACTCACGTGCGCAATATTTTGAATAAGTTGGGGGCAAGCGATCGCACTCAGGCCGCTGTTCGAGCCCTACGCGCCGGACTCATTAGCTAGGTTATTGATTGGCTTCCTTGCATTTGAGTCCTCGCATTTGAATAGTTTCTCGTGTTTTCGTTGTCGTCAACGTTATACAGCCCTCTAATCTTTGGCATTGGTCCTTTGACCTTGGGTTAAAAGAGCAGAATCCCAATGAAAAATCGAGATTAAGAAATGGCTGTCAGGGCTATTGGCTCTATGTACGGCCCTAGTCAAAAAGTCATCACACATTTTCACATTGTCACTTGAGACCTGGGATACCCAGCTCACAGGTGGCTATCTAACCACATTCCGAGAAAAAGCATTACGTATGGAAAAGTCAAAGAAACGTACCGTTGGACAAGTCGAACGAGAAGTTTCACAAAAAGTACAAGCCTTATACAAAAAGCACTTAGGGCACCAGCCCAGCAAGGTTACCTGCCAACTATTCGGCACCAAGCTGGCAATCATTTTAGAAAAATCAGTGACTCAGCCAGAGCAGCTCTTAGCCAGTGAAGGGCAAGTTGATCTTGCAGAAAAGGTTCGCGCAGATCTTAACAGCGCTATGCAACCCCAAATTAAAGCGTTAGTAAAACGAGTTTTAGGCGTAGACGTGCTGGATATTCTTAGCGACGCTACCCTGAGAACTGAGCGCACAGGAATTATCGCTGTGTTATCGGCGACTCCATCCGTTCGTAATCCAGAAGCAATACCAAAGGTAAAATAAAGGCGCAGAGAAGAAGTGCAGAGAACTGTCTCATTGGCCAAGTCGATGCGACCGGAACAAAAGGGAAAGAATAATGGTACCGGCAAACAAGCGTCATAAGAGGCTAGGTTGAACCAACATATTGGTATATAGCCACTGCCATTGATATGTACCAAAAGTGAGGGAAAATGCTGTGTCTTTTATCCCTAGCGGGCGACCCAGAAGAGAGGGCCACTTAAATAGTATAGAAACAACAAAGGCACACGACAAGGAAAAACCTTAATACTGACAGGTACACAGTTGCTTCTCAAGCAGCTTTTGAAATGTGTTTATCCTGGTCCATCATTACAAATTCTCCTCGTTGATAGTGTCTGACATTGTTTGGAGAACAACAACTTTATGACTATTGAACTGAAAGAAGACGTTGCATACATTCTGCTAAAGAAAATGGGTGATCGCCCCGAAGCAACGCAACCCCTCAACCTGACCCCAACTGATTTCGTCGGTCGCAACACAAACCACACTGAAATCCTGGCACACCTAGATTACTTAAATCAGAAAGGCTACATTAACGCTGACTTCGAGGGTGATGCCTATGCCGATGCTGGCCCAAATCCATTGCCAGATAGCATTCAACTTCAAGCAGCCGAGCTCACTGAAAGTGGTCAGCAGCTGCTTGAGCGGATGAGCAACCAGCTACCTAAAGGGCTTAAAAGTGGCCCCAGTGTTGAAATAGCCACTAAGGACATGGACTTCCTTAAAAAAGTCATGCTCAAGGGCAATCTCGATAACCTTTATGATGCTCGCGACATTACTGAAGTGGTGTTTAGAACAATGCGCGACTTAATGCCGACAGAAGGCACGAAGAGAGTCGCCAAGGAGCTAAAGACAGCTTCTGTTCATACCAAGAAAAAAGCCCTACAGAAGGATATATCTGAGCTTTGGAAAGATTCTAATCCGCTTGTTCGGTTCCTTAGCGACGTTCGTCCCGCACTCAACTTTGACGATGAAACTTTTCTCTTCAGGGTAGAAAGAGAAGGTGGCATTCCTAAATCTACAGGCCCTAACACCATACTAAGAGCGGTCTTCGGAGCTACAAAAGATGAGCTATCTGCTGAGCGCATCACGGAAATATCTCAGGCCATGCCTGGAAAAATTCGCGAACTCTGGGAAGAGGCGTAAACCTGGTAAGGCTCAATCACACTGACCTTAGAGAATCTAACCAAGCTGATACAGAACGTATTAACTTCGGTGATACTAACTCGGGTGATCAGACCACTGCGATCGCATCCGTTGCACAAAAGGGCTCAAGGAAAGAGCTAAAAGGTCGCACGTGCCAGCCTAACCATATCGTTGCCACAGACGGCCAAGTCGAAGTTTTCTCCGGCTGGCCCTCCGGCAGCTTTCTAACTTTTGACAACTTAGAAAAGTAATATTTAGCAACAGGAGTCAGTATGAATAACCTCATTCAAGAGGTACAAAAAAAGCTGGTCGAGCTGATCGCACAGAGTCTTGTCGTCTTGCCAGGCGTTGTTCTGGCAATCATTGTTCTGCTCTTAACCCGAACGGCAGCCAATCTCGTTCGAAAGGGTGTTCTAAAGGTCGCAGACAGCACCCTTAAGAGCCGTTCCCTAAGGTCTTTGCTCGTACAAACAAGCTATGCTGCCGCCTGGGTCGCGGGCATTTTAGTAGCCTGTATTTTAGCCTTTCCAGATATTAATGTAGGCGATTTGATAGGACTTCTGGGATTAGGTTCTGTGGCTATTGGTTTTGCTTTTCAAGACATTTTCAAGAATTTTTTAGCAGGTATTTTGCTGCTTTTACAAGAACCTTTCTCTTTAGGTGACCAAATTATTGTCGGTGACTTTGAAGGGACGGTTTCTGCTATTGCCTTGCGTTCGACCGAGATAAGAACGTACAAGGGCGAGGTTGTAGTTATGCCGAACTCCGTCGTCTTTACGAGCCCCGTACAAGTAATGACAGGTAAACCTCAAAGGAGAACGGACTTAGCCATCGGGGTCGATTACAATACACCACTTCCCCTCGCACTCAAAACATTGTTTGAAGCAGCGACTTCAGTAGATGAACTACTACCCGCACCCGCTGTAGAAGTCGATGTTACTGGCTTTGGAGACAGTTCAATTGACTTGGTCGTTCGCTATTGGACAAACTCTGAACAAAAAAGTGTCCGACGCATTAAAACGCGAATGATGGTTGCCCTAAAGCAAGCTTGCGACGACGCTGATATAAATATTCCGTATCCTATTCGGACGGTTTATCACTTTGATCAGGAAAAATATAGCGATAATGCACTGATTGCTCCATCAAAGCGCGAGAAGCAGATTGCTTAGCAGCATCTTATTTTTTTAAGTGACTGCTCTGCTTTTATCTGATGACATGAGGTTGGTATCGACGGAAATAGAAGCAAGCCCAGAGATGTCAACAGTCTTATCAAACACGTCATCGCTAGCGTTATTGAGTGTTGAGTCCCACTGGAGATTCTTTAGGCCAGGTGAAACGAAAAGTAGCGCCCTCCCCTACCGCTGACTCTAATGTGACGCTACCGCCTTCTGCTGCAACGATTTTCTTTACCAACGATAGGCCAATGCCCGTACTTTCCAGGTCATCTCGGGCTCGTAGGGTTTGAAAAATCGTAAAAATCTTTTCGTGGTAAGTCGAATCAATGCCAGGGCCGTCATCGGAGATCGCAAACTCATAAAAGTCCCCATCTTTACAAGCCGATATCCTCACAATGCCATCTTCACGATCATGATGCTTAATGGCATTGTTAATCAGGTTCGAGAATACTTGCAAAAGTAAAACTCTCTTCGATTTCAACACTGGCATTGAAGGGCCTATTTCTACAGTAAACTCGCCTAATGGCGACAGTGAATCTACAATTTCAGCCAGTATTTCGGCGATATCAACGGGTTCAAGGGAGTGCTGGCTACGGCCCACCCGCGAATATTCTAGGAGGCCGTTAATCAGGCCTTCCATTCGGTGAACTCGGCTCTTTAGCAGCTCAAACTGTTCTTTATTTTCCGCCGGGAAGGTATCGCCAATATCTTCTTCAATCCAAGACGCCAGGTTAACAATCGCTCGCAAGGGCGCTTTAAGATCGTGGGAGGTCACATAGGCGAACTGATCGAGTTCTTGATTGCGCTGCTCTAGCATCGACATCGCCTCGGTCAACATCAGGTTAACCGTCATCAAGTCATCAGTTTGTTGTGTCAGCGCAAGGTTAGCGCGCTTGCGCTCAGTAATATCTTGAATGGTGGCAATAAAGTAAAGCAATTCACCAGGGACATTTTCGGTCAGGGCTTCTCCTGTATTGAGCGTATGGCCACGCACAACCGATACCGTTACATAGGCCCACACCACTTCACCGTCCTGGGTTAGGTAGCGCTTTTCAAAGGTTTTCTGTGGGACCGCGCCACTGACTAGCTGCCTATAAGTTTCCCGATCAACCGGTTGGTCTTCCGGATGGGTCACCGATTGAAACGTCTTTTGTAGTAGGGCGTCCTCAGCGTAGCCCAACATGTCACACAGACACTGGTTGACCTGTATCCAATGACCATCAGGCGATAGCCGAGCCATACCAACCGCCGCTTGATCAAATAAAATTCTCAGCTGCTCTTCTTGCGCTCGATGAATCTCCTCGTAGCGCTTACGCTCGGTAATATTTTCAAAAGCAATGCCCACACATCGATTGGGCAGCGGAAATGCTTTCACCGAAAAAATGCCCTTTTGGACCCGACCATCTTCATAGGGCACCTCACCCAAGTTGCACGGCTCACCGCTACGCGCAACCTGGGCATACACGTGAGGAATGTCAGTCTCTGCCAGCTGGGGAAACACTTCCAATATCAGCTGCCCCAACATATTCGTCGCCTCAACCCCCGTAAAGTCTGAAGCCGCAGGATTGGTTGCCAAGAGACAAAGCGTGCTGCCATCGCCAGGATCAGTCTCTGCCAACTGCCAGATGTAAATACCCACCTGCATGTTTTTCACAACGTCCGCATACATCAGGGCCTCTGCCTTGGCCGCCCGGATATTGCTATTCGATTGCTTTTCAGTCGCTAAAAGCTTCACGTACTGTGCTTGCACAGTCGCTAGTTGCGCAGATAGCTTTTCGTTACGCTCAATCGCTTGTGCTTCTAGCTGTGCTTCTGGCTGAGGCGATTGACTCCCCTTTTTGCCTTCGTTAGCAGATATCCCATCAGCCTTCGCCACGTGCTCCTGGTAACGATGGGTCAGATCACGGGCAACGCAGTAGAGCGATCGCACCGCCCCTTCCATAACCACTGAAACCGACCACTCTAACCACCGAGTCTCCCCTGACCGAGTGAGGTAGCGATAAGTAAAAAGTTTAGTATCAGCCTGCCCGATGTCCGCGGACAGTAGCCCAGCCAACGTTGCTCGATTATCAGCTTGATGGGCTGGGTGCGCCAATTCCGTTAAAGGGCGATCGCACACATCTCGCAACGCATAGCCCAACACCCTCTCAAAGGCTGGATTGATCTGGCGAGGTCGCCCCTTTGCATCAAGGATGCACATCGCATCGGAGGCGAACTTGAAAAATTGCACTAACTCAGTTGCCAAAGAGCCCCAATCGTTAAGAAAAGTAATACTCTAAACCTACTACAGTCACCCAATTTTGGGCAGTTTAATCTGGCATAAGTGCAAATTAAAAGTGCAGATTAATCGCGTCCGCGAATGTAACTTAAATGGCTTGAAATATCATAAGACGCAAAGAAGGCACTACACTGCTGTTAAGCGCGTATAGCCACTACACCCATGACTGAAAGCATAAGTGTTGCCCTCATTGAAGATCATGATTTGACTCGGATGGGTCTAAAAGCAGCCTTTCGACAAGCTGGGCTGAGTTTTTTGGGCGAGGCTGATACGGGCGAAAAAGGCTTAGCGCTGATTAAGAAAATGTCCCCAGACGTCGCCGTCGTAGACGTTGGGCTGCCAGATATTGATGGGATTGAAATGATTCAGCGGTTGAAGCAAGACAACCCTGAGCACAGTACGCGATTTTTGATGCTCACAATGCACGACAGCGAAAAAGCCGTCCTGGCAGCCTTTGCCGCAGGCGCTGACTCCTACTGCACTAAAGAAATTGACACCGACGATCTGATCACCGCCATTAAAGAGACTAAGGCAGGCAATTCTTGGATTGATCCCTCAATCGCCAGCTTAGTGCTAAGCCAGGTCAAGCCAACGGCAGCCAGCAGTGACTCATTCAAACAAAAAACGGTTGAAATTCGAGCCGTAGATGCCGAATACGAGCAAATTATTGAGGCCTATCCGCTTACTAACCGTGAGCTAGAAATCTTAGAGTGCATTGTTGCCGGCTGTAGCAATGCCCAAATAGCGGAGAAATTATTTGTCACCGTGGGCACGGTCAAAACCCATGTTCGCAATATCTTAAATAAGCTGGGCGCCAGCGATCGCACACAGGCCGCCGTCCGCGCCTTACGCTCTGGTCTCATTAGCTAAAAAGGGAATACAAACAGCTAAAAGCAACAAGCCCGGTCGCGGCTATTCCACCGCAGCTCGTACGGGTTCTCGTTTCGGCAGCGCCAGGGTAAAGGTACTGCCCTTGCCCACTTCAGATTCTAGGGTGAGTGTCCCTTGATGCATTTCCGCAATTCGTTTGGACAGGTGGAGCCCTAAGCCGCTCCCTGCGCGCATATGAGCACCCTGATAAAACCATTCAAAAATTTTCTCTTGGGCCTCTTGTTCAATGCCAGCTCCCGTATCTTTAATCGCAATTTCAATCGCTTCATCTGCGGGGATTGCATCACAGGTGTCACCGTTAATTGAGAGCTTCACCATAATGCTGCCTGCATCCGTAAACTTAATAGCATTGCCCAAAAGGTTAGTCAGCAGTCGCCTGAGCTCGATGCGATCGCCCTCCGTTTGATAGCTTTCGGCCTGCACATCGTCATCCACATGACCAGCCACATCACCGACCACTGCCTGAGCTTCTATCGTCAAGTCAACCCCTTTTTCATCCGCCAAGGGCTTGAGCTCTTGCACGACTTCTGTGGCGAGCGAATACAACGAGAGAGGTGATCGCACGAGCTTCTTTTGCCCGGCCTCGTGGCGGTATATCTGAAGCAAGGTATTGGTCATCTGCAACAGATTTTCATTGTTGGTAATGACATTGCCAATCGCCTCGGCCATTTCTGCGGGCGGCTCACCAAAAACGCCCTGTAATGACAGATGCAACATCCGATTGGCCGCCACTAGGGGCGTTCGCAGATCGTGGGTAAGACGCGCCACAAAGTCATCACGCTGACGTACCATTTCCACTTGATCGTCCAAGCTTTGCTTGAGTCGCACGAGCGATCGCACCCTCGCCATCAGCTCATCAATATCGAAGGGTTTGCGAATAAAGTCATCCGCCCCTGAATCCAACCCATCACTTAAGCTGGACTGGTCATGGGCTGTCACCAGCAAAATCGGGATATAGGGCAGCTGCTTGTTCTGCCGAATGCGCCGAGTGACCTCATAGCCGTCCATACCCGGCATCATCACATCCAACAAAATGAGGTCGGGCGGCGTCTCAGCAACATAGGCCAACGCGGCCTCCCCATTGTCGACACAATCGAGCTGGTAGGTATCCACATCGTCCAAAATAGTTTCTAAAATGAACAGGTTATCGGGGATATCATCGACAGCGAGGATCGTTACAGTATTGGAAATCACGGTTCTTTAGGCACTTACAGCAGTTACCAATCATCAAAAACGCGAGCTGATACTAAAACCCTATAAGCAAGCACTATCAACAACACGCACCTGAGACAGGCAGCGGTCATGCAGTAGTCGCACGGTCTTAATCAAACGCCTTACGTTGTGGACATTTAATGTCATGGCTTAAATGTCACAGACATCTCATGCCCATCTCATGCCATAGAGCACCGGGCCATCCATCACACCACCGAGCGTAACACCTCAATCGTCGTGATGATTCTAACTACAGACAGAACATCGCCCTCAACCTTTCCCCGTAAACCATCACTCACAGCCATCAATTAGGGCTTCACGTTAATGAGGGCCTCACGTAATGACTTTCGACACGGCCCGTAAGGCCTTGCCTGAAGAGGCTGACGGAATTAACTCCCCCAAGCTGGGATCATCGTCATGCACGACAACGATTCTCGGAATTTCAACAGTAAAGGCGGCCCCCTTGCCTTCCTCACTCTCCACCGTGATATCGCCGTGCATCATCTTGACCAATGAATCTGTAATCGCCAGTCCCAGCCCTGTCCCCGCGTGCGCACGGGATATCTTTCGGTCCGACTGGTGAAAGGGATCAAAAATGGAGGCCTGATCTTCAGCACGAATTCCGCACCCCGTATCACGCACAATAATCCTCAAGGTATCGCTATCCGGCTCAGCATCAGATTGTTCTGCAACCGCGCCCGCCTTCAGATGATTGGCTGCATTCGTTTCATCCGCACTGCTTGCACTGCTTTCATCTGCGCCATCATCCATCACGCCACCGAAAGGACCATCACTGACCTGTAAGTGCACACTGCCCTCAGCGGTAAATTTAATCGCATTAGAGAGTAAATTTACTAAAATCTGCCTCAAGCGAGCCGCATCGTTCACGACCGTCATATCTTTCAGGTTTACCTCAACCTGGAGCTTTAAAGACTTTTGCGTCGCCAAAGACTGAAGCTCTTTGGCCGTGCTCACTACCAAAGCCGACAAATCCATCTCGACCGGGTCCAAATCTAAGCGGCCCGCCTCCAATTTGGAAAAGGCCAAAATATCGTTAATGAGCTCCAATAGGTTGCGGCCATTGGCCAGCACCCGAGTAATCATATCTGCCTGGTAGTCGCTCAGGGGTCCCTTGGCCCTATTCAGCAATATCTGAGAAAACCCAATAATCGCATTCAAAGGCGTTCTCAGCTCATGGGACATTGCCGCCAAAAACTCTGACTTTAGCCGAGAAACCTCTTGCAGCCGAATATTTTGCTTATAAATGTACTGACGCTGTTGCGCCAGCTCACGGTTTTGCTTCTCTAAAAGGGTGTTTTTTTCTCTGAGGTCGAGGTTCGCCTGTGCCACAATTTGCTCTGCATGGTACACCCGAATTGCCCCACGAATCACACGGGTAATTACATCAGCAGACAGCCTACTTTTGGGCAAATAATCAGAGGCCCCAGCCTTCATCAGCTCCACAGCGGTCTGCTCATCCCCTTGTCCGGTAAGTACAATGAGCGGCACGTTAATATTGCGCTTACGAATCTGCTTAGTCAGCTCTAGGCCGTTACTACCCGGCAAATTGTAGTCTAAAAAGAAACAGTCGTATTCGGCATGGTCAATCGATTCAAGGGCCGCGATCGCATCAATCGCCTCTGAGACAGACAAATCAAAAGGTGTCTTCTTTAAAGCACGCTTGAGCGCCATCCGGTCGACATCATCGTCATCAACAACCAGTATCCGTAAATTCTTTTCTAATAAAGTAGACATTGCTTATGTGCACTCATTAACTTACGGAATCTCACACAGCGTCCAGTAGCGATTGAGCGCTGACATGACTTCTGCAAAGTTTATAAACGTCACGGGCTTAAGGATATAGCCTGCCACATTCAAATTGTAAGCTTCAATGCGATCGCGTTCCTGATCAGAAGTTGTCAAAACAATCACAGGCGTGGGGCGCAGCTGCGGGTCCGCTCTAAGGGCTTCCAAAAACTCAATCCCACCCATCTTCGGCATGTTGAGATCCAACAGCACCAACCGCCGAGTCTTCGGCATCACAACCGTTTCCGACTCATTTCTCAAAACTTCCAGTGCTTCTAAGCCATTGCCCACAATAAAAAGTGGATTCGTAATATTCACCTTCTTAAAAGAGCGCTGGACATTCATCACGTCCACTTTGTCATCTTCGACAAGCAATATATTTGTAACAGCGACCTCTGGCATGGCTTAGCGACTGGGGGTATAGCAACAGTTGATATGTGGGCCGAATACCATAATCGGCCTCGTTTACACGAGCCCTATATCGTCTTAAGCCTTTTCAGCACAAACTATCGTTAAAGCAATGATTATTTAACACAATTAAATAACATTTAGAAACTGCCTGGCATCATCCCATGGTGTGGAAATATGAGCCCCCGTATTACAACAGGCAACTCAACAATTTATGCACAGAGATAGAGAGCTTATCGTTAGCAGCCTGCTCTTTCAACGAGAAAGGTCAAGCTTTCTCTATCTTGAGATAGAAAAAGCTTGAGATAGAGAAAGCTTGAGATAAAAGCATCAATAAAAAAATCGGCTAACACGCCTACGGACGAGCAATCTGATACGCCCTGACACTCCAAAAACTGACAATGCTCATAGCTCATATCCAGCTAATGGCAAACATCTAATGACTCACATCAGCGCCAATAAAACGCCTCTAAAAGCGGCGACGTAGGCCCGCCACATAAATATTAGAGCCTGACCCCACGCCATCAAATAAGCCAAACACACCCGAGCGGTGATGCAACCGCCCCACCACCTGCCAGTCAGGCTCCTGGGGCAACGCAAAGGTCAACTCAAACAAAAGGTAATTCAAGAGCTGGGTAGAGCGACCATTTCTATTAATTTCTAACGCTGGCACACTGGTTGCAAAAGAAAGGCCTTCACCCACCGCAAACGTGGTGTCAATCTTTTCATCCCAGGGAAAGTTATGCCAGCGAGCGACGATGGCCACCGTGCCCTCTGTATGGCCTTGATTACCAAAATGCTGAAGGATTTGCCCATCTACCTCCAAACTAATCGGACGCCGCCCGGCAATCGTCCGAGCCACACCAAACCCCAACAGGCCCGAATCCTCAAACCCACTGAGATTACCAATCAAAGCAGGTCCCAAGTCATCACTGACAAATCGCCCAGCATAGGTTGTCACAGCCCAGGGCGGCACATCTCTAGAAACCGGCGCAACGTCCTGCGGTGCCTGAGAATCGAGTCCCAAGATTTCAAGTAGCTCAGCTCTGGCTTCGCCCAGAGGAATTGGCGGCGGCAGCAGATCATCAATCCCCACCACCAGATCTTCAGGATTCCCTAGTACAGTTGCATCCGAAGGTAATTCTTCTTCCACTGGCTCTACCGCTGCTTGCGCAAGCACATCAGCAGACATAGCATCCGGTGTCCTTTCACCCGGATCTTTGCTAGCGGCTTCGTCAGGCGTGCCCACTGGAGACGGGCTATCGAGCAAGTTGAAAGATGGATCTAGGGACTGAAGAGGTTGTAGCACCAATTCACGATGGGCGGCCCAATCCCAATTAGTCAAACTGTGGGGTGTTTCATCTTCATCAGTGGCATCAGTCGCAGCAATGGTGTTTTTGATTGTTGTATTTTCAGCCGACTTAGCATCTGTCGCCACAGCAAACAGTTGACTATTGACACTACAAACAACAGTTTCGTCTATCTGCGTTTTCTCATCCGTTTTCTGATCAATGAGGCTCCCTAGAGCGTTCTCCCCCTCAGCTAAAGCCTCTACCGTTAAACCTTCTGCGGCCAAACCATCAGGGACTCCTCCCTCTACCTTCCCCTCCCCTACCGTCAAAAACTGAACTTCAGTGACGGCTGCATGCCTTACGGGGCTGGGTGCGATCGCACTTGCCATCAGATCCATCCCCTTTGAAAAAGCTAGCAGCGCTTTTTTCTCTTCAGTCGAAGGGGGCACAATAGGATCGCTTTTCCAGCCCATTAAGTCGCAGTAACACGGCGTTACCAGGGCAAGTGTGGTGAGTAAAGACAGGGGCATCGCTTGAACTATTAGCAGTTTTATAGAACGTGGGCTTCTTATTTCGCCAAGTACGGATTCATTTGCACTTGGTGGGTCACATTGTTCATTCTTTATAAGGTTCTAACCGACTCAATATGTTCTAAGCAACGTGATGGGTGGCGCAGGAAAGTATGACAGTATTTACACTGGATCTACTTTACAGGCCTAAGGCATTCCACACAGACACGACGATTAGGCAGCATGAATTGTCACACCCCCTATTGAGTGAGTTGCAATTTCGTATAGAGTCCCTCTTTTGTGGGCCAGTAGGGAGAATTGGCCATCAAGAGGAACTGAGGTGACTATCCAATGGATGGATATGACTGGTAGATGACTATGACTGGATGGATGTGGCGCAAGTGATGTGAGGTTATACCGCAAGCAACTCAGCGCCCTAAAATCAGCGCTCACACCTGCATTGCATCCGAAACATGGCACACTCCTCCATACTTTTTGAGCAGCGGGCGAACCCTATCAAGTGCAGGGGCCAGCTCTTCTTCACTGCAATACAACAAAATATAGACATTACTCATCGCTGTTGACGCAAAATCTGAATCAGTGCTCACTTCACCATCGGCACCCCGACCAATCACGTTGCGAATCACCGAGTAACCGGGAATGCCAACTGATTCGAGCTGCCTGAGTAATTTATCGAGCATTAACGAGGCCGCAATGATCTCCAGACGTTTCACAGATTTCATCTTGTATGTTCCTCAATATGGCTTTGCTATATAGTGTTAGCCGCTGCTCTCATATAGGTTGACCGCTTCGCTGAGCAAATCTAGATTTTGGCAACGCTATGACACCCTTAAAACTCCTTGCACCAGCTCTATTAACTGATAATAAATGGGAATCCCAATGATGATATTGAACGGGAAGGTCAACGCCAGCGCCGTAGAAATGTATAGGCTCGGGTTAGCTTCTGGCACCGTCATCCGCATTGCCGCTGGGACCGCAATGTAAGAGGCACTCGCACACAGCACAGTAAACAGCAGTGCATCCCCCGGACTCATGCCAATTAGCGATGAAATACCAATACCGAGGAACGCATTAAATAAGGGCATCAAAACCGAAAATCCGATCAAAAAAGGACCGCCCTTACGCAGGTCGTTCATTCTTCGGGCCGCCACTAGGCCCATATCCAGAAGAAAGAACGTCAACACACCATAAAACATATCGCCGGTAAAAGGTTTTAGGCTATTCCACCCCTGTTGACTGGTGACCAAACCCACCAGCAAACTGCCCACCAACAAAAATACCGAGCCATTTAAGAAAGACTCGCGCAGGATTTCTCCCCAGTCAAAGGCGTCATTTTCTAGGGCACTCTTGTCTGCGGAGGCCCCTTCTTCTTCAGAGGAGGAGGACTCATCCACGTCTGATTTATCTACAAAAACGCGGATCAGCAACAGCCCGACAATAATTGCCGGGGACTCCATTAGAGCCAGCGCTGCAACCATATGACCACTGTAGGCACCACCCACACGCTCCAAAAAGGAACTGGCGGTTACAAATGTGACCGCACTGATCGAGCCATAGGCAGCCGCGATCGCAGCAGCGTTATACACATCCAGCTTTATCCGCAAAATAAAGAAGGAATAAACGGGAACGATGACGGCCATAACCACAGCAGCCAACAAAGCCGTCACAACCGCTAGCGTAAAGCCACTCTCGTGCAATTCATGGCCGCCTTTAAAGCCAATGGCAAAGAGCAAATAGAGCGAAAATAGCTTTGGAATCGGCTGGGGAATTTCTAAATCTGACTTAGCAAACACCGCAGCCAAGCCCATAAAGAAAAAAAGAACCGGCGGATTAAGAACGTTAGACAGAATTAGGCTAGTGTCCATACGCTAAAAAAGCTCTACGTTCAAAACAATAATGCACGAACGCCTCAGGACGTCCGCGCATTATTGTCAAAAGTATAACCTGGCGATTCCAATTGCCGCCTAGCTTATCGCAACGTGACAATAGGCAATAGGACGAGATAACGTAGGCCGAACTCGTCACATATTGACACCGTACTTGCCTAAACGGAAAGCGGTGAAACGTCTTTGAAAGGTTGAGAAGCTTACTCGTAGCGAACGCCACCAAAATCAATCCAGCCATCTTCGTGGCTGCTACGCGGATCTTTGTGTGTCCAGTGGATTAACCCGCCGCGATCATTCCACTCGTATTCGCCCTTTACACCCACGCGATCGCCTTTGCGCAAGCCATTTAAGCGCATCGCCATGTCAATGTTATGAACAATCAGCACCGTCTGATCGCGCGACACCCGAATAATAAATCGCTGATGCCGTGAACCTTCCGTATCATCTGGCAGCACAGCCTCAACCGTACCAGACACACTATCAATGATGATGTCAGATTGCTGGTTCTTAAACGCTTCTAGCAACGCTTTACTGCCCATAACCTCAGCCTTACTATTCCGATATAGGTACGATGGTGCTGCCAGCACGGGGGCAATACTCCCTAAAAATACTCGTCTACGCATGTGTTTTACCCAGCTAGTTGTTTTAGCCCCGCCTTTTTTCTAGCACTCAGTTTACTGCTTTCCTGGGAGCCATAGGGGGGCAACCCATCATCAAATCGACACAGAATTCGATGTTTCTGCCAAAAGTAATGGGGATAGACCTGCGCCTATCCCCCTTCTTAATCATTGAACTGCCAAACCATTTAGTTACCAAGCCAATCAGCCGCTAAATGGCCAGCTCAGGTTCGAGATTTACTCAACACCTTCAATCCGATTCTCTACTTCCTCGTAGAGTTCCTGCAAGCGCTCAATGTTCTCATCACTGGTCTCCCAGTAACCGCGACCATTCACTTCCAACAGTGTGGTTACCATCCGACGGAAGGAGTTTGGGTTCAGGTCCATCAACCGCTTACACATCTCAGGATCATTGATGAACGTGTCATTGGTGTCTTCGTACACCCAGTTATCCACTGCGTCAGCCGTTGCCGACCAGCCCATGGTGTTCACTAAGCGGTTGGAGATTTCACGAACACCTTCATAGCCGTTAGAGAGCATGCCCTCGTACCACTTAGGGTTAAGCATTTTGGTGCGGGCGTCTAAGCGGACAGTCTCAGAGAGCGATCGCACTTGAGCATTCGCCGTCGTCGTATCCGCAATAAAGGATGCTGGCTTTTTCCCATCATCCCTCAAGCTCGCCACCACCTTCGTGGGGTCAGAGTCAAAGTAGTGAGACACATCCGTGAGCGAAATTTCAGAGGAATCCAAGTTCTGGAAAGTCACATCAGCCGTCTTCAGCGATGCTTCCAACAACCCACGAGACTCATCCATTACGCCAGGATTATCACAGTTAAAGGAGAACGACTTTCGCGCCAAGTACATGTCTCGCAGTTCCTGCTCTTCTTCCCAGCTGCTGTTTTCTACAGCCAGGTTCACATTCGCTGCGTAGGAGCCCGAAGCGTTAGAGAAAATTCTGGTCGCCGCGCCGCGCAAGGTTAGGCCAAACTCCTCAGCCTGAGCCATCGCATGCTTACGAACAAAGTTCATTTCCAAAGGCTCTTCAGCCTCAGCCGCCATCTTCACCGCCCGGTCAAGCAGTGCCATTTGGTTCACAAACAGGTCACGGAATACACCAGAGCAGTTAATCACAACATCAATGCGAGGCCGTCCCAGCTCTTCAAGCGAAATCAGCTCTAGCTTATTCATCCGCCCCAAGGAATCGGGCACGGGCTTCACACCGACAAACCACATCATCTGAGCGAGTGACTCACCGTAGGTTTTGATGTTGTCGGTTCCCCACAGTACGGTGGCAATGGTTTCAGGATAGTCACCGTTATTCTCAGCTCGCTGACGCGCAATCAATCTATCCACCACAATCTTGGCAGAATCAACCGCCGCAGACGTTGGAATAGACTGAGGATCTAGCGCGTGAATGTTCTTACCAGTAGGCAATACTTCTGGGTTACGAATAGGATCACCACCTGGGCCAGGAAGCACGTACTCACCATCCAACGCGCTGAGCAAGCCAGCCAACTCATTATCAGCGACCACTTGCTTCAGGCAAAACTGCAAGTACTCAAACAGAGTGGTGAGTGATTCGTCTTCAACGTTCTTATAGCCGAGCTTGTGAAGTGCTTTCGTCCACACTGCCTTACCGCCACCGAAGTTAAAGGCCGTCAGAAGTGACTTAGCCGAAACCCGACCATCTTCGTTAATCTGCTCTTCCACCATGGCGCGAACCGCTGCGCGAGTCGCTTCGGTAATGTCGAACAAAGTTTGAACGTCTTCAAGGTTACCGATGTCGCTGTTGCGATAAATCTCATCGATATCCCGGCCCATGCTCTCAGCAATGATGCGCTGAATGCTCTTTTGGCCTTCCTCAACACGGTCTAGACTGGCAATATTCACCAGGGTTGCGATCGCCTCTTCAGCCGTCGGCGGCTCACCCACCACATGTAAACCGCAGGGCAACAGGCGAGACTCAATCTCCATCAGCTTGATGTAGAGCTTACCGACTAAGGTATCGCGCTCTTCTTTGGTCATCTCACTGCACTCTTCGGGCAGCTCAATGTCCTTATCCAGGTTCACCTGACGCGCTTTTTCAATCGCCGCATTCACAATCGGAATACCCCGACCGCCTTCTTTCAAGGTTTGGTAAGAAGCAATCAGCTCACTGAGTTCCTTTAGGCCCTTATACAAACCAGCATTCTCAGCCGGTGGCGTCAGGTAGCTAATAATTTCTGCATAACCACGGCGCTTCGCAATCGTTGCCTCAGAAGGGTTATTTGCCGCGTAGTAATACAGGTTAGGGGTATTACCAATTAGGTTATCGGGGTAGCACTTCGCCGACATCCCCATTTGCTTACCCGGCATAAATTCCAAAGAGCCGTGGGTACCGAAGTGTAGAACCGCGTCCGCTTTCCAGATTTTCTCCAGATAGGTGTAGTAAGCCGCAAAGCCGTGGTGAGGGCTTGCAGAACGAGAGAACAACAGCCGCATTGGGTCGCCTTCATAACCAAAAGTAGGCTGAACACCAATGAATATATTGCCGAAGGTCTTTCCATACACCAACAGGTTCTGACCATCCGTGTTCAATTCTCCTGGTGGTGGCCCCCAGTTCTCTTCCAAGCGCTCCGAGTAAGGCGTCAGCTCCTGATACTCAGCCACCGACATCTTGTGGGCAATGTTCAAGTTAGGGCTGTTGTACTGTGCCTGAGCATCATGGATGACCATCTGCATCAGCTCTTCAGCTGTCTCAGGCAAGTCCTCAACGGTGTAGCCCTGCTCCTTCATCTCTTCCATGACTCGGTAAATAGAACCGAACACGTTGAGATAAGCCGCTGTACCCACGTTCCCCTTATCAGGAGGGAAACTAAATACAGTAATAGCTAATCTTTTATCTACGCGGGGCAGCTTCCGCAGACGCGCCCACTTCAGCGCACGGGTAGAAATCGCTTCCACCCGATCTTGCAAGGTAATCGCACGGCCCGTCGCACCATCACGACCGGACATAATAATCGGCTCAATCGCACCGTCCAGCTCAGGAATCGCCATTTGCAGCGCCACCTGAATCGGGTGCAAGCCCAAGTCACTGGCCTCCCACTCCTCAGTGGTTTGGAATACCAACGGCAAAGACACCATGTAAGGACGATTCAACCGCTTCAACGACTCAATCGCCTTAGGATGGTCCTGGCGAGCAGGGCCACCCACCAGCGCAAACCCAGTCAAAGACACCACAGAATCCACAATCGCTTCATCAGGATTGAGCGGGTCAAAGAAATAGGCATCAACCGGCTTAGAAAAGTCCAAGCCACCTGCAAATACAGGAATTACCCGTGCGCCTCTGTACTCAAGCTCCTGCACGATTGAAACGTAGTGTGCATCGTCACCAGTAACAAGGTGGGTGCGTTGCAGCACAATACCGACACAAGGGGCTTTCTCATTCCGCGCAATCTCAGGGATATCGCTACGGGAGTCATACCAATTTAGGTACTCCTTCACATCCTCAAACATCGTGGGCGCCAAGGGGTGCCAAATCCCGATATCAGGGAAGGTCACCGGCTGCTCGTAGCTCAAGGAAGCGGCTTCAGAAGTGCCCTCTAAGTCCTCAGGCAAAACATATTTATCAGAGAGCATCAACAGGAAGTTCTCTAGGTTCTCAGCGGAGCCGCCCAGCCAATACTGGAAGCTCAGCATAAAGCTGCGCGCATCCTGCGCCTTTTCTACAGGGAGATACTTCAGCACCTTAGGCAGTGTACGCAAGAGCTTCAGCATGGCATCTTCAAAACCGCTGCCTTGCTTTTTACGGCGCTTCTTCATGAAGTCGCCAATCACGCTCTTGGACTGACCTAGCTGGGACATATTGAAGCTGCCCAGCTTATTGAGGCGCATAACCTGTGGCATTGAAGGGAACACCACTGCCGCATCAAGGCGGTCACGGTGGGGCTTTACAGCCGCCTCCACCTTCTCGGCAAGCTCTTCCACAAAAATCAGCGAACCAATGAAAATATTAGCTTCAGCAACATCTTGCTTAAAGGCCTCATAGTTCTCCTCACTACGAAGCTCCTCAATCAAATAACCGCTAATCTCTACGGCCATCTGAGTATTATTTTCATTGATCGAACGAACGGCAGCCGAGAGGGAGCTTTGATACTGAGGCTCCAAAACGACATAGACCACTTTCACCAGATGTCGTTGACCTAACTCTTTAGGAACGACGTGTCTGACAGTGGGCCGAACTTGGGTGAACATGCGCGTTGAACTCCTACGGTGAGATGTCTATTATTTCTTTCAGGCACGCGCCGCCTCGCTTCATCAGTTTAAAGAGAGCACAGCCTAGCCAAACCCTACGTGCACCAAGTTTGAGAATCTGCGCATAAACGGGCATTTCCAAACGCGGCGCTTTCTTAACAAAAAGAGACACTATTTAGAGTGTTTACAAGGGCATTGAATTGAGGTAAAGACACTTTTTGACATACCACAACCGGTTTTCAAACCTACTTAATGTTTTACCAGAAAACCTCGATACAACAAGGATCAAAGGCACTTCACGTCACAAATTGACATATTTTCTTTGACATTTAGGCTGCAACTATTCGAGCATTTTTCATTCATGGCCCGAGTCTATACTTTGCATAAGTTAAAACTATTTGTATTGACAAAAAGCTTTATTTGGCAGTTAAGCATCCAAGGCGTTAAGAAGGTTTTCTATTCAATTAGAAGAGTAAACAATTAGCTGAGAGTGCATGCCGCCACTCACCGTTAAGAACACCAAATTGTTGATCGAAAGAATCGTAAACACCTGCGCTGCCTCCGAGCAAAAATACGTGCAAAAATATAGGACGCACCACACATATTATCCACATCCATATAAAGGCAGAGGCAGGTCATGCGCATCTTGGTCATCGGCGGAACACGCTTCATCGGGGTTTACCTCACTAAGCAATTGGTCAGCCAGGGACATGATGTCGTGCTGCTGAACCGAGGTAATCATCCTTCACCGGTTGAGGGATTAGAAACGATTGTGTGCGATCGCACCAACCCCGACGCTCTGAAGTCTGCCCTCCAATCTTTTCA
>JBCDAG010000049.1:0-25914 GCA_039186165.1 Cyanobacteria bacterium P01_F01_bin.53
AAAATCGCTTCTCAAAGGCATGTCGCCTGCCCTCAACGGGCACAAGCTGATCTGCTGGCAATATCTCCTCAAGCAGGCTACGAAGAATTTCTTGCTGTTCTTCAATAAATTTTGTATGCACGGCAATGGGCAACTCTCGAATGTATAAATTCGGCCTTGGGTGCTGTTGAAAATATTGACACACTTTCAACAAGTCAGGCCAATAGCCCGCTTTTTCAACAACCTTTAAGGGATACTGACTCGCCCAATTGCTCAGTGCTGGAACATGCGTCTGAATTAGCGCAATATCTGAGCGAAATTGAGAAAATTCTGTTTCCTTTTGCAACAGTGCTAGATAGTCTGTCGCGGTTTCGACATAAATTTTCTCGGGAATAGACTGTGGCCCATGTTTTCGGGTTTTTCGAGTTTCTAATACTAGCGTATACCCTGAGCCCGTTGTTGCTTTTGAGTGATCGATGAGCTGCGTCACAGACGTGAGCAAGTCCGGATACGCTTTCGGTACCTTGCCAATGGGAAACGACAGCGGAAACGGCGACTTGCCTACAATCGAGCCCCTCAAAAAGTCTTCGTACTGCCTCAGGGCTTTCTTTTTCATCTCCTCAGGCGTAATCACGATGGAACCACAGCAGCCGTCAAAGCAGTCGCCACAGTAGCAACCGGCTCAGCCTCTCCTTGACCATCGTTTGAGTCCTCTTTTTGGCCCCGACGCTGAAACTCTTCAATCGAAAGAGACAGCACTTTCGAGCAGTCACCTTCAGCCGAGTTCGACACAAAATGAAGCGTATCAATATAGGATTCGATCACGTTTATTTTGTCCTTTGGCGTAATTACCAGCAGCTGAAGATCCAGATTCTTGAACAGTTCCATGGCGTAGCGGGCATTGCTGTCGTCCGAGCGGCTAAAGGCTTCGTCAATCACCACAAATCGGAAAGATTTATCCACGCCTAGGCTCAAGGCGTCATTGCGGGTGAGGCCAAATTGGTAGGCAATAGCACTGGCTAAAATTGTATAGGCCAGCTTCACCTTTTGCCCGCCCGACTTACCGGACGAATCAGTGTGGTGCTCTTTTTCTGCATCATCAGCCCGGTAGCGCTCACTCACCGAAAAATCCAGCCAGTTGCGTACATCGGTCACCAGCTTCGTCCAGCGATCTTCGTTTTTAAAGCGCTCAATTAGCTGGGTTTGAATTCGCTGAAAGCGCTCTTCATTATCTTCAGCAGACTGACGCGCAACATCACCCAGGCAAGACTTGAGAGCATTTCTAAAATCTTGAATTTCCTTATATTTGGTTTTCTCACAGCGCAGCTCAATGTAGGTAGAGTCGGTATAGTCAATCTGCCTAAGCGACTCGTTGAGGTCATGAACTGCAAATTCAATTTCCTCTTCTTGCTTCTCCAAATCACTTTTGAACATAGAGATCGCAATGATCACCTTCTCATTCATCAGCGCCTTAAAGCGCTTCTCATGCCGGGGCAAGTCATCCTGTTCGATCTGTTTTTTAAGCTTCAAATACTCACCGACATACTCATACTCAGTCCCCAGCTCCAAGGTCGCATCGGCAAAGGCCGTCTTGAACTTGATCAGGCATTTCACAATCTCATTTTTTACGCTGTCCCTTTGCTGCTCGCGTTTCCTCAGCCGCTCCTGGAGAAAGTCTTTCATCGCAGATTCTTCGTCTGTAATGGTTTCTAATGTCAGCTTGTAAGACTTGAGTTTTTTCGCCTGCCCCTTTGCAAAAATCTCAATCTCTTCTGAGGATATTGCTTTAAGCACCGTGTTACAGCGCGCCTGAGCTTTCCCATTGCTCTCCCGGCGATTTTCAAGGGTCTTGATCTCACCCACAATGTGATCTCGGCTTGCACTGGTTTGCTTGAGTTCTTGCTGAATTGCCTTAAGCTGGGCTTCTAGCTGCTTGAGCTGGTCGGAGCCCTCTTCTAGTGCCCTCTTTTGTTTCAGCAGCGAGGCACGATCGTCCTGGGCCGTTTCCCAATCAATCTCAGCAAAATCTGCAAACCGCATAAAATCTTGCAGCCAGGTTTGCTGTGCTTTCCGCTGGTCCTGCTTTTTTTCAAGTTTCTGAATCTTCTCATTTATCGTCCCAAGCTGCTGATTGACCGCTTTTAAATCAGACTCCAACGCTTTTATTTTGCTGGCATTATTCCAACCCAAAATATACCGGCTACGATTATCAATCCGCGAGCTATCATCCTTCTCGTGCCGCCCCTGCCCACTCTTAATCAAGCCCGCTGGGGTAATCGCCCGTTTCTCTCGCTGAAACTGTTCAATCCCTTCGCAGCACACATAGTTAAACTGATGCACCAGTCGATCTCTGAGCCACTCAAAGAAGGTATCATCCTGCTTCACCTGTAGCTTAGCCGGAATTTTATTTGCCTCAAGCGTTGGCGCAACCTTACCACGGGGAAATCGCTGCGTGGGATTCGCCGTAACCGGTGTCACCTTGTAATACACTAACCGCCCCCGCAAATCGGTTTTATTGACATAGTCATTCACCGCCCGATAGTGCGCCTCAGGCACCAGCAGACACAGGCCAAAGCTCCGTAGCAATCGCTCAATCGCCCCTTCCCAGGCCTTCTCCTCCGAACGCACCTGAAGCAGCTCACCCACAAACGGGAGATCGTCATCTTTGAGGCCCAGGGCTGCGGTGAGGCGATCGCGAATATCCAAATTCCGCTTGGGAATCTGACTTTTCCGAGAGCGCAAGGAAACCAGTTCTTCGGTGAGCTGCCCCTGCTGTTTATCTAGCTCAAATTGCTGCAATTTCTGCTGATCTCGCTGGGCCACGATGGCCTTCAGGGCAGTCTCAATCTCATCAAATAAAGCGTCGCCGCTTTCCCGATTAGCGTAAAAGCTGTCTTGATTGGCATAGGCCAAAAATCCCAACCGCTCGGCCAGCTCGTCGTATTCTTTAGCGGATGCTTGCTTTTGATCAACCTCTTTTTGAACCTGTTCTATCTTTTGCTTAATTGCTTGTAGCTGCTGGCCCACCTTGTCGTTTTGAATGGCGAATTCCAGGTCTTTCTCTTGTTGGCGCTGGCTATGCAGGAGGCGATCGCTCTCATCCAGGTTGTTTTGCGATCGCGCCAAATCCTGCTCAATCCCCCGCAATTCCTCAATTAGCAGATCCCGCCTACGAGTCGCAAAAAACGCAGGTAACACCGTCTTATCTTGCTCCAGTGCAGCCACCTCACGAGAGAGCTTCTCATGCTTTTGAGACTCTTTGGTCAGCGGCATCAGGGCCTCTAGCTGTTCCCGCGCCTTTTGAATCGCCGTGTGAGAAATCGTCAAATTCTCATAGCCCTTCTGCAACCCGTCAATCTTCGAGCGCATATCCGCTTCTTCGAGCATATGGTCGCGCACAAACTTGTTGAGACCGTCAATTTGCTTAATGCTCACCGTTTGATTAAACAAATCCAGTGCCTTGCTAGAGAGCAAGCCAAACCGCTTGCGGAACTGTTGGGCGTACTTGGAAAAGTTATCGAACAGCTCAACCTTGTTTTCCTTGAGCGTTTTCTTTAATAAAGAGATTTCTTTGCATTGCGCGAAATATTCCATGTGGAGTTCTTCGTCTGCGATCGCAAAAAACTTCCGCACCGTACTCCCATCCACCCAAAGCACCTGCGCCAACGTCACCTCCCGTTGCAGCAACGCATCGCTGAAGTAGGCCATCAATACCGAAATCTCACCCTTATCGCGCAAAAACTTTGTTTTAGACTCATAGCCCTCATCCGAGCGAGTTCGTGCATATGCCCCTTTCACATAGCTTCTTTCATTGCGCTCCTTTTTCTTCCCCGCTTCGCCAGAAGCCTGATTGTAGTTCCGTCCCCGATTGGGTACCAGCAACGTCAGTAATCCATCCACCAGGGTAGATTTTCCCGAACCATTGCCCCCCGTCAGCAGCGCCGTACCGCCCCCCAAATCCAATACCCAAGGCCGCTTGTCAAACGTTCCCCAGTTCAGCACCTCCATCCGTTGCAACCGAAAACCGGCAAGCGCCTCAAGCTGCGGGCCATTCTGTTCGAGCCGTTCAATTGAATTCTCTTCAATCAAATCGGTCTCAGCTGTCAATGACATCTTCATCATCTTCTGGTAGGGTGCTTTCTGGTAGGGTGTCTTCTGATAGGGGGTCTTCTGGTAAATAATCTTCTAGTTTTTGCTTCAATTGCTCCAACATTTCAGCGTCAATTTTGGCCTTAATAATCGCCCGTACCTCATAGTTTTGCTCCTCACCCGACAACGGCCTGAGGAACCCCAAATCCTTGGCCGACTTCACCAGCCGCCTCACCTCATTGCGAAACTTGGCCTCATTGTTGTTCTCCGGCAGGTAAGGCTGCACCAAATCGCGCAATTCCTCAATGCTCAACACCAGTCTTCCTGTCTCATCACTGGCATCGAACTGTCGCAACGCCTCCCGCAACAGCACATAAAACACCGTCGCCTTAAAGCTCAGCCGGTGCCGAATGGTTAGCCGGGGCAGCTGTTCGCTGGGCGGATCGTCCGGGTCCGGGTCCGGCTGTTCCACATAGGCAAATCCCTGGCTCTCAAAGTTCTGCACCCGCAGGCCGATCTTGCCAAAGTACTCATTTACCGGGGTCAAGTAACTTTGCAGCTGATCCCAATGCGGCAAGTCATCGCTATACACCACCCCTTGCAGGAGCTTGATAATCACAGGCGCATAGGGTGGCGGGCTCTCGGGGGACATAGGGAATGGGATAGAAGTGAGGGCTTACCGACAAAAGATCACCTGGGGCAACCTCAGCTTCAGCTGACTATCCGGCGCTAAACCGTCAATTGTGACCAAATCAATTGTACTAGAACTTATAGAATGCCGTTCAGACTTGGTCGCCAGCGATAAATACGCCACCATTTCCGGCAGGCCCCTCGTCACCGGATACAGCTCAACCAGCTCTGTGAGCGCGATCTGCATCCGATCTTCCAACTCTCGATCAATCCGCTGAGCCAACGCCTCTTCATCCACATAAAATTGCTGAGCCAGCTCATCTAACTCCGCTTCTAAGGCCTCATCCGAAAATTCTGTGAAGTCCACATTGGTAAATGTCGGCACCTCCCGTTCCTCTAATGGATGCAAAGGCCGCTCCATCACCAGATTAAGCTTAGGCACACCCTCCAACACCCAGAAAGCCACCTCATCGACAACACCTTGGGTCTTCTCACTATCGCCCTTTGCCACCTGCCTCGATAGCCGCTGTACATCCGTAATCAGCGCCGCCACCTGCTGGTTTTCTCGCATATTTCGCTCATCGAGCATCTGCCTTAGCTTCTGAGTCAGCCGATGGTTCGACTGCACAATATGATCTGCCGAGTTGAGCAAGTTCCGAACAATCCGCCGTAAAAAGCCCTGGTTTTTCGTCATTGGGCTCAGCGCCGCCAGGTCGTACACCGCTGCGATCATCTCCTTTAGCTCTCGCTGCTTCGTCTCCGACATCAAAAACTTGAAAAAGGTATAAAAGCTCCGCCCCTGGTCAGACTCTTTTAACGCCTCATCGGCATCTAACACCTTGCCAACCACCGTGCCTCGGCGGCTACCAATTTCTAGCTGGGCTTCTTGCACCTTCCGCGTCAAATCTCGGAAATTTTGCTCCACCGAGCGAAAGTCACCCATCAGCTGACGGGTCAAGTTGTTGGCCGACATAAAGCGCTCGCGCAGTTGCGTTTCATTGAAGGGATCGACCTCGCCCGCCTCGCGAATACTGTCAATTTCTTGCTGAATGCGATCGCGATCCTGCTCCAACTGCGCAATCCGCGTCTCCACATCCGCCGTACTCCCTTCCTTAATCTCCTTTAACAACGACAAAATTAGAAGAAATCGAGACTCCGTACCAATGAAGTCATCTCGCTGTTGCAGGTCTTCGAGCCATGCGATCGCCCGTTCTGTCTCCGGCGTCAGGCTAAACACCGGCTCATCCCCTGCATCGCCCACCTTCTCAAAGGTCTTCCTCAGCCACAGCGCATTACACCAATCATTCAAATACTCCTTCGCCCCCTTCAGCCGCAGGTCCAAATACCCCTCTTGCAAATATTCAATATAATCCGTCAGCTTTTCCTCCAGTTCGGCTTGCGTAATGGAAACCTGATGCGCCACCTTAAACTGCTGGTACAAAAAGCTCACTGTAAAGGCAATATTCTGACTCTTCAACAGCTTCAACGCTGGCGAAGTATCCATCTCATACTTAATCCGCTCGTAATCCATTACACAGTTACTATGGTTGATGCTATGGCTGAAATATTAGCAGCGCTTTCTCCACATTTCAGCCATAGTAACTTGTGTGTCATGCTTAAACGCTCAAATGGCTAGCTATGCGTCTTCCCCGTGGTCTTCCCCGCCTTCCCATTACCTTACTTATCGCGATCGCCATTCTCATCAGCCTAGGCTTACTCCTAAGCGTCGTCACTTCCCTCGGGCAGCTATACAGCGGCCTAGCCGTCATATCTCCTATCCTTGCCCAAGCCGTAACCTTCCTAGTCGTCCTTGCACTGCTCGGCGCACTAGGCGTCGTGACATACTATGCCAGTTTATTTTTACGCCCCAAACGCAAGCGCGTCGTCACCCTGCCGGACACCTCGGATCAAGTTGCCGCCGTGAGCCTACAGGCCACCCAGCAGCAGGTCGCACAAGTAGAAGATGAAATTACCCGGCAAGCCCTAGCCGCTAAATCACAAGCCTTAGCCCAAAGGCTCGACGCGCAAACCTTTGAAATTGTTGTATTTGGCCTGGGCTCAGCGGGGAAAACGGCGCTGGTGAATGCGCTGCTAGGCGAAATGGCCGCGCCCGTCGCCGCAACCCTGGGGACGACGACGGTGGCACAGACGTACCGAGTAGCCTTATCCCCTCGGGAACGCTTCGCGAACGCCGCCGCTCAGGCCATGTCGGCAGGTGGGCGGCAGGAAGTGTTGATTACGGATACACCGGGGTTGTTGGAGGCAGGAGAGTTTGGCGAAGCGCATGCGCAAGAAGCTAAGGCCTTAGCTACAGCGGCAGATTTGTTGTTGTTTGTGATTGATAATGATTTGCATCGGGTGGAGTATGAGCCGCTGGCAATGCTGTCTGGGATGGGGAAGCGATCGCTCCTGGTATTCAATAAGTGCGATCACTACTTACCCGAAGAAAAAGAACAGATTTTGCAGCGATTGAGAGAACGCACCCAAGGACTGTTGAATCCTGAAGATGTGGTTGCGATCGCCGCCCATCCTTCCCCTGTCACCCTCACCGATGGCACGCAGGTTCAACCCGAGCCAGATATCGCTGAATTGGTAACCCGCATCATGACTGTCCTCCGGCGAGAAGGCGCAGACCTCATTGCCGACAATCTGCTGCTACAGTCCCAGCAAATTAGCCAGGATGCCAAAGCCTTGCTCAGTTACCAAAGGCGACAACAGGCCGATGCCATTGTGGAACGCTACCAGTGGATTGGCGCTGGGATCCTGGCCGCGACACCGTTACCCGTTGTAGATATGCTGGCGACAGCAGCCGTGAATGCGCAGATGGTGGTGGAGCTAGGCCATGTGTATGGTGTGGACGTGAGCATTGAGGAAGCCAAGGCACTCGCAGTGTCGCTGGCGAAAACGATGGCGGCGCTGAGCTTGGCGAAGGGCACGATGAAGCTGCTGGCAGTGGGCCTACAGGTCAATGTGGCCACTGCCGTGGCCAGTAAGCTGTTGCAAGGCGTGAGTGCGGCCTACCTCACCCGAATTGCGGGAAAGAGTTTTATGACCTACTTTCAAAGAGATCAGGACTGGGGCGATCGCGGTATTCAAGCCGTTGTGGAACAACAATACCAACTCAACCGCCGCGACGACTTTGTAAAACAGTTTTTGCGCAGCGCCGTTGAGAAATTGACCTGATTTTTTGCTCGCGATCTGGCTTATAGTCTTGTTCGTAATTTGGCCGTTGGCGCTCGCGCTAGTATATGAATGGCAAGAGTTTCCAGGTATTATCCGAATACCTTTGGAATTGTTCTCCGAACCCTTCCTCTAGCATATTTTCTTCTGCGTTAATGCGATAAGCCTTGGATGTCATCCCAATTATCACAGCGGCTAACAACACTATCCAATTGGTGACAGCCAGGCCTGCACCCACCTCTAACAACAAGGTCCCAAGATAGCCAGGATGCCTAATCACGTTATACGGAGGCTGATTAATCAGTGCTTGTTCTTCGCTGATCTGTAGTGTTCTGGTGTAAAACTTCCCCAACGTTTTAGCGGCCCAATATCGTAGGGCTAACCCACTCGCCATCACTGCCAAGCCTATCCAACCAACACGGGCGTTCCGTAAGTAACCCATGCTATAGGCGTTCAGCGTAGGGGCTGCAATAACTAGCAAAAGACTCATGGCACCGCTGAGCCATAACACTTTCGAACTGCCAGCATCGGCTATTCCTCGATTGAGACTCAGCGCTTGTGTTCCTTGCCTAAGCGATCGCTCGATCACGAAATAACCCAAAATCAACAGATAGGCCAAGGCAATCGTAATTGTCATTTCACCTCGTCATCTCACCTCTTTATTTCACCTTTCAAACCAATAATAGGCCTTGTGGCTTTATCCCAATTGCTTCACCCCAATGATGGTGCGATGGCGTGGATCGCTAGCAACCGTAACCGAATGCTCAAAGCCACTTTCTTCCAATGCTGCTTCCACATTGAACGTGTAGTAGTCATCACTCCAAGGTTCTGTGCTTTTCATCAGGGTGAACAGCACAGGCGGTAAGCCCTGAATAACCGGTGACTTAGGGTTGTTGTCAACCAGCGCAATGCAGCCGCCGGGCCGTAGAATCCGATGGGCCTCGTTGAAAATAGCTTGGGTGATATGGCGAGGTAGCTCATGAATAACAAATTGCAGCGTCACCACATCCAACGAGTCGGCAGGGAGGCCGGTGTCTTCTGCTTTGGCATGTAGCCATTGAATAGGCATATCTGTGTTGTGGTGCTTTGCCACGGCCAACATGTAGGGAGAGAGATCCAGCCCGGTGGTGTTGATGGAGGTGTTTTGGGTGTTTGTGTAGTACTCGTGGAGCAATCGCGTCGAAATCCCCACCGAACAGCCCACATCAAGAATGTCCGTAACCTGTTGTGGACCATACTCCGCCAGCACCTGATGAAAGCTGCCACGCAGGCGCTCCTGCGCCACCTGCCAGGTCAAATCCTCATCAGGCCACACGCGCACGGCCATCGAATAGGTGGCGGATTCCGCTTCTAGGGCTGCGGGCCAGCATAGATTGCCTTCATCGTAGGCATGGAAGGGCACTTGGTAGTAATCAGGATAGGTGATCTCTGGATTGGCAATCTCCGAAAGGGCCTGATTTAACCCTATAGCCGCCATTTCTTTTTCCAATTGCTGATAGTTGTCCCGCCACGAAATACCTTTTTTCTCAGCTGTTTTTATCAATACCCGGCGAGCTTGAGATTTCATTACACCGAAAAGTGGCTTGTTTTGAATCAACAGGTTCACAAAGCGAGATAGTAAATCGTCGCCCGCCCAATCTGGCTTAACTTTTTGATTCATCTATTCTTATCCGACCAACAGCCTACAGGATGTTATTGATTTTAAGTGACTGGTGGAGAAATGTGCCTAACGAAATATGGCTGAGGAATGTGGATTAAATAACTGGCTCAACTACCTCAGCTGTTCTACTCTGCGATAAGGCAAAGCCAACGACTACGGCTCAGGGCGCGGTTTCGGCAACTGCCGGTGGCTGAGCGGGTCTATTAGCTACATAAAATGTTGTTGACAGGCATAACAGTAATGAGAGAATTTTCTGGTTTGACCGTTGATGCGTGGCGTGGAAGCCTTTTTAAGCGGCGCGATCGCTCAAAAGTGCCGACTTCATCCAGCTACCGCGAGTATCGTAGTAACGAATAAGGCGCTCTCTGTTACCGTTTGCCCCAAGCCAGCCAACTTCTATTCGGAACTCTGTTTCTTTCTGGATTTCTTGAGGGAGTAGGCAGTAAGCACCCTTGGGCAACAGCATCAGCTGATAGGTGATGTCTTTCTCTTCACGGCCTTTTAGCACCAAACAAGTCGCTGATGATAAGGGCGACTGGCGATCGCTGACCAGTTCAAGAGATTCTAAGCCTCCCTCTAGTTGCTCCGAACACGTGAGGGTTAAGTCATTGTTCTGCGCACGTGAAAGCTTCCATTGACTGGTGCCCGTGGTGGGCGACTCCATGGTTGCGTGCAGTACGTTTGCCGCGCCTGACCAATCCCCCATGAAACTCTTCTCCGTCGGCACAGGCTCCGTAAACTCGGTGCTGCCCGTCTGGGTTTCGCAAATGAGTGTGACGTATTTTATTTTGCTGGTGTAGTGCTGCGTACTCTCGTACATCACCACGTAGCGGACCCGCCGGTCACCCACTTTAAGGGAGAACTCTGCCCCAAACTGGCCAAACGCACTCCATTGCGGTGTCCCTTGGGAAAATGCGCCGCTTTCAAAAAAGAGCACATAGGGGGCAGGACCCGGATGGTGAAAAGATTGCTGAACGACATTTGTGGTGCCACCGGGGGGCGTGCGCTCTAGGGTGAGCTGCATGACTTTGCCCGGTTCAGTTTCTTCTAGGGTAAGCACGCTGGGCGTTTCCTTCACCTGCTGCCCCTCAGGGGAAAATTCTACAAATGCCCCGTGCCAGGTGCCAATATTTTGTTGAATGCAGGGCCATTGATACGGCTTGACGTCACTCATGCTGGTTCATTCTCCTTTTGTTTAACACCTGCTAACGGTGGACGAATAGCAAGGTAAAAGGCAATCCCCAAGAGTGGTACGAGCGTTGCGGTCCAAAAGAGGGCCGGATTATCAAGGTTGCGTTTGGCCATGTCGTCTTTTAGTAGGGGCGCGACTACGGCACATAGCATACAAAAGTCCAGGCTCATCACATGGATAAACTGGTTGCTGTGCCACTGCTGGGCAAAATCGCTCCAGTTTCCATTGAGTAGGCCATAGCTGAGCAGGACCACGCTGCCGAGGGCGATCGCACGACCGGTCCAAGGCGAATCCACTAGCTGAAGCAGCTTAGTTTTGGGTGCTGCAAAGGTGGGATTGGCATCACGGAGGGCCAAATACGGCAGGAAGGCAAAGGCTCCCAGGGCAAAGGATCCAGCCACGAACGGCCAGGCCGGAATCTTTTGACCTGGCCCATCAATCAGCGCTAGGCAAGCGTAGATCATGGGCCAAATGCCCATGAGGTTAAAAAGGGCAATGACAGCTGGGTTGAGCCCATCCCACTGCCCGGTCGAAAGCCGGGTGATGACCTCCAGGGTGTCAGGCTGTGCTGGGGGTGAGAGGGTAAAAGCATAGAGGCTAAACCCTATCCATAGCAGGGCAAACCCTATCTTTCGGACTATCGAATTTTCGGCGTCGTTAGCTAAGGTGACGGTACTTGGCGGTGAGCTGATCTGGGCAGATGTGGTAGAGGGTTTTGGCATATTTGGGAATAGTAAATCTACGATTGGGCATACACAGCACGATTCCCTAAGACAAACATTAAGACTTATGGTGCATTCTTTAAGTTTCTAGTGGCTATGTGCATTTAACGCATCATCCGTACATAGCAAGAACGTTCAAGACTATCTTAAGAACTGGATGGTTCCTTACCATTGACGCACGAGTAGGTATCTATTGGGTGCGTTAGGTTTTGCTGTCTGTCATTACAAAAACGCTTGAGAGCGAGTTGCGTTCTTGAAGCAACTTTAAATAAGGCTACCTTATGCAATCACAAGATGTCCTACGCCTCTATGAAGAGGGCTATCGGGATTTTAAAGGTCTTCACTTGGTGGACGCAGACTTTAGCGGCCAAATCTTAGTGGGGGTGAATTTTGTAGGCAGCGATTTAACCGGTGCTAACTTCAGCCGTACTTTTTTAACAAAGGCCAATTTTGCCAATGCTAATTTGAGCCGGGCAAATCTAAAATTTGCCAAAATAAGCGACTCTCGCTTTACCCAGGCAACCCTCACGAAGGCAACGCTGCAAGGCGCTTTTGGGGTTCGAGCGAACTTTAACCGGGCGCGCGCCAGCGGTGCATACATGGCACACATTAATCTTCGGGCAGCACAGCTAAGGGGTGCGAACTTTAGCGGCTCGAATTTGACTGGTGCGAACCTGCGCAACGCTAATCTCATCGAAACTAACTTTTCTTGGGCTAACTTGAGCGGGGTGAGGCTAGCCGGTGGGGCGATCGCACGCACCAACTTTTCCCATTCCAAGCTAGATAGAGCTTTTCTCAACGGTCTCAACTTTAATGGTCAGTCCCTTAGTGGTGTGAGTTTTAAGGAGGCGCGTCTTAAAGGCGCAAGCTTTCGCGAAGCAGATCTAATCGCGGCTAATTTTCGTGAGGCCAGCCTGCAAAATAGTGATTTTCAAGACGCCCAGCTTGCCGGTGCCAACTTTGACCATGCCCACTTGCACAAAGCAAAATTCAACCGAGCTGATCTGCGTCGGGTAGAGCTTCAGAACGTGGATTGGTTAGATGCTGACTTGACCGGGGCTTGTTTTGGTGAACTCGGGAGGCCCAGTATTGTGCCTGGTAGGGCTGCACACCCGTCCGCCCATCAATCCGCTCATCAACAATCTATGGCTAGCTGATAGATGGAATAGCTAGATGAGCTAGCTGACAGAACCCAGAAATAATGTCAGAGCAATCTGCTAAAACCCCTTTTGCTGTGGTGCTGACGACCGCAGGATCTCAGTCAGAAGCTGAGGCGATCGCCGCCGCACTCATAGATGATCAGCTAGCTGCCTGTGTCAGCGTATTTCCCATGCAGTCGATGTACACTTGGGAGGGCAAAGTACAGCACGACGCTGAATGGCAGCTAGTGATTAAAACGCGGCTGGCGTGTTTCGAGGCGATCGCACACAAGGTTAAAGCGCTGCACAGCTACGAAACGCCCGAGCTGATTGCTTTGCCCATTGTGGCTGGCTCGGCAGAGTATCTCGGTTGGATGGGCACTCAGGTCAAGGGCGAGTTTATGCCTTAAGGTTGCTTTCCTTAAGGTTGCTTTCATAGTTAAAGGGTGCCTGTTACAAAGGTTATTCTTTGACCGTTAAATCTACCGTTTTGACTTAACAAATGACCGAACGATTACGTTGAGTTAAGTGCGCCGGATTTTTCTTCGCTGACGAGTTTTTAATAGGGGTGGCTCTTTTCTTCCGCATGAGTCGGCGATGCCCTATGCGTGCCTATTCTCCTTGTAATGTTCTGCTCATAGATGACGATCCGGCTGCTTTGGATTTTACTCAGGTGCTGCTGGCAGAATCCAAACCGGCGATGGATGCCCAGGCAATGGGTGCCCAGACGGATTTGTTTCGAGTGGTTCATGTTGAGCAATTAGCGTCGGGTTTGGCCGCTTTATCGCAAACTGCTGACCCTCGTGATAACCAAGCCCAACGTGATAACCAGGCCCAACATGATAACCAAATAGTGCTGCTGGATCTGAATTTGCCAGATAGTCAGGGGATTGAGTCGTTGGTGCAAGTGCGCCGCGCGTATCCCCTGGTGCCGATTATTGTGCTCACGGGCATGGAGGATGAGGTGATTGCCGTTCAGGCGATTGAGTTGGGTGCCCAAGGTTTTTTGAATAAGGAGAATTTAGATCCTAATTTGCTTGCCTATGCTCTGCTGCTTGCCCTTGACCGGCAGCGGCAATTGCAGGCTTCAGGTCCTGCGGGATGGGCCGTCTCGGGGGCCATTTCAGGGACCGGTGCTGAGGCTACAAGCTTGCCAGACCGTAGCGAAATTGAAAGCTTTGAGCGTTTGGCTTATTCGGTTAGGCCGGCGACGGTGACCTCTACCTTATTTGAGTCGGGGCTCCTAAAAGATGCCATACCTGATATTTGGTTGGGCCTAGTGGATACCTACATCCAAATTTTAGATCTGGTTTTGGACCAGAAGACATTTCGGGTGGAGCATCCCATTTCCCAGCGGTTGAGGTCGCTCGCAGAACAGCTCGGCTTTCTAAAGGCAGGTGCTCGAGATGTGGTGGAGCTGCATACCCTTGCTTTAAGGAAAAAAGGTGAGACAGAGAGCGTGATGAAAACCAAAGTCTATGCCGCTGAGGGACGGCTAATTGTGCTGGAGCTGATGGGTTATCTGGCGACATATTACCGAAAATACTTTATTGGTCTGAGCAAAATGAATGCGGCTAAGGTCAGATTATCCAATGCTCAATCCCCCAATGCTCAGTTCCAGGAGCGGCCTCAGGAGCAATCCGAGAGGCAATCAACATCATGAGTGAACAGTCATACATTTTAAAGCTTTACATCACGGGCACCTCTCCGCGTTCTGAGCGGGCGATCGCAAATATTATGCAGTTATGTGAGCGTGAGCTAGCCGGGAGTTATGAACTCTCCATCATTGATGTCTTAGAGCAGCCCCAACTGGCCGAATCCGAAAAGATTTTAGTCACCCCGACCTTAATTAAAGAAGTTCCTCCCCCTGGCCAGCGCATCATTGGTGACTTAAGCGACGCCGATATTTTAATTAAAGGACTTGATATTCGGTCTTACTAGTAGCTGTCGCCATCCACTAGAAGGCTGTTTCCATGAGAGCCAATCAGTCTTCATGCGTTTAACGGTCGCTGAGGTAATCGTGACAGTTACCAAACAGCAAAGCCTCCTTAAAAATAAATTGTTGTTTCTCTTGTTTTGTTCTCTGCTGCTTACAGGAGTGCATAGCCCGCTCCTACCCCCCCTCCCACAGTATTCACGGTATTTAGCTCGCCCTTTGTTGTAGAAAGGATTTTCACATTATGACCAGTTCTACCAATGCGTTCCCTTCAAAGGGTATTGAACAAGAGATTGATGATGGGATTGAAAAGCTAGAAACCGGCATTGCTGGGTTTGATTTCCTGTCAGAGGGTGGCGTTCCTCGGGGCCGCACGACCTTGGTAGTCGGCACAGCGGGGAGCGCCAAAACCATCTTTGCCTGTCAGTTTTTGGCAGAGGGGATCAAGCGGGGCGAGGGCGGCGTTTTTGTCACCTTTGAAGAACCCCCGAACCTCGTGCGCCGTAATATGAAAGGCTTTGGCTGGGACATTGAAAAATGGGAGCGGGAAGGGAAATGGGCCTTTGTCGATGCCTCTCCTACCCCAGGGAGTAAGCCCCTGGTGAGCGGTAGCTATGATTTAGGGGCTCTGTTGGCCCGCACGGAATATGCGGTACGTAAAGTAAAGGCCAATCGCATCTCGATGGATTCTCTCGGTGCGATTTTTAGCCATCTGCCCGATGCTGGCCAAGTTCGCTCCGATCTGTTCAGTACAGCTTCTGCCCTCAGGGAGATGGGCGTAACGGCCATTCTCACCGCAGAGCGCACCCATGATTACGGTGATATTAGCCGCTTCGGGGTAGAAGAATTTGTGGCAGATAATGTGGTGATTTTGCGCAATGTCCTGGCTGAAGAGAAGCGCCGTCGCACCATTGAAGTTTTAAAGTATCGCGGTACCGGGCACCAGAAAGGAGAGTTTCCGTTCACGGTGCTCAAAGGCCAGGGCATTATCATCATTCCGCTCTCGGCCATTGAGTTACAGCAGCGCTCTTCTAATGTGCGCATTACCTCCGGTAGTAAGGAGCTAGATCGTATCTGTGGGGGTGGCTTTTTCCGAGATGCGATTTTGCTGGTGTCAGGGGCGACGGGCACGGGAAAAACCCTGATGGTTACCGAGTTTATGGCCGGTGGTGTGGCCAATGGCGAGCGCTGTTTGTTGTTTGCCTTCGAAGAAAGTCGGGATCAGCTGTTTCGTAATGCGACGGGCTGGGGCGTGGATTTTGAGCAAATGGAGAAAGAAGGCAAGCTGAAGGTGGTGTGCCGATATCCTGAGACCGCAGGGCTCGAAGAACACATTGTAAAAATGAAAGAGGCTATGGATGACTTTAAGCCAAACCGAGTGGCGGTCGATTCGCTCTCGGCGCTGGAGAGAGTCTCTACGTTACGCAGTTTTCGGGAGTTTATTATTAGCCTTACCTCCTTTATTAAACAAAGTGAAGTGGCAGGGTTGTTTACCTCAACAACGCCTAACTTGGTCGGGGGAACCTCTATTACAGAAGCCCATATTTCCACCATTACGGACTCGATTATTTTGTTGCGATATGTGGAAATGTATGGTGAAGTGCGACGCGGGCTGACGGTGCTCAAAATGCGGGGCTCCATGCACGATAAGGACATTCGTGAATTCTCCATCGACCATCAAGGCATGCACATCGGGCGGCCTTTCCGAAATGTGACGGGGATCCTGACGGGAACTCCGATCTATCTCAACCAAGCAGAGCTAGATCGGATGGGCGAACTCTTTCAATCTCCCGGTAGTTGATAGGGCCGTGGCGGATGGGATAACACGCGTTATATAGAGGCGGTTATAGCAAGGAGATGGAGCAGGAAAACGATGACCCCCGAAATGCCCGACTTCGACGATGTAGAGCTAATGGACTTAGGCAATGCTGAATTGACCGAGGTGTCAGCCTTACCCAGCTTGGTCAATGACGGTGACGCCAATGACGATGACGAGGATCAGTTCTATCGGCTTATCCTCGGTAATGTGGATGGCATGTTGGTGGTCGATGGTGAGGGCCTCATTCGTTTTGTAAATCCAGCGGCTGAAGCACTGCTGGGAAAATCAGCTGAGGTACTCATTGGTGCGCCCTTTGGGTTCCCGGTGATGGCAGGGGAAAAGGTGGAGGTGGATGTCGCTTCCCATACCGCTAATCCGCTGGTCGCGGAACTGCGCACGGCTGAGATTGCTTGGCAAAAGCAGCCTGCCGCGTTGATTTCCCTGCGGGATATTACGGAGCGGAAGACGATGGAGCGATCGCTCAAGACCCATGCGGAAGCCCTAGAAAATTCGGTGAGTGAGCTGGAGGCCTTTTCCTATATGGTGTCCCATGACCTGTGGAACCATATGCGGCGAATTGGTCAGCTCAATGAGGCATTGCTACGCGATGAGCATCCGAATATGAGCGATCGAGGCAAGGCCCAGGTGATGCAAATCCAAGACACTTGCCAGCGCACCAAGGCAACTATCGAAGGGCTATTGCAGTTTTCGCGCATCAGCCACATGGAAATGGTGTGCGGTGAATTTGAGATTTATCCGCTGGTGGCGGAGCTGATGGAGCAAATGCAGCTGGTGTATGGTGATCGCACCACTAAGCTGCCCAAACGCAATACCCTTCAGCTCTACGGCGATAAACGGTTGCTCAGGGTGGCCCTAGACAACCTCTTAGAAAACGCCTGGAAATATACCCAAAAAACCCATGGTCCCAAAATTGAGTTTGGCCATCTTTCCCCCAGCCGCTGGCCCAAAGACATGCCAGAAGCAGCCAAGCAGCCGGATTACGCTGTTTTCTTTATGAAGGACAACGGCCTGGGCTTCAATATGGCCAATATCGATCAGCTATTTTTGCCCTTTCGTCGGCTGCCTTCCGCGAGGGAGTTTGAGGGTAACGGCATTGGCCTGACCACGGTGCAGCGGATTGTCCATCGTCATCGAGGGCACATCTGGGCCAAAAGCCAGTTGGAGAAGGGCACAACATTTTATTTCACGTTTCCCGCAAAGAAGTCGGCCAATTTAACCTTGTAATTTAATGTTTTCTTTATGTTTTTTGTCAAGGAATTTAAGAGATTTCTGGCGGTGTACGGTTTTTCAGTGAAATTCAGTCCTGGGAGCATTTGTCTTTACGTATTTTGTAAATAAATATCTTGGCTTCTGCTCAAATATTAAGCAAATCTTAAAAACGGAGTTATTATGAGATTGGAACTTGTCCCATCCCAGGAAACGACCATGGACATTGACTTAATGAGATTGGCTTGGTCCGTCGTTGATGAGACGCCGATTTCCCGACGGCGAAATCTTTCGTTGGGTGATCGCATCGGTGTCGTTATCCATGAAATTGAAAACCGGGTAACGCTTTCGCCCCAAGAACGCCAGCAGATACAGCAGTACTTGCTGGAGCGCCAGCACCTAATCACAGAGCTGTATCAATAAGTGCTCAATTAATGTAACTGCTTAAAACTGCTCAATATATTGAGGAGTGCAGGATATTGAGGAGTACAGGCGAGCAGTGCTTCTGGCTGTTTTGGGTAGATAACCTATTGGGTAAGTGGCCTAGAGTGAGGAGGAGCATGGACACCACTGTAAACAAAGCTTTTCCCACTGTTTTAATTGTTGATGATTCGGCCTCCGATAGAGCTGTTTTTCGGCGATATCTCACCAAAAATGGCGATTTAAGTTACCAACTCTTAGAAGTAGAGTCCGCTGAAGAAGGGCTTTCCCTGCTAGAGCACACCGCTGTTGATTTGATTTTGCTGGACTACGGGCTGCCTGGTCTGGACGGATTGGCGTTTTTGCAGCGCCTGAAGGAATGCACGGGTCTGCATATTCCCGTGCTGATGCTCACTGGTCAAGGCGATGAGAGTGTTGCGGCTCAGTCTATTAAGGCCGGTGCCCAAGACTATATCGTCAAGCAGCGACAGATGGGCGATGTGCTGCGGCTGGCAGTGCGCAACGCGCTGAGAGAGGCGGCGCTGCAACGACAGGTCAGTCGCTATCAGGGGCAGCAGAGCCTGATTCAAGATATTGTTCTGAGAATTCGTCAGAGCCTAGACTCGCAGGCTGTTTTGACACGGGCTGCTGATGAGGTTCGAAGTTTTTTAGGGTGCGATCGCGTTATTTTCTACCGTTTTTTGCCCACCCATTCCGGTGTGGTTGAAGTGGAATCGGTCGGGAAAGCCTGGCCCGCTATTCAGGGGGAGGTGTTTGAGAATGCCTGCTTTGAAAGTGCCTGCTTTGAAGAGGGCTGGGTAGAGACTTACCGGTCAGGGAGAACGACCACCGTTGAAAATATTCATGCCAGCGACCTAAGCCCCGGCCATGTAGAGTTGTTGGCTCGCTTTGAAGTTCAGTCCAATTTGGTCGTGCCCATTATGATTGCAGGGCCGCCCATCGCCAAAGACGCGTCATGCGGGCAGGACGATAAAACGCTGTGGGGATTACTGATTGCCCATCAGTGTGATAGGCATCGCCAGTGGCAAAAAAACGAGATTCAACTGCTTCAACAACTTTCTGATCAGCTAGCGATCGCCCTGCGGCAGTCGGCTCTGTATCAGGAACTCCAACTGGCCAATCAAAAGTTAGAAGCCAAGGTTGAGGCGCGTACCGCTCAATTGCAGCAGGTCAACGCTAGCTTGCTGCAAGTCAACCAGGCCCTCATCGCCTCCAATCAAGACCTAGAGCAGTTTGCCTACATTGCCTCCCACGATTTGCGTGAGCCTTTGCGCAAAATCAAAAGCTTTGCTGAGCTGCTGGCCAAGCGCTACCAAGGCGAGCTAGACGAAACGGCCGATCGCTACATCAACTACATCACAGGCGGTGCGGTGAGAATGCAGGCGCTGATTAATGATTTATTGGCCTATTCTCGGCTTGGCAAACATGAGTTGGCCCGTGTCGAGACCGATCTTGACCAAGTACTGGCTCAGTCCCTTGAGACCCTGAGTTCTCAAATTGCGCAACATCAGGCCGTTGTTCACGCTAAGCCTTTGCCCACTTTGCCGGTGGACCCGCTACGAATCGAGCAGCTTTTTAGAAATTTAATTGGGAATGCGCTGAAGTATAAGGGCGATCAGCTCCCGAAGATTTTGATTAAGGCAGAGTATCGTGCGCCTGAAAAGAGTTATATAGAGTCCGATTCTTCTAAGGTCGATTTTTCTGGGGACCATGCACCTGAATGGGTCTTTTTTGTACAAGATAATGGGATTGGTATTGCCCCTGAATTTTGCGATCGCATTTTTGCGATTTTTCAGCGATTGCACTCCAAGAGTGAATATTCAGGGACCGGTATTGGTTTGGCCATTTGCCAAAAAATAGTCGAACGCCACGGTGGCAAAATTGGCGTGGAGTCAACGGTGGGTAGAGGATCTACCTTTTGGTTTACACTCCCAGCCCAATAAATCGACCGATTGATTTGGCCTCCTACTCATTGATTGATTGATTTGGCCTCATTAATTGATTTGGTCCTCACCCAGTGCCCTCCCCCAGTGTCCTCATCAAGTGCGGCGCTTATAAATAAACACTTGGGCATTGCCTGAGTGTTGAGACAACTGTTTATTTCCTCTTGGAACAATTTATTTATCGGCCTTTTTCGTCTGTTGGATCGCTTCTGTCTGGTCCAATAGTTCTCTATGATGGTCATAGAAATATGGTCATACAGAACCAATGCTGTTGCACTTAAAAAGTTTCCGGTGCAGCTTCTTCGTAACCGGGCTTTTGTCCCCAGTTCAGTCTTTATGAGTAATGCGCAAGGCAGTCCCGTTGAAATTTTGCTGGTGGAAGATGATTTAGGAGATATTGAATTAACCCGTGAAGCCCTTGTTGATTCAAAGCTTTCGGTGAATTTACACGTGGTAAAAGATGGCGTTGAGGCGATGGACTACCTGCGCCAGTCAGGGACATATTTTGAGGCGATTACCCCTGATTTGGTTCTGCTGGATCTCAACTTGCCCCGCAAAGATGGCCGTGAGGTATTGCAAGATATCAAAGCTGACCCGGACCTAAAGCGTATTCCGGTCATTGTGCTAACCACTTCCGACACGGAAGAAGACATCATTCGCTCCTACAATCTGGGTGTCAATTGCTATGTGCAAAAGCCAGTGGGCATGGAAGAGTTTATCCGCATCGTAAAAGTGTTAGAGGATTTCTGGTTCACGATCGTTAAATTGCCGCCCCATTAGCGCCTATGCTGATTGCCTAATATTTCCCCTTGCCTATTTTATGGGCTTGCCTATTTTTATGGGCTTGCCTATTTTTATGGGCCTAGATGTCCAAGTCTGGATGTCGTCACCTGACCGCCGCTGTCGATTTTTGTAAGTTTATAAAGTCCTATGACTGCCTTCAGTACCCAGCATCTAGCCGCCCCGCTCCACATCTTATTGATTGAGGATGACGAGGGTGATAGGGACCTGGCGCTGGAGTACCTTAAGGCCGATAGCAATAGTCTCTATCAGGTGACCTGGGCCGATTCCTTGGAAGCTGGCTTGCACAAACTCGAAAGTACCCAGTTTGATGCCATTATTTTGGACTTGGTGCTGCCTGATAGTCGAGGGGTGACCACGGTTTCTAAGCTGTGTGCCCGTAGCGGCAACATTCCCGTGATTGTCTCTAGCTATTTCGATGAAAATGCCCTGGCCAGTAAGGTGATTGAGCTGGGCGCGCAGGATTATTTGGCGAAGGACCTGATGGACTCGCAGAGCCTTGGCCGCACGATGAGTCGTGCCCTTGCCAGGGCCAAGCACCAAACGGCCCAGCTATCTGCTAATCTCTCCGGGCGTCGCCTACCTGTCCATGCTGCCGAAGGCACTCTTCGAGGGCAAAAAAGCAATTTGCAAGAAACGGGGCAAGCGTCGCTCGCTGACAAAATTAAGCAGCTCCAGGCCGACATTCATCGGTTAGAGGCGGTGGCCAACGATGTCAATCAGGTCGTCGATAAGCAGGCCTTAGATGAGGCTCGCCAGCGGATGGTGACGACCCTATCCCACGAATGCCGCTCGCCTGCCACGGTGATTTTGTTGGCTTCTAATATCTTAAAAAGCTACGATCAAAAAATAGAAGACGCCCAATACCTCAAGACCCTTGCGCGCATTGATGACGCCGTTAAGCAAATGATGACCCTGCTCGATAGTGCGATGAACTTGCAGCGAGCCCAGTCCCTGGTCAAAGTGGCCAAGCCCCAGCGCTTTGATCTTCAGGCGCTTAGTCGATCCACCATAGCCCACCTCTCAGCTGCGTTCACGCCCTTGCCTCAAATCGATGCTGAGTATATGGGAGACTTCTCAGCCATTTACCTATACCAAGAAGTTGCCAGACAGGTCCTGCTACAGCTGTTGACGAATGCAATTCAGTATTCTGAGCCGCGATCGCCCATTTCGCTCACCATTCAAAAGCTTTCCATTCAAAACCAGGGGCATTACATCAGCATTCAGGTTAAAGACCAGGGCCGTGGCATTGCGCCTGATGACCAAGCCCACGTGTTTGAGGCCTTTTACCGCACTAGCCATGTGGAAAATATCCCTGGGATTGGCCTGGGGCTGACGATGGTCAAAACCTGTGTGGATATGTGTGGTGGGCACATTCAGCTGGAGAGCGAAGTGGATAAAGGGACCACGGTAACGGTGACGTTGCCAGTGCTTTCTTGAGTGTTTGCTGCTTGAGTGAGCACGCATGTGAGCTTGCTCGTTTGTGCCTGCCCTTAAAAATGATCGGCTGCGAGCGTGTCATCGTCATATTTATAGCGACTGCTGCGATCCGTCACACCGTATAAATTAAACGAAATGGTGGGTTCATCACCCGTGGGGGCCACCCGATGGACCGCGTTGCTCGTAAAGCCAATAATGTCGCCTGGATACAGGATTTGTTCCCCGACTTCGGTAATCGTTTTGGGGTCGCCCTTGGCCTGTTGCCAAAAGGTATTTTTTTCCTCGCCGCCCACCATGGCCACAATGCCCCAGGTGGCATGGTTATGAATTTTAGATTTTGTGCCCGGTGCCCAGGCCACCATCTGCACAGTGAGTGGGTATTCGTGCTCCCGGTATAAGAAGTTCACGCTCCAGCCCGTTTTTTCGCTGGGTGGCTTGTACTCCATTTGTAGCCAGTAGGAGCTGATCAGGAGCTTGCGCACTAAGGGAATAAGGGCTTGTACGCGCTTGGCGTCATCGGGCTCGCGCTCCAAAATGTCTTCCATTTCGGTGAGGAAGCGATACATTCGATAGGTCTGTTCGGGGGGCTCGGTTTCGACGGTGCCAAATTCGGTGCAAGTGCCGTCGTCGGTGACTAGCCAATTTTTCATAGGGGCCAATTTTTCATATTCAGTTACCTATTTTACACGGCCTAATTTTTACACGACCTATCCTATGTTGCCGGTTATGGTCATTGCCGATGTAGTCGATATATTGGCTCCTGATATATTGACCCCTTGCGTGGCATGATCGAATCTGATGGTGGCAAGAGGCATACAGCATATGGTGACGCGAATAGGATTGGGGTTAGCCCTGACGCTAGCACTCTGCTTAGCTAGCTGTCAGGATGAGCTGCTGGGTGTGGTGCCTGAGGCCACGTCGCCCATCACCCAAGCGGAGTGTGAATCCCATGCCGGATTTGCTTTTGTCGGTGCGGGTGATTTTTTAGCGGGGAGCGATCTCACCGAGCGCGAATACGCTTACCGCATCACCGCCGAAGGGTTCGCTGAGTCTCCAGCCACCGTTGCCCAGGCTGAAGCAGGCTATCGCAGGCAAGGCTGGTTTGATCGTGAGAGCGACCTACAAACGGTGAACCTGCCCGCCTTTTGCCTGAGCGAAAACCTGATTACAAATACCGACTATCAGGTGTTTGTGCGAGCCACGGGGCACCGCTCACCGGGCATTTCCGCCGAAGAATATCAAAATCAGGGCTTTTTAGTCCATGACTACAGCACCGTGGAACCCTACCTATGGCAGGCCGACGAGTACCCGGCAAGGCAGGGCCAGCATCCGGTGGTGCTGGTGTCCTATGAAGATGCGTTGGCCTATGCCGATTGGCGATCGCAGCGCGATGGCGTTAGCTATCGCCTTCCCAGCGACCTGGAATGGGAAAAGGCCGCGCGGGGCAACGACGGTCGCTACTTTCCTTGGGGCAGCGACTGGCGCAATGACGGTACGAACTGGGCTAAAAATGGCCCGACTGGGACCAGTGCGATTGGCGCATTCCCCTTAAGCCGCAGCCCCTATGGCATCGAAGATATGGCTGGCAATGTCTTTGAATACACCAGTACCCTCGTGGACAAGCCCACACCCGAAGTTATTCTCAAAGGATGTGGTTGGGACGATTATCCTGGCTTTTGCCGTGCCGCCTATGAACACGATCGACCACTCGATGCGAGACATATTTTGTTTGGTTTTCGTTTAGTGTTGGAGTAACGTCGTCGTTGGAGTTGAATGCCTGTGTCAGTAAGTCCTGAATCTTCTAAATCTATTGATACTTCTACGGTTAATACATCTGCCGCCTCACAGCAATGTGAACAACAGGCCTCACAGCAAGATGAACAACAGGTTAAACAACTGAGTCAAACGCTGGCTGAGCTACAGCGTTTTATTGAAGTGATTGCACAGCTGCGAAACCCTGAGGGAGGGTGCCCTTGGGATTTGGCTCAAACGCCGGAAACGCTGAAGCCTTTTGTGATTGAGGAGGCCTATGAGGTGGTGGATGCCATTCAGCATGGAACCAAAGCAGAGATAGCAGAAGAGCTGGGTGATGTGTTGTTGCAAGTTGTGCTTCAGGCTCAAGTTTTTCAGGATCAAGGAGACTTTAACCTGGGGGATATTGCTAAGGGGGTTGCCGATAAAATGGTTCGTCGCCATCCCCATGTTTTTGTGCCGGAGGGGCAGGATGCCTCTGATATTAATACGCCGGATGCGGTGAAAGTGACTTGGGAACAGATTAAGGCGGCTGAAAAAGCGGGAACTGAAGATCCGACCAAGCTCTCGCCGAAGCTTAGACGCTACGCGCGCTCTATGCCACCGCTGATGGGAGCGATGAAGCTATCTAAAAATGCGGCGAAGGCTGGCTTTGAGTGGGATTCGATAGAGGAAGTGTGGACCAAGGTGGACGAGGAAATGGATGAGTTTCGCCATGCGCTGGCGCATGAATCTAAGGCGGCTCAGGAAAGTGAGCTGGGCGATGTGATTTTTTCGTTGCTTCAGGTGGCGCGCTGGAAGGGGCTTGATCCGACAGCAGCCTTGCAGGGCACCAGTCATCGATTTGTCCAGCGTTTTGAAAAGGTGGAAGCTCAGGCTGAAAAGCCGATGAATGAGTATAGTGCTGAGGAACTGAATGCTTTTTGGCGAAAGGCGAAACAACAGATTTCGAGTGCTGAGTAAGTGGACGTGCGATCGCTCATTCATCTAGATCCGAATTTTGGGCGGGCGTACGAGCGATGATTCCACTGATTGTGGGCGCGATTCCTTTTGGCATTATTTTTGGGACACTCGCAATTACTAACGGCCTTTCAGTAGGGGCAACGCTAGCGATGTCAGCGTTTGTATTTGCCGGATCTTCTCAATTTATCGCAGCGGGATTGGTCGCAGTGAAGACGGGTTGGCTACTGATTGTGCTCACCGCGTACAACAAATGTCACAAATTCACGACATTTGTTGTACGCGGTGAGCTTATTGCCCTATGTGAAAAGGCTCCCACAACACTGGAAAGTGCCCTTGGGGTTTTGGCTCACCGATGAGTCTTTTGCGGTTGCGATTCGCCGTTATAAACAATCTGATCAGTCAGCCTATAAGCACTGGTATTTCTTGGGTGCGGCCTTGGCATGGGTCTGCTGGTGGCGGTGATCGCAGGTATTCTTTCAGGCATTTTCAGCGAGCGCAGTCTTAAAAAATAGCTTGCAGAACAGCAATCTGGAGACAACAAAATGAACGAACCTCTACTCATTTTAGGCATGATGCTCGCAACTTTTGGCATTCGCTATCTCATGTTTGGTGCGATCAGCCGAATGGTATGGCCCCCTGCGCTGTTGAATGCGCTGCGCTATGTGCCTAGTGCTCACCGCAATTGTTGTTCCAGAAGTATTGTTGAGTGAGGGGAGCTTGAGCGTAGGGTATTTGAATGCTCGGCTAGTGGGTGCGATCGCTGCTCTCCTCGTCAGCTGGAAAACCCAAAACCTCTTGCTCACCATTGTCCTCGGCATGGCCACTTTCTTCGGCTGGCAAGGACTGTTAACGATTTTCTCCTATACTCCAGACGGTTCCAACTTGAACTAATTTAAGGGTCATGATGAAATTGAGAGAGCCCTTTTGCCCGAGCCAGTAGTCATGATCCGTTTAGAGTTTAGCGAAAGCGATATTACTGCGCTTGAGTACGAGCGATATCA
>JBCDAG010000050.1:0-25836 GCA_039186165.1 Cyanobacteria bacterium P01_F01_bin.53
AGCAGGATAAGAGTGATAGAAGCGGCCAATTCTAGTCAGCGCAGGCACTTATGAACTCCCAGTCAGAGACTTTCGGTAGGGCACCCGCCTTTGAGGCGGTCACACTTATCAAGCCACCGGCTTTGCCGGGGGTGTCTGACTTCGAGGCGTAACTTCGAGGTGTAGAGGGATCACTCATTCAAACTCAGGGACGCTGATCTCGGGGAGATCACTCTCACTGGCAGATTGAGTGGCATCTGTAGAGTCTCCCTCTGTGATATCTCCTTCAACAATACCGCCCTCTGTGCTGTCTCCTTCAACCAGTTCCTCTGGACTGCTTAAACGCTCCTGTTGAAGGGCTCGAAAATTTTCAATGATGTTGTGCTGCTCAATAACTTCAGAGGGGCGCTCCTGCAGGGTACTGAAGTTAAACTCAACAGCAATCGCGCCTGAGAGCGTAGAGAAAACGCCTACTACAGCCAAAGCCGGAACAAGAAACACCTGATACTTCATACCCAAACCTCCTCAAAGAGCTAGCTAATAAGATAGAGGGCTAATAAGATAGCTCAAGCATGCCATCGCCTTTGAGTTGCTGTCTGAGAAACAGATGAAAACCTGATGAGACTAAGCAATCGGAAGGAAATCTTCCATTATTTCTTGCGGCTGCGGATATCACGATTATGACGAATAACGTCCAAAATAGTGGCCCCTTCACCCAGTTCACTCGGTGAGGAAACCTGACGATTAGGGGGGCGTTGACTCGCCACTGCCATGGGTGCGATCGCGCTCATACCCATACTGACCAATACAAGAGCAAAGAAAAAGCGTTTCATAGTATATTTTCGTGAGGAAAAAATAGCTTCTCAGGTCATTTCCCAAGAAGCTACTGGTTTCAAGAAGCGGGTCATTCCGTTGTATTAGGGGATGTCATGAACGAACAGTCTTAACAACAGTCATTAGGAACTGTGCTTAGTGATGATGGCCGTGACCAAAGAACTTTTTCTTCTTCTTAAAGAAAAGCCCTTTAGCACCGGCAGCCTCTTCGTCTGTTTCGGCCTGAGTCTTATTGCCTGAAGCTTCTGCTAACAGGGTTTCAGCGTCCGTTCCACCTGCGACCGTCTCAAGTTGTTCTTCGGAAATTTGCTCATCTTGCAAAGGCGTCTTCTCTGATTGTTCCATGATGTTAGCCTTGATGTAGATTTTTGCTTGGGATGTATGAGTATAACAACAAAAATACAGAAGAGTATCTTCTTATTCCTGCTACCTAAAATATAGTCAGCTCAATTTGTTGTTGTCTTAGCAAAAAATGAGAATTCAAGGAGTACTCACCATTTCATCTTTGAAAATTCTCACGATAGCGCCCTAATGCCATCAATGGAAACACTTGAGGGTACAGGTGGTATCGAAGATAAAAATGGCCAGGGAATCCTGTGCCGGTATATTCCACCTCCGTCCAAGCCCCATCTTCTCTTTGCGTGGTCACTAAATATTGGATACCCGTTTGGATAGCCCTGTGAATATCACCGACAGCCGCTGCTTCACAGAAGGCTGATTTCAAAGCAGCCTCAGCATCTAATAGGCCTAATAAGGCCCAGGCCGTTTGCGAGGCCGTACTCACCCCTTTTCCCTTCAGGCTAGGATCTTTATAACTCTGGCAGGTTTCTCCCCAACCACCATCGGCATTCTGACAGCGCACGAACCAGTCCGCACCCCGCTTAATCTGGTGCTGATAGCGAGTCACATCTATCAGTGCCAGTGCCGAGAGCGCACCACTGGTTCCATAAATGTAATTCACACCCCACCTGCCAAACCAGCTACCGTCTGATTCTTGTTGTTCAAGCAAGTAGCGTACGCCGTTTTTGAGTCGGTGCGCAGGCAGATCCGCACTCCCTAGTCCTGCGGACAGCTGTCCCTGCATCTCTAGTACCCGAGCCGTAATATCTGCGGTGCTTGGGTCAATCATTGCCTTAAGATCGCCGTAGGGAATGGAGTTAAGCCAATCCTGATCGTTGTCAATATCAAAGGCAGCCCAGCCCCCGGTCTTGCATTGCATGGTTGCAATCCAACGAACAGCGCGTGCGATCGCCGCCTTTTTAACAGATTCATCAGGCAACGTTATCGCTTGCAGGGCCATCACCACCACAGCGGTATCATCCACGTCAGGGTAAAACCGATTCTCAAATTCAAAGGCCCAGCCCCCTGGCTCTCCTTGAGGATTTTTCACCACCCAATCACCGTAGTCAGTGATTTGTTTTTTTAGCAGCCACTCTCCAGCCGTGACCAGTGCCGCAGCGTCTTTGGGCATTTGCGAATCGGCTAGGGCCCTAAGCGCAAGTGCCGTATCCCACACGGGGGAAACGCAGGGCTGCACCCAATAGGTCTCTTCAGTTTCTACCGCAAAGTCATCCAGGGCTTGAAAACCTCGCTGCACGATAGGGTCATTTTCGTCATAGTCCAATGCGCACAGAGCCAGCATCGAATTGAGCATCGCAGGGATAATCCCGCCCCAATCACCGGTGGCTTCTTGACGCTCAATCACCCACTTTTCTGCCTGCCGAATCCCCTCTTCCCGAAAAGGCACCAGGTTCAGCGATTCTGCCAGCTTAAAGCCTTTATCTAACACCAGAAACGCATCGCTCCAATCACCATTCTCAGGCAATTTCCAATGCACGTTATCAATCCCTTCGGCATATAGCTCATCAAGGTTGAACTCAGCACTCACCGGATAAACAGGCTTTTTATCGAAGACAATCAGCAGGGGCACCGTACTGCCCCTTGCCCAGCTAGAAAGCTCGTAAATATTTACAGGGAAAGGATGCTCCAACAGCATGATCCACGGTGGGAGCGACGGGAGCCCTTGCCAGTTGTAACAGCCGATAAGGGCTAAGTGAAACTTTGTGAAAATGCGAGATTTGCTGATACCGCCCTGGCTGAGGATGAAATCTTTAGCATTCACGAGCGCGCGGTCATTTTTTGGAACACCGAGTAAACGCAGGGCCATATAGGCTTCAACAGAGGTGCTTAAGTCGCCGCCGTCGCCGTAGAAGAGTTCCCAGCCGCCATGAGGGCGTTGGTGCGATCGCAAATACTGTTCCGCTTTCGCCAACGGGCGAGTCCCCCCTGTTCCCCATACGTGATGCAGCAGAACCACCTCAGCCGTAATCGAGACATTCGACTCCAAATCTGCCCACCAATAACCGTCGGGCTTTTGGATGGACAGCAAATACTTTTGAGCAGCCGTTATGGCCTGATTGAGGGCCTGATTGAGAGCTTGATTAGGGTTGTTGGGACTCTGCGTTTGCTCGCTTGTCCCTAAGTTCGAGAGCCCTAAATCCGGGGATATTTGCGACACCATAGGTTAAAAATCTCAAGTCAGGCCTAAACAACAGGATTTATTCAGTTTTGCAACGAATGTTAAAAAACAAAGACGTTGCCATTGGACTCAACGGTGAGGTTACTCACCTCTGTATCCAAATCATTGGTCGGTTGAATCACCAAATGAAGCATGCCATCTTCCTCAGATCTTACCGCAGCTTTCGTTAAGCCACTGCCTGTCGAGCGATCCCTGACCATATTTGCATAGGAGAATGTTACCGTAGTCGGAACACGAAGATTTTCTAAAGTAATGTCGCCTTCAGCTTCCAAGGTTCGAGGCTCAGTGTCGCCAAGGGCCTGATAGGTGATAGCCTCAGCTGTCATGTTTTCAAGATGCACGCTAACTCTTCCTTGGGAAACTGGCATCGTCATCATCGGCTCTCTCTCCGGAGCTACTGACTCTGTTTGGGATAATTGAGGGAGCTCGTCAGCAGGTTGAGATGTTTGAGCCAGCAGAGTAAAATGAGTGGTCTGAGAAGATGGAACGGCCTGAGAAGATGGAACGGCCTGAGAAGATGGAACGGCCTGAGAAGATGGAACGGCCTGAGAAGATTGGGCCGTCTGTGCGGCGATGGGGGACTGATGCGCTGTTGAGACAAGCAATGCGGAGATAACGCCGCTAGTGAAAAGAATCCATTGAGTGGGTTTCATAGTCGTTAACCTGTTGTTAAGGGATAGGATGTTGTTGAAAGGTAAAGTTTTTCTGAAAGGTCACTGATGAAATAACAGACTGCACTAGACAGCAGCAGTAGACCCTAGTTTGGCGGCATATAAAACAGCACCAATCAGGCCTACCTTAGGGTTTAGGACAATATGTACGGGGATATTTTTTAGCAGTGAGCTCACGCGGCCTTTGTTTAAAAAAGCCTCCAAAAAGCCCTCCTTTTCTATCAGAGGTAAAATTTTGGCAGCGATGCCGCCGGTGATGTAGAGCCCGCCATAGGGCAATAGCTTTAGCGCAAAATTACCCGCCTCTGCACCGTAAAGCTGAACAAAAAGCTGCATTGTTTTTTGAGAGAGCCGATCATCTTCTTCCATCGCATGTTTTGCAATCAGCGCAGCCGGACTCTCTACTGTTTCACCCGTTTTTTTTGCCTGATCCCAAGCCTCAAAGGCGGCTGTAAGATTAGGGGCTTCTGCCTCAAATCCATAGGTCTGCCGAAAACGCTCATAGTCATCTCGAAAACACTCATAAATAGACACCAGGCCAATGCCGGAGACAATGCGTTCTATAGAGACATGTGAGATATTTTCGCGCTTTTGCAGGTATCGGCATAGCTGGTAGGCTATGTCAGTTTGGGGTGCAAAGTCTGTGTGCCCCCCTTCTCCGGGGAAAACATGATAGCAGCCGCTTTGAGGAATTAAAAAGGCTTCGCCTAATCCTGTGCCAGCACCAATAATGGCAATGGGTGCATGGCCCTGTGCAGGGGTTGACTGCAAGGTGTGCAAATCTGACTCCGCTAGGCCCAGCACACCGTAGCCATTAGCCGCAAAGTCATTGATCAGTACCACTTGGGGGATGTCCAGCTTCTTTTCAAGAACTTTGGCATCTAGAGACCATTTTAGATTAGTGAGTTCGGAGCGATTGTCCACCACCGGCCCCGCAATCCCAAAACAGGCAACCCTTGGAGACGGCAGATGTCCCAAATGCTTCTGAGCTTCTGCAAAAAAGATTTTTACCATAGGCACCAAGTCAGGAAAGTCCTGGCTGACATAGGTTTGCTCATAGAGCATATGAATGGGCGGAGATTTTGATTGGAGTTTTATGGGTGGCAAAAACTCTGCTAACCGCAGAATTGTTTTCGTCCCACCAACATCTGCCGCAAGGAGTGTAGGCATAGTCAAAAAGGTAATGTAATCGAGATTAATAAAACAATGAGTGTCCCTAATTAGCTAACTATGAGAATTAAGTGAATAGGAACAACATTTTTTGTCTGTAGTTGTTTCGCATAGCAACCTGTTGTAGATTTGGACTAAAAATTCACAATCTGAAATGATACTGATCCCGCATTTGCATGCCTCACAACTTCAGCAGTCACAGCAAATTTTCACAGGACTCTAATCTTTTTCGAGGTCTAGGCTGACATCGTAATTAATTAGGGATGGCCTGAATCGAATTGTTGTGTCCAGAGGCTTGCTGCCCATGTTTAATCCCCACCTAGTTAAACGAAAAGAGCCTTTTCGTCTAGGGCCTTTTCATCTAGGTCTTTTTCGTCTTAACTGCTTTCGTTTGTTTCGTTCGACGAATGGTCGTACAGTTCGCTCCCGTCAAGTCTTAACGCTTTTGGCTGTGCTCGCGTGTATGCTAACGGCACTGCCTGCTCAAGGCGCTGAGAGGATTCAATTTTTCTTTGGCCCTTTTGAGCCAACTATCTATGTTGAAGATCTTGAAACCTTTGCGAAAACTGGGGAAGTGGCTGAGCGGTTAGCACCTTTTGCCAATCGATTAAATAATCAGCAACAGCAGGCCTTTCGGGGGATTCTGGGTGCTCGCAATGACCTCAGCCCAATTCCGGTTGCCCAATTCACCTACTCTACCCTGGGTGAAAATCTGCTGGGGAAGTTGGGACAGGTCATCCAAACGGACAACTTTTTGAATGGCATGAAAGGCATTCGCGGTGCCCTGATTCTGGCCGCTGATGATAAGGAAAATGGTGGGCTAACCACCCTTAATGTATTACGTCATTTCCCGACGAAAACAGTTCAAGTCGACTTTGCCTTAGCACGGCAAATTATCGCGGAAAATGCACAAATCTTCATGCGAAGAGACAGCGTTGTTGCAGATATTAAGCAACTTGCCCAGTCTCAGGCCATGGATAAAGCAGCTCTCTCCATGGGGGATGATCCACGACTAGCAGGCACTTATCGCTGGCAAGTCAAAACCCTTCCTTTTCAGACGCCCGGTCGCCCGGAGGCCTCCATTGCAGACCTTTACTTACCCGAACAATCTGCGGCTACTGCCGAGAGTACGCCTGTCGTGATTATTTCCCATGGTGTGGCCTCGACCCGTAAAACCTTTGTGTATATGGCAGAACACTTAGCTTCCCACGGCTATGCAGTGGTTGCCCTAGAGCATATTGAAACCAGTGCTGATAAATTTATTCGCTTTTTGTGGGGTAAAGAGGACGCTCCCGGTGGGAGAGAACTCCTCTTGAGATCTCAAGACATCACGGCAGTGCTCGATACGTTGAGTGCTCAGCAAGCTGAAGGGGAGCCCACCTTAAGCAGCTTAAACCTGGATTCAGTTGGACTTTTAGGGCAGTCCTTGGGCGGATATACGGTCCTCGCCTCAGGCGGGGCAGGCATTGATCCTGCTTTTCTCGCACAGGAATGCCAATCGAGCTTAGCCGATAGGCCCACGGTCAATCTTTCACTCCTCACGCAGTGCACCCTGTTAGAACTGCCCGAGGAGACGCCGCTGGACGTGGCTGACGATCGCGTATCGGCAGTTGTGGCGATGAATCCGCTGACCAGCAGCATTTTTGGCAAGGGTGGTCTCCAAAAAATTGAAATCCCCGTGATGATTATGGCGGGCACGAATGATTATGTTGCCCCTGCCCTGCCGGAGCAAATAGAACCGTTTAACTGGCTCACCACCGAACACAAAAAACTGGTTGTGATGGACGGCGGTACCCACTTCTCCTTTTTAGATCGGCAGACACAAAGTGTTCTCCCTTTCTCAGATGGCTTAACGGGACCCGATCCGCTAGCTGCTCGCGAGCCGACCAGGGCACTGAGTTTGGCTTTCTTTAATCGACATTTACTCAACCAGTCTGACGCAGAACAATTTCTCAACCAAACCTATCTAAACGAATTTCCAACGGAACCGTTTCAATTTAGCGTAGTGGACGATTTGGCCGGAGCTAAAACCATCAAGCCGGTAGGCATGTAGTTCACTATCTATCTCCATCCGCTTGCACACAGTTATTCACCTCTTTATTTGCTATGGAACAGTATCAGCTCTTAAAAGGACAAACTGCCTTAGTGACAGGATCTAGCTCGGGGATTGGGGCAGCGGTTGCGATCGCACTAGCCACTGCCGGAGCCAAAGTCGCCGTCAACTACGCTCGGAGTGCCACAGGCGCTAATGAGGTCGTTGATAAAATTACCGCTGCCGGTGGGGAGGCGATCGCAATCCAGGCAGACGTCAGTCAAGAAGCCCAAGTCAGTAGAATGTTTGAGCAAGTACTTGGGGCCTACGACAGCCTGGATATTTTGGTCAACAACGCTGGCCTACAGCAAGATGCCCTATTAACCGAGATGACCTTGGCTCAGTGGGAAAAAGTCATCTCGGTTAACCTCACGGGTCAGTTCCTCTGCGCCCGAGAAGCCGCCAAAATATTCAAGCGTCAGGGCATTGTTGAGGGCAGATCTTGTGCGGCAGGCAAAATCATTTGCATGAGTTCGGTGCATGAGGTGATTCCCTGGGCGGGCCACTGCAATTATGCGGCTTCTAAGGGGGGCGTCATGCTCCTAATGAAGAGCCTTGCCCAAGAACTCGCACCGGATAAGATTCGGGTGAACAGCATTGGCCCCGGCGCAATTAAAACGCCGATTAACCGCGACGCCTGGGAAACGCCTGAAGCAGAGGCCGAGTTGCTCAAGCTGATTCCCTATGGTCGAGTCGGTGAGCCGATGGATATTGGCAAGGCAGTCGTTTGGCTCGCCTCCGATCAGTCGGACTATATCAACGGTGTCACGCTGTTTGTCGATGGGGGCATGACGCTCTATCCCGGTTTCGCAGAAGGCGGCTAAAGCAAAAGACTCTTGTTTTTCACAATCTTGGCTGTCCCACCTTTGTTCTTGCATCTGTTCATAACAACTCCCCAAGGCCTTGCCCTATGTCTAATGCCAATCATGTCACTCAGTTAAAGCGAGGGGCCGCCCATTGGAACAAATGGCGCAAAAAGCACCCTCGCATTGTCCCTGACTTTAATGGTGCCGACTGTAGGGTATGCCAACTACAAAAAGCACAATTAAGCCAAAGCGATCTTCACAACAACGATCTGATGATGGCGGACTTAAGCCAGGCGGATCTGAGACGCGCAAACCTGAGTAAAGCCTCTCTGCGAAAAACAGATTTTAGTGGTTCCCATCTGACCGCCGCTAACCTCATAGAAGCCGATGCCCGCTCAGCCGACTTTAGTCGAGCGCATTTAGAATCCGCTGATTTTGCAAACGCCAATCTTGCCAAAGCAAAGCTGATTGAAGCCAACTTGATTGGAGCTAATCTCATCAGCGCCGATCTCACCGAGGCCATCCTGATTAAGGCCAACCTGCAAGGGGCCGACTTACGCGGCGTTCGCTTTAAGGGCGCAATTTTTACAGGGGCCAACCTAAAAGACGCCCAGCTCAATGAGGACTGTCGTCAATATGTACAACAGGCAGGCGGTTCATTCTAAATAATCTGCAAAACCCACGAGCTAAAGTCTAGTTGCAGAAGTGTTGCGCACCGATTTACTGACGATAGACTAGCCTTGAGCCACCCACTCGGAGATATTCACCATGACTGCTGAACATCAAAGACTCCAAGCCATCCGTACCGACAAAACGCCCTGGAAAAAGTGGGGGCCTTACCTGAGTGAGCGACAATGGGGTACGGTCCGTGAAGACTACAGCGCCACCGGAGAAGCCTGGGAAAACTTTTCCCATGACCAATCTCGCGCCCGTGCCTATCGCTGGGGAGAAGACGGTATTTTTGGCATTTCTGATGTCAAGCAGCGGCTATGTTTTAGCCTTGCCCTCTGGAATGGTGAAGATGCGATCCTCAAAGAGCGCTTATTTGGCCTCACGGGTAACCAGGGCAATCACGGTGAAGATGTTAAGGAATACTACTTTTATCTCGACAGTACGCCCACCCACTCCTACATGAAAGGGCTGTACAAATACCCCCAATCGGCGTTTCCCTATGGCCAGCTTGTAGAAGAAAATCAAAGACGCGATCGCCAAGCAGACGAATTTGAACTCCTCGACACCGGTGTATTTAATGAAAATCGATACTTCGATGTCGTCGTTGAATACGCCAAAGCTGACCCCAAAGATATTCTGATCAAACTCTCGATTACCAACCGAGGACCAGAGACAAAAACGATAGAAGTCCTACCCCACCTGTGGTTTCGCAATACGTGGTCATGGGGGGACGAGGTTGACAAGCCCCAGTTGAAACTCGTGTGCAAACAGGCGAGCTTTAGCGTGATTGAGGCCGCCAATTCCAAGTATGGGACATCCTGGCTATACTGCAATGGCATAGGGGAAGATGCAGAAGAAAACTCCCTCTTATTCACCGAGAATGAAACCAATTTTCAAAAGCTCTTTGACGTAGAAAACCCTTCCCCCTACGTCAAAGATGCTTTTCATAACGTTGTGATACATGGCCAAACTGATGCCGTGAATCCGGCTAAACAAGGCACTAAATTCGCCGCACATTACACACTCCAGATAGAACCGGGGCAAACTCGCCAAGTCAGCCTCAGACTCTCCCATCAGGCTGATCTCAATACCCCCTTTGGCCCGGACTTTGAGACCCTTTTCCAAACTCGCATTCAAGAAGCCGACGATTTTTATCAAAAAGTCACCCCTTGCCCCATGGCGACAGATACCCGCAGCGTCCAACGTCAGGCCTTTGCAGGGATGTTGTGGAGCAAGCAATACTACAAATTCGAAGTTAACCGCTGGCTGAAAGGTGACGCCAACATGCCGCCCCCACCAGACGGTCATCGATATGGCCGCAACAGCCAATGGACTCACCTAGATAGTGACGATATTATCTCCATGCCCGACAAGTGGGAGTATCCCTGGTTTGCCGCCTGGGACTTGGCTTTCCACTGCATTCCCATAGCGATGATTGATGCGGGCTTTGCCAAAAAGCAGCTCGATATTATGACGCGGGAATGGTACATGCACCCCAACGGCCAAATCCCTGCCTACGAGTGGGCCTTTGGCGATGTGAATCCCCCCGTGCACGCTTGGGCCACTTGGCGAGTGTACAAAATTGAGAAAAAGATGACCGGCCAAGGAGACCGCAAGTTTCTAGAGCGAGTCTTTCAAAAGCTGTTGTTAAACTTTACCTGGTGGGTCAATCGCAAAGATGCAGGTGGCCACAATGTATTTGAAGGGGGCTTCCTCGGACTCGACAACATTGGTGTGTTTGACCGCAGCGCACCCCTACCCACTGGCGGCTATCTCAAACAATCAGACGGAACAAGCTGGATGGCGATGTATTGCCTAAACATGCTGACCATTTCTTTAGAACTCGCCAAAGAGAACGATATCTATGAAGATATGGCGACTAAGTTCTTTGAACACTTCATTTATATTGCCGATGCCATGAACCACATGGGCACCGATAGGACAGAACTATGGGATGAAGAAGATGGGTTCTTTTACGATGCCTTGTATCTGCCCAATAACGAACAAATTAAGTTAAAAGTACGCTCTTTAGTCGGCTTAATCCCCCTGTTTGCGGTGACAACGCTAGAGCCCGATCTACTAGACCAGCTGCCTGGGTTTAAACTGCGGCTCAAGTGGTTTGAAGCCAATCGACCTGACCTGAGAAAAAATGTAGCGTGCTTTGTTGAAAAGGGGGTGGGTGAACGCAGATTGTTAGCCCTCGTCCCCCCGGAAAAACTCTCTCGCATCCTCGAAAAAATGCTAGATGAATCTGAATTCCTTGGAAAACATGGGATTCGGGGCATCTCCCGATATCACCGAGAGCATCCCTACACGTTTGATGTAAATGGTCATGAGTACCGCGTAGATTATGAACCGGCTGAATCGAGTACGGCTTTGTTTGGCGGCAACTCTAATTGGCGCGGCCCGGTGTGGTTTCCCGTGAACTATTTGCTAATTGAATCCTTGCAGAAATTCCATCATTACTATGGAGCAGGCTATACTGCTGAGTGCCCTCGTGGCTCTGGCCAACAGAAAAATCTGTGGGAGATTGCCCTGGACTTAGAAGCGCGAATGATTAATATTTTCTTGCCGGATGAAACGGGTAAGCGTCCTGTGTATGGGGGTATTGAAGCGTTCCAAACCGATGAAAATTGGCAGAATTATATTCTCTTCCACGAATATTTTCACGGTGATAATGGGGCCGGGGTCGGCGCCAGTCACCAAACGGGTTGGACAGGTCTGGTTGCCAAGCTCATCAGCCAATACAGTCACTACACAAAGCCATAAAATCACGCTAACCTCATTGTGAAGCGCTCTGCTGAGTTTCAGGTTCACTATCTTTTAGGATATAGCCTACGCTCCGGACAGTATCAATGATGCGACTGCGAGGTGTGGCGCCTAGTTTCTTACGAAGATAGCGGATATAGACCTCGATGATGTTTGAACTGCCGACATAATCATGCCCCCAAACGCCCTCTAAAATTTGAGTGCGGGTGAGCACCTGAAAGGGATGTTCCATGAAGAATTCTAAGAGATTGAATTCTTTGGCGGTGAGTGAAATAAAGTGATCGCCTCGAAACACTTCCCTGGTTTCCCGATTGAGCACAAGGTCCGCACAGCGCAGGAGAGGATCGGTCGCCAAATCATGGCCTCGATGCATCACATTGGCTTTAATTCTGGCAATGAATTCTTCTTTGACCAGTGGCATGGAGAGGCAATCGTCTGCGCCCACATTAAACCCTGCGATGCGCTGTTGGGGAGAGTCTTCTTGGGTGAGTACGATAATGGGCTGATTGCGTTGGTTTGCCTGTAGGCGATCGCATATTTCTAATGCCGACAGCCGTGGTGGTGACCAACTAATCACCACCAAATCAGGCTTCATCCGTTGAACGGCCAGCAACCCACGTAGGCCGTCATGGATAACACTCATTTGATATCCTTGCCCAGATAGCTCTATTTGAAGCGTTTTTGCCAGCTCCATGTCATCGGAAATGAAAATAATATGCTTGCGTTGCATTTCTTGAGAGCGTAACTGAGTCCCCCTAAATTTAGGATTGCTTGATCGAGCGCGTTTTGAGCGAGTATCAAGCCGCTGGGTATCAACTGTTTGGGTATCAATCGACTGGGAATCAACTGACCGGGGATTATAGACAGAAAATTGTCTTTGGGAACTAGACATAAGCTGACTTCCACTAAAGAGAGAAGGTGTTAAGAGAGGGTGTTAAGAAAAGGTGTTGAAAGAGAGGTTAAAACAAGGGGAAAAACAAAATAGTAAGTAAATCAGCATCATTAAAGTGCGGGTGGCAGCCACGTCCAAAAAGAACAGATTCCTATCACCAGTTCCCCGATTCCACAGGCTTTTCAGAAATGCCGGATTCATGAATTGAGTCCAGTTCTTTTGAAAGAAAGTAATCAATCGACGTTCTGATGGCCACCACCATGGCCAGCTGTATCAAGCCATAAAAGACTGAGCTAGTAAAAAAGTTTTCGCCTGGCTCATAGTCAAGCCCAGTCAGAAAACTATTAATGATATCTGAAATAATGAGCAGCTCTAGTGCGTAAAGAATGTGCACCCCCACAATGCAACGCAATTTTCGTAGTGATATTAACCGTTGCTCCCAGGGTTTGCGGGATAGTTCGAGCCGAACCCAACCCAGTGCTCCCCGAAAAAATCCTAAGACCAATAAAAAAAGTCCGAAGATATCGACAAAATGTTCAATGGCTTCAAAAAAATGAATCAGGATAGTCGTCAGTAAGCTTGATTAGCCTCTCATTGGTTACGAACGCATTCTCAAAAAGTACAGTGCCTTTCCATATGTCTTCTCTATGTGCCTATTGCAGTGCTTATCGCATCGTTTATCGCGCGGTTAACGGAATGCGATAGCAATCGCCAAAAGGAGCTGCATAGTCGAGCTGCAAGGTCTCCCAGTCATAAGCGCCTGCCGGAATACCAATATCCGCTAAAAACAACTCCCCAGTACGGCTGCTCAACAGACCCGTTTTCGGTAGCGCCAGGGTCATGGTCCAATCGGCATTGATGTATTCCCCTGGCGTTTCTCCAGTCGTAGAATCTACACCAGAGGGCGTATCGAGGGATAACGTCGGAGCATCCGTTGCATTGGCCCATTCAATAAGTTCTAGGGCGGGGCCTCGCGGCGCAGCGCGTAAGCTATAGCCAATGAGAGCATCAAGAATCAGATCCACCGGCTGATTCATCGCCAGCAGGTCAGCCATCGGGATTTCCTGGCCTGCCGTTGCCTGAAAAATATGTCGTTGCCAGGCCGTTACCGCCTTCAGCCGCTCGATCGGGGATGACAAACACAGCGTCACGTTGGCGCCTCTGTTAGCCAAATGCCTAGCCGCACAAATTCCCCCACCGCCATTTCCCCCACTCCCAGCTAAGACAACAATATGGGCCTGCTGCCAGCCATCCCCAAAACAGTCAATCGCTTGCAAGGCCAAATTTCGCCCCGCATTTTCCATCATCTGAAACAGGTTAGGCCCCGTTTCTTCTACGGCGACCCGATCTACTTCAATCATTTGGGCGGTTGTTACGGCGGGAACTTCTAGACCGCTCTCTGTAAAGAACTGTAGTGTCATGACATAGGCTATCTTCAAAAGGGCTGGCAAAAGAGCTGGGATAAAGCGTCGTTGTAATGGTAATGATAGTAAGCGTAGAAAGTAACAGACTATGGCGCAAAAGAGGCTAATCAAGGTGGGGCTCTTGATCTGCTTACTCAAAAGCCTACAGGGTCTGCGGATGATCTGCTACGTGCTTTTTTAGAAGGACCTTATAGAGAACGTCTATACAATGGAAATTTATCAACTGCAATATTTCTTAGCGATCGCAGAAAACGGAAGTTTTACGAAAGCCTCAGCAGCTCTGTACGTTTCTCAACCCTCTTTGTCATCAGGGATAAAAAAACTAGAAAAGGAACTGGGGGTATCCCTGATCGAAAGACGCTGGCGGGGCATTCAACTCACGCCAGCCGGTCAACTATTTTTAAGGAAAGCAGAAAAAATAATCACAGAATATCAATCAACAATTGATACGCTCAGAAACTTTCAGCCCAAGCCGGTGCTTCGCATCGGACTCCTTTGCACGCTAAAAATCCAGGTGCTTGTAAAAATCATTCAATCTTTTCGAGAGCTCTACCCAGAGGTCACCGTTGAGTTATACGACACCCACTTCGACGAACTCCATGATTGGTTAGCACAGGGAGATGTGGATATTATTGTCACCAACTTAAAATCCAAGATCGATGAAGACACAACCCATCTTCTGTTCAAGCAGAGATTGTTGCTGGGACTTCCCAGCGCCCACCCCTTAGCCCAACGCCAAGAAGTGATGTTGCAGGAGCTAGAAGATCAACCCTATATTGATCGGATTAAATGCGAGATATTAACGAAGCAATCACCCTCCATTTTTGAAGCGTCCGGCGTAACACCCGCTGTCGTTTATCGAGCAGATCGCGAAGAATGGGTGATTGCAATGATTCAGGCGGGAATGGGAATGAGCATTATGCCCGAATGGGAAGATGTAACAGGTATTACCTACGTCCCCCTGGCAAAGATGAGACCTATACGACACATTGGTTTGCAATGGAAAAAACAACAAAAGCTTGAATTGGTCACCCTATTTAAGTCCTTTGTTGCTGAGGGCGTATGGTTTGATCAATCGTTTCAGGACAAGACTGCTCAAGATAAAACGTCTCAAGATAAAACGTCTCAAGATAAAACGTCTCAAGATAAAATCCCCAGATAAAATCCCTCATCGGCCAATGTAGCAGCCCACAGGAAGGGAAAGACAACAAACAAAAAATCCCCCAGAGTTAACAAAACCAAGGTTTTAACTCTGGGGGGAATTGAATGAGCAGCCTGGTCTCATCTGGTGGCTGGGCCGTCGGCCCATCAATGCATGTAGCCTTAACGCCTAAGGAACACACTCAGCAGCATCCGCTTTAGGGACGACGACACAGCTTGCCATACCAACTGCGTCAAATCATTGGACAAAGATAATTACATCAAGCCTAGTTGAGCCAAAATACCTTTGCCTGTCATTAACTCAGTTCCAACGGCAATAATAAAGCCAAGCATGGCCAAACGGCCATTCCAAGACTCAGAAAATGTACTGAACCCAAACTTAGCGCCTTCATTTTGCATTGTTCTATTCCTCAATTGGTTTGTTAGTAGTCAAAAAAGAGAAGCAATATTCTCTCTATATATAATAACTTGCTTTTCTGAAAATGGGAGAGAGAATGCCTCGAAATCTCTATTTAACAACAGTCAGGTAAAATGTTTTCAATTTTTTCTGGCTAAAGAGCAGGGCCTTGTACAACTGGCATATGTGCTTGAAGTACGGACCCATGTCACTATGCCTGCTGGGGGGTAGCTTTCTTTTGCAAAAGGTCAATGATTTCAGTCTTTTCCAACAATCCGACTAACAGGCCATTATTGCGAGTGACCGCTAGAGATTGAGTACCTTGCTTCTTAAGTTGTCCAATGGCCTCTAAAAGGGATTTATCGGAATGAATCTTGAGTTCTGAAGCAATCGGCTGCAAAAAATCTCGAACCTGATGAGCTGACCACTGCTCTGAAGGGACCTGTTGCAAGCTATCTACTGCAATCGTTCCTATGAGTCGATCGCTGTCGTCTTTAACTAGAAAGCGCCGCCATGCATTCCCGCTGCCTGCAATAACTGCTTCATCTGCCAGCTCGCGAAGCGTGCAATCCGCATCAATGACAGGACTCTTCTCAATCACGGCATCAGCAACCGTCAGTCCTGATAGGGACTCCTGAAGATTGGCAGATTGGGCAGCTTGGCCTGCATTTTGCAACATGAACCAGCCAATAATTAGCGTCCAAAAGCTGCCAGAATTTGAAACACCCAAAATAGACAATAAGCCTAGAAGAATTGCTGACCAGCCGATAAGCTGCCCTGTTCGACTTGCCCACCGAATCCCACGATATCGGTTTCCTGTAATTCCCCAAACAATAGCTTTGAGGACATTTCCGCCATCTAAAGGCAACCCTGGAATCATATTAAACGTCGCCAGCATCAAGTTGATGTAGGCAAGTAAGCGAACCACGGCCGCCATCGGCCCATTTAAAATAGGACTGTTGCCAACAATACCTAGCAGTGCAAATAGCGCTAAACTCACAAGCGGTCCAGCCACGGCTATCCAGAAAGCACCCGTAGGTGTTTTGGCTTCATCCTCTAAGCTGGCCACTCCGCCAAACAGAAAGAGCATTATGGAATTTACGCGAATGCCCTGCTGCCGAGCGGCAAAACTGTGACCTAACTCGTGCAACAAGACAGAAGCGAAAAGAAGTAGGCCAGACACGAATCCTAAAACTAAGGCGCGATCGCCTAACCAGGGAAACTGTGCAGCCAACCCCCTCCCAAAGTTCAAAGTGGTCAGGGCCAGGACAAAAAACCAGGAAATGTTGATAAAGAAGGGGATGCCAAACAGGCTTCCAACTCGAAAATTACCGTTCATTTGGGTCTCCTTTAACTCATCTAGTAACTCATCTAGCAATGCGTTAAATCCATCCAATACATTATCGAGGTGCTTAATAGACTGTTACTTGAATGCCCTTAGTGTAACGAAACGTAAAGATACTTTCCTGGCGTTTAGGTCGTAATAGCCGTCTACGGAAAAGTTCGGTCTGACACCCACGGGGCGCTTATCCGTCCCGTTCGTTATATTCATTCGCCCTGTTACAAGGGGAAACCACGCCAAGAACCAAAATGCTGACCAATAGCCAAGCCCCACGCCCATTACAATGGCTTTCGGCTATCAAGATCGAGCAGCAGCAGGTCAGTATTTCAAGTTCAAAGTTCCTATTAATCCCAAAAACTGCCATTGATATCCAATCCAAAAAATACTTGTCAAGAGCAAGCCATAATTATTTACATTGCGTTATATTAAGTGGCGAAGTGCACTGAGAGTCGCTTGACTGGCGACCGGCAGTCGTATCGCCGAAGTCAGCGGGTTGCGATCTCTGATTTATCAGTTCGCCGCTTCAATTTCCTGACCGAAACGAGGTTGTGTGTCAGCCATAGGGCCTAGCCTTTTGGTTTCCAATACCATCGACTTTTGAAATTACAACCTGAACGAATAAGGAATTATCTAATCGTGAAAATTATTACCGACGCTCTCGCAAGACAATCAGCAGGCCTCTCGGCACCCGTTCCCTCTGCGCTTGCAGACTTTGCACAGCTCTCTACAGATGAAAAGCTAGGGTTGTTATGGTTCGTTTATGAGCAGATGGGCAAAGGCTCAGTCACGCCTGCTGCCACTGGTGCTGCTCGTTTGCAGTTTGCTGAAGGTTTGCTAGGAAAGGTCAAAGCGCTCAGCGCCGATGAGCAGCTCAGCTTTATGCAAGATTTAGTAGAAAAGCGTAATACGACCTTAACCCGTGCCTATGGTCTGTTGACCAACAACACCAAGCTTGCCTTTTGGTATCAGCTGGCAGAACTCATGCGCTCGGGGGATGTCATTGCCGTTCCTACTGGCTATATCCTTCCCTATAAAGCTAGCATCTTGAATGAGCGCATTCTCGGCTTGCAGTTTGGGGAACAAATTAGTTTCCTGCGTCAGGCGGTTGTCACTATGGGATACGACCCGTTCTCCTAAGGTTTTATTCGCCATGACAACAACCCAATTTGTACCTCAGCAGTCGGTAACTATCAGCGGGCTGGGTACTGAAGGTGACGTTGTTCTACGTTACTTTCAGTCGTTTAACCTGGGTGAGTATTCGCAAGTAGCTAGTCTCTTTGCAGAGCAAGGCATGCTTTATCCCCCTTTTGAGCCACCAGTGGTTGGCCCAGAAAAGATTGCCGACTATCTGAATAAGGAAGCGGATGGCATGCGAGTGTCACTCCTGAGTGCCAAGGCTGAACCGCTAGAGCAAGGGCGAGTTCAAGTTAATGTAACTGGCAAAGTCACTGCGCTGGTCTTTAAAGTGAATGTTGCGTGGCGCTTTGAGCTCACATCACAACACCAGATTGAATCAGTACGAGTAGACTTGGTGGCCACCTTGGAAGAGCTGCTTAAGATACGACCTGGCCAGTAGGCTACCATGCATCGTCGTTATAACTGGACTAAAAAATCAGCCAGCATTAGGCCGCGCTAGGCTGTGCCCATGATTGATAGAGCAAATCGCGCCCCAAGGCGATGTCTTGGGGCGTGCACTGCCAGTCGGGATGAGCCGTTAGCAAAAGCGACTCAACGGCTTCGCGATCAAACAGGTGCCAGGCAGGCGCACCATTGACTGCATAGGGAATGGCGTAAAGGTCCTCTGCCAAGTAGTGAATGGTGAGATCCTCCGGGGTGAAAGACGGTAGGCTCATGGATGCTCCCGGTAGGAGGGAGCGAAAAGCTTGAATCGAACCTTTTAAATCTTCAAATGAAGCCGTCATCAAACCCGGAATTTTAAGCGTGATGCTGGGTTCACAATCGAGTCGGATGCAATAGCGACGCACCGGATCAATACCAATTAGCCAAGTGGATGCGTCATCTAGTGTGTAACGAGACGCTAGGGCAAGCATCGGTTGCATGGGGTCACCGGGATGATTAAGTGGGGACAAAAATGTACCTTCCGAGGTATGCACATCTAACCTTCGCTTGATCTGATCAGTGACCGCAACGTTGCGTAATAAAAGTTAAGCGTATTAAATGATTTGTGTTGACTTTTGTAAACGTCCGCGATTGCGGGAATCGTCGGTGGAGCCATCCAACTGGATGGGATTAATCGTTTCGGTAAGCCTCTTGCTGGCTTGGGGGCTTAGTCTACTAGGTTTACTCCCGCTAGATTTGTCTGTATGCGCTCCTATCGAACTAATTTTGTCGATTTTGTTGAGGACGTTTCTGCATACGGGGTTATTTGTGATTGCCCATGATGCGATGCATGGCAATGTACTCCCCTCATATCCTGTTGAGAATCGCTGGCTAGGTCAATTGGCCTTGGGGCTGTATGGCTTTTTGCCTTACCAAACCGCTTGTGACTTTCACCGGCAGCACCATGTATATCCGGCACAAACGAGAGATCCTGATTTTTGTGAAAGGGGTAAGGAGATTTTGGGATTGTATGTGGTGCGATGGTATCTCTCTTTTATCAGTAACTATGTAACCCTTCCAACCCTGGGCAGGATATCCATAGGTATGGGCTGTACCTTGCTTTCTCTAATCCTGCTGGGGCATATAGCGATACAAAATATTGTTTTATTTTGGTTGCTGCCTTGGGTGTTGATTTCACGGCCTTTATTTTTATTTGGCACTTTTTTGCCGCATTTTGTGAGCGTTCGCGACAATAAGAAACGTCTAGTCAAGAGCTTTTACTATCCGCCCCTTTTTTCCTTGCTCATCTGCTATCACTTTAGCTACCACCAAGAGCATCACACCTGCCCTAAGGTTCCTTGGTATCTGTTGCCGAATGTTTCCTTAACAGATACTGGCCCAGCATCTTGAGCAACAATCGTTTGAACTTCTGCTTTAAGCGGCTAAGCTCGATATGAAGTCTTGAATAAGAGAGAACGCGCCACTCGTGACTAGCTGTATTGAAATTGCCAAGATGAAGAAGCCTAGAATCTGAGTAAATGCTCTTAACCCAGGTTTGCCCAAGATCCTGACGACAGGTTTACCTAGCGTTAAACACAAATACAATAAGCCACCAATACCCAAAATTCCCAACAAAGAGCCCGCGTAGCTCATGAAATGAGAGCGTTGTGTAGCTAGGCCGATCACCATGCCGATAGCACCAGGGCCACTAATTAGCGGGATTGCCAGAGGAATTAGGGTGATATCGTCTTGAGTCGTCTTTCGATGAGGTTCCGTAGAGACGGAACACTCGGGAGCCGAAACCATACGCCAAGACGTTTGGGCTAACAACAAACCACCTGCTATTTGCAAAACTCCGATAGATAGCCCGAAAAAACTCAAGATAAATCGCCCAACGATCAATGCGGTCGTTAAAACAATGACAACATTGATGCAGACTTGTCTGGCTTGGTGGCTCCGTCGTGTTGGCGTGCTGTTACCGGTAAGACTGTAAAAGGTGGGCACAACGCCAAAAGGATTGGTGATCGGGAAAAGTGCCAGAAAAGTGCCCGTTGCAGACGCGATCAATAGTTCCATGGTGACAGCATCTTTTAAAAACTTGAAGATTTATTTATCTGTTTAATCCAAGATGTTCCAAGCGCTGTCCGTTTTATGACTTCACAACCTTCAGGTTCACAACCTTCAAATTGGTAACGATGACAAGAGGTCTTGAACAGAAGCAGACACTTCCTCTCTCCTGAAGCTCAACTCGAGAGAACATTTGATGATGTAAACAGCTCTTTATCAGTTAATGTAAACAGCTCTTAGATATTCACCCATTACGGAGAACCGAAGCCCATCGAATCGGTTTCCCGTCTGACTTAGTAATTTCAGTGTAAATGCTCATTGGTACGGGTTTCCACCCTCTCTTTTTAGAGGGTAGTTCATTAGCATTTCTAATATGGATGTTTACAAAAGTTAATGCTTAAGAGACGCCACTATGGGTTTGATCTATTGCACTACGTTTTTTCTGTTTCTCTGGTCCGTCGAAATTTTGCTAAATCAGCTTAGTAAGTCTGAATCAGTGAGATAAGCCATTTCCTAGACTTAGACCTTTTCGCCCATGTCCTATCTAGGACTTTTCACTCGGCTTTCTATTTCTGAGTAATTCACTTCATTTTACAGACACTCCACTAAGACATTCGTATCATGCTTGAACTTTTCACCGATGAAGCTATTGCTGTCATAATGCAAGCTCAGCAAGAAGCTAACCGATTACATTTACGACAGGTTGGTACGGAGCTAATCCTAGCCGGAATCCTCAGCCAAAATAAGGGTATCGTCCCAACCCTGCTTGAAGCCACTGGAATCGACTTTCAAACCATTCAAAAGTCCGTTGAGAAGACGCTTCAGCCAATCCAAGGGGGGAATCGTGCACTGCGTGAACTTCCCTTCACACCCAATACAAAACAGATATTAGAGCGTTCTGTTGAAGAAGCACGGCAGCTAAACACTTCGAACGTTGGGCCAGAACATTTGCTACTGGCGATTGCCTACGGCCCTGAAAATTCCGCAGCCCAAATTCTCATAGCACTGGGGATTGACCTAGCAAAGATGCGTATGGTGATCATCCAGGCAATTGGTGAAAAATTGCCTGTGCCAGCTGGTGAAAAACAAGAGCTGACACAGTATTCGTCCTCCAGTAGAGCGTTAGCGGAATTTACGACTGACCTAACTCAGCTAGCAGTCCAAGGCAAAATTGATCCTGTGGTAGGCCGTGAGCATGAAATAGAACGGGTGATTCAAATTCTCGGTCGCCGTGGCAAGAACAACCCTATTCTGATCGGTGAACCGGGTGTTGGGAAAACAGCGATTGCTGAGGGACTGGCCCAGCGGATTGTCGATCAAGCAGTTCCAGAACAGTTGCTGGATCAACGCGTGCTCAGTCTTAATGTGAGTTCACTAGTGGCTGGCACTCGTTTTAGGGGTGAGTTTGAAGAACGCCTGAAGCAGATTGTTGCCGACGTTAATAACGCTGGCAATATTACTTTGCTGATTGACGAGGTACATACTCTGGTCGGTTCGGGAAGTATGGAAGGCGCTATGGATGCTGCCAATATGCTTAAGCCCGCCTTGGCAAGGGGCGCATTGCAATGCATTGGCGCAACAACCTTAGATGAATACCGCCAGTATATTGAGAAGGATGCGGCGTTGGAGCGGCGATTTCAGCCAGTGATGGTCGAAGCGCCCAGTATAGAAGAGTCTGTGGAAATTTTACGAGGTGTGCGTATCCGCTATGAGCAACACCACAAACTCCATATTACGGATGAGGCTCTAGCAGCTGCAGCTCAACTATCTGACCGCTACATTGCCGATCGTCACTTGCCCGATAAAGCGATTGATTTAATTGATGAGGCTGGATCTCGCGTCCATCTACGCCACACCTATAACTCGTCAAATAGAGAACTCAAGCAATCCTTACGGCAAGTCAGTCAGGAGAAAGCTGCTGCTGTAGAGGTGCAGGATTTTGAGAAAGCCAGTCAACTGCGCGATCGAGAGCTGGAGCTAGAGGCCAAGGTTCAACAACTTAGTGATGATATTGCCTCCACTAAAAACCCGACTGTTACAGCTGAAGATATCGCGCAGGTCGTTGCCTCATGGACTGGCATACCTGTTAACCAGTTAACTCAGTCAGAATCTGCCATGCTAATGGGGCTAGAAGAGAGGTTGCACCAGCGTTTAATCGGTCAAGAGGACGCTGTTAAGTCGGTGTCCAGAGCGATTCGACGAGCGAGGGTGGGCTTGAGAAATTCTCAGCGTCCGATCGGCAGTTTTATTTTTTGTGGTCCTACAGGTGTTGGAAAAACCGAGCTGACTAAGGCCTTAGCCGCGAGTGTTTTTGGTTCCGAGGACGCCATTATTCGACTGGATATGTCTGAATATATGGAGTCTCAATCGGTCTCTAAAATGATTGGTTCACCACCGGGTTACGTCGGCTACGGAGAAGGTGGACAACTAACCGAAGCTGTGCGGCGCAAGCCTTATTCAATCGTGCTATTTGATGAAATTGAAAAAGCTCATCCAGATGTATTTAACACGATGCTACAGCTACTCGATGATGGGCGATTGACAGACTCTGAGGGACGCGTTGTGGATTTCAATAATACGCTGATCATCATGACCTCTAATATCGGTGCTCGATCTATTGAAAAGCAAGGTAGTGGTTTAGGGTTTGAGCTGGCTGAGGCAGATACTGCGACGATGAAGCAAAATCGTACGCGATCGCAGGTCAACGAGGCGCTAAAACAATCTTTCCGTCCTGAGTTTCTTAACCGTCTAGACGAGATTGTTGTCTTCCAGCAATTGAGCTACGAAGAGGTCACAAAGATTGCAGACCTCTTGTGTCAGCAAGTGGCCCAAAGACTGAATGATCAAAAAATCCAGATTGAGATTACTGATGCACTCAAAGAAAAACTAGTCAGCGAAGGCTACAACCCTAGCTATGGCGCGCGCCCGTTAAGACGAGCGATTACTCGACTGATAGAAGATACCCTAGCGGAGGCTATTCTAGACGGAACCATCCGCAGTGGAGAGACTGCTGTTCTAGATCTAAGCGCTGATGGTCGGGTAACAGTCCAGCGGAAGCTAGCATCAGCTCTAGTCGATACTTGCGATGCTTGAGCCTATTATTCTTCTAAAAAGATGAAGCGTAAATATCTACAGATTCATCTTTTTAGCTTGGAATAAGCAACAGTAACTGGCAAAATTATTTTCCTTTTAACCTATCGAGCTATCTTAAAACTAAACCAATGAACCACTCTGCTGAAAAAGATGGCGCTGAGCTAGATATGGCTTATCTGACGACAATGCTACGTCAGCAAGCTCAACGCCGTCAGCTATACGAAAATATTGCTATTCTGGGTTGCGGCTACGTAGGTAGTGCATTGGCATCTGCCTGGCAAGTACAAGGCCACTTTGTGACCGGTACAACGACCAGACAAGAACGGGTGACTTCACTACAGCCTCTCCTCTCAAAAGTGGTTCTGATGAAAGGAGAGGACATGAGTGCCATGCAATCTCTGATACATAATCAAGATACTGTCGTAGTCAGTGTTGCCCCGACTGGGGCTAGCAAGGCCAGTGCTTCAACTTATGAAACGACGTATCTCTCCACCGCAAGGAATTTGCTCCAGGCTATACAACAAATGCCTAGCGTAAAGCAAGTGATCTATTTAAGCAGTTGCTCTGTCTATGGAGATCTCCAGGGAGGGTGGGTAGATGAGGATACTCCTGTTGATCCTCCAGATCCCCGAAGTCAGGCACTTTATAAGGCAGAACAGATTATAGCTTCAGCAAACAATCAGCAAACAAAGGTCTGTATCCTTCGACTAGGAGGAATCTACGGTCCAAGTCGAGAGTTACTCGCAACTCTGGGAGGGCTGGCGGGCATGACCCTACCAGGGAAGGGCGATCGCATCATCAACTGGGTTCATCGCGATGACATCATCGGCGCGATTGAGTTTGCCCGACTTAAGAAATTGGAAGGCATCTACAATTTAGTTAACGATAGTCAGTTAACTTTTAAAGAGCAACTTAAATCCGTTTGTGCTCAGTATGGCCTTCCAAAGGTGCATTGGGCACCTAATCAACTGAGTCTTGAAGGAAAAAGTGCAAGAGTCAGTAATAAAAAGCTTAAAGCCAGCGGGTATCAGTTTATTTATCCTCAACTCCTAAACTGAAGGGTAAAGCTTTTGCATTTGACATGGGATTAGCCTCATTGAATCGCTCGACATAAATAAAGCTCAATACGAGAAAATTATACGTTGGCTCAAATTAAGTTCCAATTAAACGACGCTAGATTTTAACGCAAGGTCCGAAACATCAATGAATTCCAATACCTTTATCGATCCTAGGCATGAAATTTGGATGGAGACGGCGAATCTCCTTAGGAGAAGGTATCTTTCTTCAGAAGGCAATGTTGATTGGAATGAACTGAAGAAGAATATTCCTTCAATTGAACCAGAAATAATAGAGAGACTTGTTAATCGTATTGAAAGCAGCAGGGAACTCCACAAAGCTGATCGCATCACGCTGATTATATTAAAACTCTTGAGTGATTCTCCTATCTCTACTGGTTTAGAGATCATTAGGCAGTTGAATAGGCACATCACTGAAGTTGAGACAGTATTTGTTCCCTGGCACATTGTTATAGAGAATCAAAAACGAAATCATCATGAGGCTGAAACTGATCCAATAAAATTGGCACAACTGTATCGAATTGACTCGACACAACGGGCTATCCAAGATGCTATGGCAGGAGTTCCTCCACAAAAAAGAGACCCGTTTTATCGAGGCATCATGAAACCCCCATCAGAAACCGCTTCACGTAGAAATATTTTTCCAGGTAAAGCAATATACGGCCTGACGGCGCACTTAATCATAGTGGATGAAAGCAATGGCGCTATCCAGATTCAACCAGTAGGCGACCCTTATAAATCAACGATTACAGGTCTTTGGTTTGATAAGGATTATTTTAAATCTATGCCTAACCGTCCTTATATTTTTCAGAAGCCTGATGCTGTTGGGGAAAATGTTTGGGATAACTACGCCTTTAACCAAGAAGCAGATCTCGGTAATAAGAAAAGTTAGGCCAGTGCCTTGAATACGGCAGCACTTGAGGATTTACTGGAGTCTGGCAAATTTTAGCGCCAAAAGGCACCCCCCAGACTGTTTTGTAGCTGCGAAAAGCAGCTGAAAGCTGTTCTGAACTGGTTAGTTCAGAACAATCAACTCAGTAACCGATAGACTCTCTACATCTAAGCGGCCCTCTGAGTTGTCGTGGTGAAACGATTCACAATGTCATCCAGATTGCCCGTGTCAATTGCTTGCTGAACGGCTGACAGGAGAACGTCTTTCGCATGCTGCTGTTGATGGTGATGAATTACCTGAGCAATGGAAAACAAGGGATGCGGGCTGTCCCAAGATTCCTGCATCTGCCAGTAGAGGAAGGTCAAGGTCAAATGCACGATGCCATACCACTTGTGAATCG
>JBCDAG010000051.1:0-25765 GCA_039186165.1 Cyanobacteria bacterium P01_F01_bin.53
AACCCGGTGGCGGACGTGCGATCGCCAGTCAGCTTATGCAGGCTTTGCAGGGGACGCATTTGCAGAGGGAACAGTAGTCCCAAACAGCACTCGAAAAAGCGCAAAGAGAGGAGACGCACCGCTATCCCACCTAAAAATTTGCAGAGTATCGACAGACTTAAGGGTATTTGGAGACTCAGGCGGCTGACTTTGCCAAGCCAGTTGTATCGTCTCTTGCAAAAAAGCCTCGTCAGTGGTGCGATCCACCAGCAAGGTAAATTGTTCGACCGGCACCCTATGAATCAGTGTATTAATTTCAAAAATGCAGCCCGCCCGTTGCCTTGAAAAGCTGCGCAAATCCATCAGCACAACATCACTGGTTTTAAGCAAGCTAAGCAGGGTGAGCCGCCAAGTATCGTCATAGCAAAAGAAATCATTCACCCGAAATCGCTGGTCTAAATCAGGTCTTAAGTCGCTTTCAGCAAGTCGCTGCTCCAGCGTCTGCGGCCCATCGATAAACCTGCGGGCCAACTTGCCAGTCACAAAATCTAAAAACTCATGGGGTTCAATGGTGGTCTTTACCAAGTCAGGCCCGGCAATCATTTGAATACTGCCAATATGACGCCAATGCAAAGAAAGTGATTGAAAAAGCTGCTCACTGCGCCGTTCTAGGGCAAACACGCGCAGCAACAGGAGGTTCATGCCGTTTCCTGCATGCACGGACAACTCACCCTGCCTATCCAACAATGTTTTGGATATCCACAGAAAAACCGCAAAGGCGGGTAGTCCACTTAAAATCCACACACTGCCGCTCATAGAGGCCAAATTAATGGAATGAACGAGGCTAAAAAGTAACCCAATGGACACCAGCCTCAAGAACTGATCGCTGATGCGTTTTTGCTCGTAGCCGACCCTAATCCACCGCAATACGCCCCAGCCCAGTGGCGCAACAAACACAAGGCTCAAGCAAAAGGCAATACCCAGTAAAAGCAGAAAAGCATCCTGGCCCGACACCGACGCCCCAAGAACAACACCACTCACCAAAAAATCTTGACTGCGAATCAAAAACAGAAAAGCCAAAAAACCTGACACGACAAACAGAAGGCTAGTGAGCACCAGCGGCCCCACCGCCCTAATCCGAGGATGTAAACATCCCAACAGCAACGCAGTGGCTGGTCCGTTGAAAAGGAACCAGAGCAGTAAAAGATTCATCCAGATAAACGTTGGACCGCTCATCCAGTCCGCCACGAAACTCACCCCAATCAATCCCATAAAATAGGCCAAGATCAATCGGGTCAAAACCTTTCTGGTAGAGGCCGCAACCAGGGCAAAGGCAATCACTGTTGGCCAGAGGTATAACAAAAGTGTGCAAAGAAACTGAATGGGCACTATCGGCCCCGGAAAGGAAAGCTGCAAGGCCAACGACATCACCACTGCATAGCCGAGTCCGCCCATGCCATAAATCACCGCTTGACGCCAAGGAGCTTTAAGCAAATGGGCATATAAGGCCGTTTTATCGCCACTGGAAAGGGTCTGATTGGAGGGGACCGCTGTCGCAACAGCAAACTCTGCTGGTGTTTGGCCAGAGGCTTGACTAGAGGCTTGGCTAGACGCATCAGATGAGACTTGAGAAGAACGGCCCATCGACCTGACCACCGCCCGCCGATAGATATGCAATAGCAGCAGCGAGATCAGCAGCGTCAAAGCCACAGCCACCATTAAGATCGCTGGCATCACCCCGGTTAGCAAAAGGTCAAGGCGATCGTCCATAAGCTTTCTTGATAGACTAACGAAACTCCCTTGATAACCAAGAACACCCCACCCAGATCACCATTTCCACCTAACCGTAATATCTCTCAACTCTGTATATCTCTCAACTTTGTCCGGCCACGTCTTATGAACGCTCAAACCAGCACCCTAGCCCATCAAACCGCCACGCAGGAAGCCTTACCGCTCACGGCAATTGCGCAACAAACCCAAGCCGCAGCTCGTAAACTTGCCCAGCTATCGGCCACCGAAAAAAACTCCATCATTGAAGCCGTCGCCCAAGCCCTAGAAAGCGCTGCTTCCGACATCACCGCCGCCAACCAACAAGACCTTGACGCCGCCGTAAAAGACAACCTGGCCAAGCCGCTCTATGGCCGTCTCAAATTAGATGCCGTTAAACTCAAAGGTGCCATCCAAGGCGTCCGCAGCGTCGCTAAGCTCCCTGACCCCACCGGCGAAATCACCCTTCATCGCCAGCTGGACGACGGCCTCACCCTAAAACGCATCGGTGTCCCCCTCGGCGTACTCGGCATCATCTTCGAATCCCGCCCCGACGCCGTCATGCAAATCTCCACCCTCGCCCTAAAATCCGGCAACGGCGTAATCCTCAAAGGTGGCCGCGAAGCCATCCGCTCCTGCACCGCCCTGGTCACCGCCATCCGCCAAGGCATTGCCAATGCAGGTCACGATCCCAATGCCGTTCAACTCCTCACCACCCGAGAAGAAACCAACGCCCTACTCGCCCTAGATAAATACGTAGATCTAATCATCCCTCGCGGGTCTAATTCCTTCGTCCAATACGTGCAAGCCAATACCCGCATCCCCGTATTAGGCCACGCCGATGGCATTTGCCACCTATATGTAGATAGCGCCGCCGACATCGACCAGGCGACGACCATCGCGGTTGACGCCAAAGTGGGCTACCCTTCCGCCTGTAACGCCATCGAAACGCTGCTCGTCCATCAAGATATTGCAGAGACAGCACTCCCCATTCTCGCCAAGGGGCTGCAAGCTGAAGGCGTTGAACTCCGTGGTGATGACAAAACACAACAAATCTTGGCCAACATTACACCTGCAACCGAAGAAGATTGGGCCACTGAATACAGCGATTTGATTTTGGCCGTCCGCGTGGTGGATACACTAGAGGCTGCCATAGAACACATTAGTAACTACGGCTCACGACATACGGAGGCGATCGCAACCACCAACCAAACCGCCGCCGACACCTTTATGTCCGGGGTGGACGCCGCCGGGGTGTATCACAACTGCTCCACTCGATTCGCCGATGGCTTCCGCTACGGCTTCGGTGCAGAAGTCGGCATCAGCACCCAAAAAATGCCGCCCCGTGGTCCTGTAGGCCTAGAAGGCCTAGTGACCTACAAGTATCAACTTGTGGGCGATGGCCATATTGTTGCAACGTATTCTGGTGCGGATGCTAAGGCCTTCACACACAAAGATATTTAGCAGAGATATTTAATCGCCTTCATCCCTCATCCCCTATCCCCCATATCCCGCTTTCATGGACATCATTCATATCAACGACATCAAGGCCTTTGGCTACCTTGGCGTCCTTCCCGAAGAAAATGTTCTCGGTCAATGGTTTCACGTCGATCTAAAGATATTTATCGATCTCTCGAAAGCGGGTAAAACAGACGCCCTAGAAGACACCCACAGCTATGTAGAGATTGTTCAAGAGACCAAAAAACTCATTCAAACCCAAAAATACAACCTTATCGAAAGTCTCGCAGATGCTGTGGCCACCCATGCCCTCGCCAGCGACAGCCGCATCCAAAAAATAAATGTCAAAGTGACAAAACCCACTCCCCCGATACCCAACTTCGGAGGAACTGTCGGCGTTGAAATTACGCGCACGCAGTAAGCTTCAACAGCCATAACCCGAAAACACAACAGGCATTTATTCTGCCTGGTTACTTACTCATTACTTAATAGTGATATTTGCAGACATGAAGTTTTGACCAGCAGGACATAGCCAGCATATTTACCGAGGCTGTTTTGGGCCTACTAAGTCAGGGAATTGAAATACCTTACTTTTAAAATATTGTGGCTATGGTGTCTATGAAATTGACTGCGCTGGCAGCGTTATTGTCCGCCAGTATTGCAGCTTTGCCCACTCGGGCGATCGCATTCGACTTTCAGATGGGTCTTAACGAAACAATCGTCTTAGACGACGACTTTGAGACAGGTACAGGGTGGCGGGTAGACAGCTCACTTCAGATCTTGGGTGGCCTACTCACATCGCAAAACACAGGTGCCTACGGACGTGCCTCCTACACACTAGAGAATCCTTTAAACCTCAGCGAAGGCGCGATTAATCTGTATTGGGTAGGGGCTTTTCCGAATAATGCCCGGAAAGAGCGAGAGGCCTATTGGGCTTCACTTCAGTATGTCGACAATCCCGCTGTATGTTGGAACAGCTCGACCAATGAAGTACTCGCGTTAGGCAGCGATGGGGGTTGCGACAGCGGCTATCTCAGAGTGGACGAAGACGGCGAGCTACGAACGTGGTTGAGGCCAGATGGACCGACCTCGTTTAACCGGTTGTATGTGGATCAAGGCTTTATTCCAGGGCTAGATCCTGAGCGACTGTCAAATCCGCTGGCACAGCTCAGCATTCCAGACCATCCCGATGCCAGCGCAGAGCAGTATCGCCTAAGGCTTGAGCAGTTAAATGGAGTGTCTGAAGCAGTTTTGTCTTATTGGAACGGAACAGATTGGCAGAGCCTAAATGCTCGCAGTGGCAGCAGCCTGCCATTGCTGATTGATGATTCTGATTGGATAGACATTAATGGCGTCATCCAAGCGCCCATTTTCGAGGCGCTTAATTTTCAGTTTCGGGGGCCGGGTCCCGATGGCATAGCAACTAGCGTTGATGCGGTTAGGCTGACCCAAGAGCGGAGTGCATCAGCCCCACAAGATGTCCCAGAGCCCTTTAGCGTGTTGGGTCTGCTGGTAGTTGTTGGGCTAGGTTGCCGACTGAATCGAACGCAGCAAACATAATAGTTGCGAATACATGGGAGAGTTTTGCCGTACAGAAGACTGTTGTCGATTCAGCCTGTACGGCAAAACTCTCCTGAAGCGGAAACATAAGAGATGGATCTAACAACGTAATAAATAACAACGTATAAAAAAGAGAATTTGTTAAGCGACTTTGTCTAAAACTCCGAGTCTAAAACTGCGGTTGACAACCTCTCATGTCTGATAGCACAGCGAAGGTTCTATCTTCAACAGTAACTACCTGCCAGATTCCTGCTCCTTGCAAGTGTTCTGCCTTCACCTTTTAAAGTAATTTTCTGGTGAAGTCTGTTCTTTTTTTACGGATCCTATCGTGCTTTTCCGTAATATCTGTAAGGACTAGCTGCACATACTTTTAAAATTCTAACATTCAATATTTTGCTCCCTATGAAGAAAGCTACCGCTCGGCGCTTGCTCGCACTCATGGCCGTTCCGGCAATTGCCTTGCAGACAGGACCCGCCAACGCAATCTCTAACCTCTCCGACAGTGCCAACACCAAGGGCGCTAACACGCTTCAAGAAAACCCTGCAAACAAGCAGACTAGCGAGTTTTATCAACAGGCACGCACGGATATGGAAGGTGCCCTCGGTAGAGTCGGAGAAGACTACTATGCCATCTATCGAATGGTCGAGCGCATCGCCCGTGCCAACGAACTAGACGAACAACCTTGGCGGATTCGCGTGTCTACCCAAGATGTCTTCAACGCCTACGCCTCAGATCTCAACATGCTGACGTTTGAAGGCGGCCTTTTTGAGCAGCTCTCGGGCGATACCGCTGCGATCGCCTGCGTGGTTGGGCATGAAATGGCCCATCACACCAAAGGACACATACCCGAGCACGTAGAAGTCGAAGCACAATTGGTTGAACTGCAAGAACAGGCCCTAGAAGATGCCCGCGCAGAAGTCGAATCTGCTAACCGCACAGGCAGCATTTTTGGGAGTGTTATTGGTGCGGTCACAGGAGTCGTCGGTGGCAATACCCGCTCCCGCTCTGGCAGAATCGCCACTGGGGTGACAGGCGACATCTTACAGGGGCTCAACGAAAGCCAAACCAATCAAGCCATGGTTAGGGCAGAGGAGATCTACAACGAGCGAATTGCCGAACTCGACAGTAGGTATTCAGCCACGCGACAAGAGAACGAGTTTGAGGCAGATATGGTTGGATACGAATACATTGTAAGGGCCGGGTTTGAGCCAGCTGGGTGTCTCAGGGCGATGGGGGCACTCAACCGAACAGCCACCAGCCGACTGCCAGGTATCACCCATCCCAAACCAGAAGATCGCGTTGACGCGATCTCTGCGTTGAACACAGCAGCAACCAACCAGTCCTTAATTTCTGAGGGCGAAGCTAACTTGAGCCGTTCTCCTAACCCCTTAGAATACGGGGTTGGCAGAGATGGCAGTTCTCTGCGAGTAGAGTCTCGCTTTGGTAGCCGTGACATTGATGACGGCTTCCCTCAATAAGGCCTTCGAGTCTGTTGAATAAAAGCAACAATTCATCTTCACTCTGAAGATGATCTGACAAGAGATGCCGTACAAAGTCCTTTCTAAGTGAAAGACTTTGTACGGCATTTTTGATGGCCAATCAGCGACGAACAAACATCATTTCATTGCCACTGATGCGAATGCTGTAAAGACTAAAACAGTCCTTGCCCAGCACCGCCGTTGCCTTATCAGGCGCGATCGCCACATATACATCAGTAATAACGACCCGACCAACCACCACCGAGCGCAACCGCCCAATCGGCAGTTCCATCGGCGTCCCATCGGCCAAATACACATACCGATAGCTCACCATATCTAAATTGAGCTGGGTCGCCATCTGCTTGGTCACAATCGAATGCGTCGCATTCCGATCAACCACGATGTCAAAAGTCGCTACCCCATCCAACAAGACTTCTACAACTGGGAGATGGTTCTCATAGGATTTAATCGGCACCGCAGTACTTTTTGAAGAACTGCCCGTCGAACTGCTCTGCAACACCTTCTGATTACGCAGCGATCGCACCGCCTCAACCACCCGCTGATGCCGCGGCCAATTCCCCTTATCCAGCCATAGTGTTGCCGCCCGCTTATAATCAGCGATCGCACCTTCCACGGCACTCATCTCCTTCTGCATTTCAGCCCTCAGCTCATACAGCTGAGCATTTTCCGTATCAATTGCCAGCGCATTCGAATAATCCTTAAACGCACTTTCGGTATCTTCTCGCAGTCGATAAGCATCCCCCCTCTGCACAAAATACCTAGCATCCGGCGTCTCTGCCGACTCCGAAATTAAGGCCGAAAACTCCTCAATCGCGCCATCCGCATCCTTAAAAATCAGCCGCATCTGCCCCCGCGCAAACCGCACTTCCGGATCCTCCGGACACAGCGCCTTAGCCTGCGCCAAATCAGCCACCGCCAACTCCCGCCGTCCCAACTGAGCCTGAATCAACCCTCGCAAACACAACGCCGGTGCAAACGTTGCCTCCACACCCAATAGCCAATTGAGGTCAGCCATCGCCGCCCCATACTCACCCGCCTCATACTTCAGCCGCACCCGACGCACAAATTCCTCCGGCGTCGCCTCCCGCGAAGTCGGCTGAGCCAAGTCCAAACCCTGAGATCCAGCGACCCCACCCGCCCCTGCCGCCCACGGGGCCTGAGCGTAGTCGTAGGGAGGCAATTTCTGCAACGGCCCAATCGCGTCCAAGCAGGCCTGAGCATTCTCCTTATCCTTGCCATCCAAATAACACCGCGCCGCCTGCTTATACGCCGAGATCGCCCCCGGCCCATCCCCCAGAATCCCCAGCGACTTACCCAACAACCTATGGCCACTGGCCAACGACGGATCCAGCTTTACCGCTGCGCGACTATCCGTCACGGCCCCCTTGACCTGCCCCATCGTCAACCACACGAGTGCTCGAGCTAGGTATACCGAGGCCGACGGCGTTAACTTAATCACCTGGGTATAGTCCGTAATCGCCCCCTCGTTATCGCCCAACCGCCGTCTCAGCTTGGCCCGTTGCAAGTACGCCGCCACACACTCAGGCTGGGCCGAAATCGCCTCATTTAATAGCGGCATCGCCTCAAACAGCTGATTGACCTCGATCAATGCGATCGCCCGCTGAAGATTCTCCGACGCCATAGCCATCTCTACCCCTTCAAATGCGCCTTATCAAATGCGCTCTGTATAGTCCTTATAGTCTGCTTTTAGCCGTAATGTCTGCTGGTTAACCGAACGAACCGAGAAAACCCCTTCAAATCAATAATTCTCGGTCAATTGCCCAAAACCAAAACCCAAACATTTTGTTACCTTTATTTCGCCGCCAAACTAAAATCGGCCTATGATGTCATCAGGTATAAAAACTGATTCTTCATCGACTCTTCATAGTCGTACTTGCCCAACCCTTTTCAACCCCATCCTTTCAGAAGGCTTCTTCACTGCCTCCTTCAATAAATGCCATGAGCAACCCCCACTCACAGGCCAAATCCCTCGGCAGAGTAGATTACAACGACGGTCGATCCAGCGCCATGTTTGGCCGGGTGTATTGGACACCCGGCCAGTCGCTGTGGACCACAACCCTTTACGCAGGCGCACTCCTCGGTGGCTATGCGACCTTTGGCTGGGATGCACTATTGCTTTGCCTGGGCACAACCTTGATTACCCTTTGGGCAGGCTACTCGGTGGGCATCCATCGCCGCCTGATTCACCGAAGCTTTCAGTGTCCTCAGCGCCTTGAACATCTCCTCGTTTATCTAGGTGTGCTCACCGGCATCGGTGGCCCCTTTTCCATCATCGGTCGCCATGACATGCGGGACTGGGCTCAGCGCCAACCCCGTGCCCATGACTATTACACCAGTCGCCAAAATATTTTTACTGACTGGTATTGGTGGCTCCACTGCGACATCCGGCTCGACTACCCTCCCATCATCAATTACGAACCTCGTATTGCTCAAAACCGCTTCTACCAGTGGCTTGAGCAAACCTGGATGTTCCAGCAAGTCCCTTGGGCGATCACGTTTTATCATTTCGGCGGCTGGAGCTGGGTCTTTTGGGGCATTTACGTTCGTGTTGCGGTATCTATCACCGCTCACTGGCTGTTGGAATATGTCACCCACTATGTGGGCACTCGCCCTTACTGGATAAAAGGCGCAACCATACAGCACCGCAACCTTCCTTTACTGGGCCTATTCACCTTCGGAGAATGCTGGAAAAATAACCATCAGGCCTTTCCCAGCTCAGCCAAGTTCGGCACCGCTCCCAAGCAAATTGACCCCAGCTGGTGGCTGATTAAAGCCTTCGATACGATCGGCTTGGCCTGGAATATAAAGCGACCTAAACACCACTTACTCAAACGCGTTCAGCGACCAATCCCCCAAACTACTGGCACCCAAAGAACTGGCGTCGCTCAATCCGTGATCGCTCAGGCCGCCGTCCCACCCTCAACCGTCCAAACGACGGTAGCTACTGGTGAAGCACGTCAGAAAGTAACAACACCGTAAGGGTTAGTCGCTGTGCGATCGCCCTTGATAAGCAACTATCCCAAAAACTCAAGATAAGACTCATAGCAAAACTCACAGCCACACCCGCCAATGCGTCAACCAAGCGAGTCAACACGTACGACTACGAGTGCACAACCTGAGAGCGCGGCAAAGAAGACTGACATACGAAAATCGCACATTCAGAGGGCTGACCTGCTCAATGCAGGCGTCATCGGCTACATTTTTCTCACCTATGGACTAGGCTTGGGGCTCATCACCTGGCCTTCTGTCCTGCACAGCGACTTTCGACCCAGTACCCTTTTTATGAACGGCCTTTTTATGAACGGGCTCGGCATCATCGTCCTTGTTCATTCGCTCATCCTCTCAGCAACCCTGCTCCATGAGCTAATCCACGACAACATTTTCAAAGCAAAGTCACGAAATGCGTTTTGGGGTCAGGCCATGACCTGGCTGAATGGGGCTTGCTACGTTCCCTATGAGCAGTTGGTTCGCCATCATTTTAACCATCATGTGCACCATGCTGACTTTGTTCCATTTGATATTCAAGGGCGCATTGCAACCCTTCCCCTCCTGGTTAAGCAAGGTCTCATCGCACTAGAATGGGCCTACTTTCCGGCCATTGGTTTTTGGCTTCGTTGGCGTAATTTCATCGAGCCATTCAACAACCATCGATTAGTCCATCGACAAACGCGTACCCTGGTCGTGCTCGCCCTTCGCCTCCTTTTCTTTGCAGGCCTCACTTATGTCTCAGCGAAGGCAGTATTGCTCTACGCCTTCGCCTACTTGTGCTTCGTCAATCTCATGCGGTTTGCCGATGCTTTTCACCACACCTACAGTTATGTGATTGAAGGTGATATCATTCCAAAACGCGACAGAATTTACGAGCAGGCCAACACCTTCTCAAACCTCGTTGCTATCAAGCACCCTTGGTTAAATCTGTTGTATCTCAACTTTGGGTATCACAATGCCCACCATCACAACATGCGTTGCCCGTGGTATCAGCTACCCCAGTTTCACAGAGAGCTTTACGGAGAACAACAACAGAATGTTCTACCGCTGAACACGCTGATTGGAAATTATCACCGATTTAGACTTCAGCGGTTATTTGACGGACAAGGCGAGCAAAGTGATGAACCTACAAAAATGCTGGCAGTAGAAGAGTTCACAGGCGGAATAGGCGTTTCCTTTCTGACACCGCCTTAGGCAGTGCACAAACCCATTTAGCTGAGTACACAGTTCGTGCACTGCCAAGAGTTTAGGCCTCCTATTCTCTGCTCTTACCTACCACTAAACCTGACCTGCCTCAATCTGTCGTACCGCTGTCATCGCTGAATAGCTTACGCCTGCGGTGCCTTCACCAGGGTGGGTGCTATCGCCAACTAACCACAAGTTCTTTACTGGGGTGCGAGTCGCAAAACCGAAGGGGCCAAAGGTAGGTACGCTTTGCCCAATGCCGCCAACAATGCCGCGATCGCGCCCCGTAAACGTCTCAAAGCTCCTCGGCGTCGCCCCTTCCACATGAACAATATGCTCAGGCCGCAGATCAAAATAGCTTTTTAATCGGGAGATGGCCTCTTGGGTGTACCTCTCCTTCATCGCCTTATAGCCCTCTTCATCGCACTCATACCACTGCTGCACCTCTGTAAAAGAAGAGGCAATAATGGTTGCCTTCCCCTCCGGCGCACGCCCATCCCCTTGGCGACTCACTGACACAAAGAGAGAATTATTCTCCGCAATCGGTCCATCATAGTCATACATAAACTGTAGATGGGGCGGGCAGCCCTCGGGCACGGCAGCTTGTTCCACACCCAGATAAATCACAAAGGCACCCGAAGAAGGCTCTAGTTTTTCCACTCTTTTTTCATAGCCTTTCATTTTGTTGCCAGCCTTACTAGCCGGTGCCAAACGCACAAGATTTTGCACGGTGACATTAGCAACAACATGGTCAGTATCCTCAAACCAGCTCTCACCTTTTTTATTGGTGATTTTCACCTGAGTGGGCTTACCCTTTTCAATTTCGATTGATTCGGCAGTGTGTCGCATATGCAGTTCGCCGCCATCTCTTTCTAACGATTCTACGAGGCGATCGCTCAACACCTGCATACTCCCCTTTAGGTGATACAACCCATGGGGAGCTTGCGATACACCCAGCGCTGTCGCCGCATATAGCACCGCTGTTCTATCCGCCGTCGTCTGTGAATATAGCTTCAGCTGCATATCTAAAAACGTCCGCAGCCGCTGATTGTTGTACAGGTTATAGCCTCGTAAGATCTCTCCCACTGTTGAGAAAGTAAAGGGCACCGTGAGTAAAGTATCAGGCCGCACCGCTGTCCCCAACTGCCAAATATCCCAAAGGTTCCGAGGAGGTAAAACCGGATCCCGCTGTTGAAACCGCCAGCTGTAATCGAACAGATTTTTCATAAACGCCCAAAAAGGCGCACTTCCTGGGAACTGTCGCTCTCGTTCCGCCTTCCACTTAGCCGGATCACGCCACACACTAATCGGCTCAGTCTCCCCCGGCAAAAATACCGCACAGGCCGGGTCACACTCACTCGCAGGCGGCAGCTCAATCCCCAACTCTTCAAATATTTGATGATGAATTCCTCCAGACTCCAGTCCCGCCACCTGAGTCGCTCCCACATCAAAGGTAAAGCCCCGCCGCTTAAAGGTAGAGGCACAGCCCCCCGGCACGATCGCCTGGTCAAATACTTTCACGGCATACCCGCGATGCGCTAGCAGCGCAGCAGCCGTGAGGCCACCAATACCAGCGCCGATGACCACCACCTTCTTCTGAGCCATCTTGCTTTTTGCGGTGCCGCCATCAACCATGAGTCGTTACATTTCTTAAATCTTTCTTTAGTCTAACGTTGTTACCGCCTTAACCCCAGTAGCAAAACGGCCCCACCCATCTCTGGGCAGGGCCATTCACACCTAAGTCTCCTGACCGTAGACTGAGCGGAGTCGTAGGCCTTGCGTTCTCATTTGAGTAGCCTACTGGTCGCCTTTTTCCAAATTAAAGATAAACGGCACACCGCCACCGCCATCGCTACCGCTATTGACCAACACACGTGGCATCTGCGCCCCGCCTGACTTCCAAGCTTCAATTGCCTCTTTTTCTAGCACGAGCTTACCCCCCTGGGCTTTGAGGGTATCGGCGATGAGTCGTTGTGCTTCAGCGCGACCTTTGGCTCGGTTAATTTCAGCCTGTGCTTCCTGTTCAGCTTCCTGGGCTACGTACACAGCCCGCTGTGCCCGCTGCTCGGCAATTTGCTTCTCTTCCACTGCCCGTGAGAACTCTGGCGAAAACGTCAGATCCACAACGCTGGTATCGAGTACGTCAATGCCGTACTTTTCCAAACGCTTAGCGAGGGCTTCATCAAAGTCTTCCTTTAACATGGCTCGCTGGGTAATGGCCTCTTCAACGGTACGCCGGGCGGCGGCTACCTTAAAAGACTCCTGGGTCTGTGGCGCAATAATCTTATTGACAATGTTTGAAAGAGAGCCCTGCTTTCGCCGAATATCAACCACTTCCTCAGGCTGCAAGCGGAAGTTAATCGCAAACCGTGCCTTGAGATCCTGCAAGTCTTTGGTAGAACTCTCCGCAGGGACTTCAAACTTTTGCACCGTAATGTCGTACACATCGACAAACGAAACAAACGGGGGCTTCAAATGAATCCCTTCTAGCAGCACCCCGTCTTGGGCTTTACCCAACACACTCAGCACGCCCGCTTGACCGGGATTAATAATGACAAAACTACTGGCCAGCACAATGGCGATTACCGTTGCGATCGCTGCAATAAAAACCGGCTGACTATTCTGATTCGCACTCAACTCAAAAACTCCTTATATATATAGGAGGTAAAACCCCAAAAGGCTGAACCCCAAACGCCCCTACAGCCTAGCTCGCAAAAGCGTGCCGCGCTCTGAAAAAACAAGGTGAAAAACCTTTATCTATTGTTAAGGTCGAGTATTAAGCTCAAGCCCACCAAACGCCTTTAGCCCAGAGTTAGCCCAGAGGCAGGCCAAGCAGCTCCCCGTTACCAGCAATCACCTCACCAATCACATGGGCGCTAATATCTACCCCTTCAAACTGCGTGCAAGCAGCCTCTGCTTGATCCGGGGGCACAATCACCACAAATCCGACGCCCATATTGAAGGTGTTGTACATATCCGGTAGGCTCACACCACCAGCTTCACGCAGCCATTCAAATACGGGCAACGTCGGCCAGCTGCCTAATTCTAATTGAATCGCTTGTCCCTCACCCAGGCAACGGGGTAAATTCTCTGGTAGGCCACCTCCGGTAATGTGAGCCATCCCATGAATGGTCAGCTCAGACTTCAACGCCGCTAAAACAGGCTTTACGTATAGCTGAGTTGGCATCAGCAAAACGTCGCCCAAAGATTGCCCACCTAAGGCATCAGGGGTTTCAGCCCAGTCATAGCCCTGAGCGCCATTGGCCCTGGCGCCTTCCGCCACAATTTTGCGCACCAGGCTAAAGCCATTGCTGTGGACACCACTGCTGGCTAGGCCAATGATGCGATCGCCCACCGCCACCTTAGAGCCATCTAACATCTCATCCTTTTCCACAATCCCGACACAAAAACCGGCCAGGTCATACTCCCCAGGCGAATAAAACCCAGGCATTTCAGCGGTTTCCCCACCCAACAGCGAACAGCCAGACGTGGTGCAGCCACTCGCCACACCCGCCACCACCTGCGCCAGCTGTTCAGGCGCTAACTTACCCGTCGCCAAATAATCCAAGAAAAACAGCGGCTCCGCCCCAATCGTCAGCACATCATTCACACACATCGCCACCAGATCGATGCCCACCGTGTCATGCCGGTCCAAAATCTGGGCGATCTTTAATTTCGTGCCGACACCATCCGTGCCTGATACCAGCACTGGCTTGCGATAGCCACTGGGCAATTCGAAGCACCCACCAAAACCGCCCAAAGCACCTAAGACCTCGGGCCTACGCGTGCCATCGACCATGCCTCGAATTTTATCGACGAACGCACGACCAGCCTCAACATCCACCCCAGCCTGCCGATAGTCCATAACCAATCAATCCTTAAAAAAACGGTGAAATTCGAATTATTTCATTACAAACGCCCGTAACAGTAGAACGTCTGCCACAGAGGCAACAATCACAACATCTAGTAAGGGCACACACCCAAATCAAACGAAAAGCGATTATCCACATCCACATTTAGTGTCCAACCCACTGTAAATCTCAGCGGCATTTCAAGGTCACCTTGGGCACAATTCGGTACTAATCCGGAAACATTCAAATCCTTTTTACACTCAAAAATAATGCAACTAATTGCATAATCCCTAAAAAACTATTCCATTATGCACAGTAAAAAACGAGCCTAATTGATTAGTTTTCCGGAACAGTGGCTCAATAAGGCATAAGCATCATGAAATGTTTGCAGAGCATACGGGAAAGCTGCAAAGCCTTTACATTTCGTCACTTCATGGCATTTGTGAAGGCTATATGAAGTTTCTCGCTAGGGGTTGCTTCGAAAATACCCCGAACTTCAGGCAAATTTGTTCGTGTAGATTGGCGTTGTTAGTTTCATTCAACATTGAGGATTCAAGCGCTGCTATGACACAACCGTTCAACAACAAGCCTGTTAGGTGAGCAGCCCAGGTCTGAACAGTTGCGATGTAGCCCATTATGTTTGTGCTTTCTAAAGGTTCAATAAAACAACAGTTTGCCAGTGGCCTTGCAGCAGCCCTCCTGCTCACCGGCACGTCAGTGCCCCTCGCGTCCGCCCAATCTGCAAACGACACTCCTGAAAACAAGTCATCCCAATCTGCGGAGCTACAGTCTGCAGAGGCCCAGTCAGCCGAAGCACTTGCTTCTAACGACGCAGCCAGCGATTCCGAGACCATTCAGCCCGGCGCTGAGCTTGCCCCTTCTCTCAGCGAAGACATTCTTGTTCACGCCCACGAGATTGATGGCAGACAAGCTGCAACCCTCTTCGTCAAAGACATTCCAGTGCTCACCTTCATCGGCACTGAAGTTAACAGCCTTTCTAACAGCAGTGATGCTGTTTCCCTTGCGATCAGCGACACGTCGCTCGACCTCGAGGCCGAAGCTGCCCCCGCTGGTGACCTTCTAAACTCAGATTTGGAAGCTGACCCCATACTCAGGGCAACTAACCTCGGTAGCAAGATCGACCCAGCCGCTGTAAATGCAGAAGACATTTCAGTTCGCTGGCATGAAGAAACCGATGGCTACATCGTCACCATGGCCGATGAAGACCTCATTGAGCTCGATAGCCGCACGGTTTTGGCAGATACCACTGAAGATGCTGTTGAAGATGCACTTCAGGTGACTAACCGCTTGCGTCGCCTACTCGGTGATGCAGAACCTGTCTCTGAGATCGAAGGTCTTCCTGAGCCTGAGCCTGTAGTTGAAGTCGCCCCCGCTCAAAGCGTTGCGATTGTTTCTAGCAACGTTGGCGGTGCCTCTTGGTATGGCCCTGGCTTCCATGGCAGACTCAGTGCCAATGGTGAAACCTTTAATCAATATGCGCTCACAGCGGCTCATCGAACCTTGCCTTTCGGCACCAATGTACTGGTGACAAACCTCTATAACGGTCGTCAGGTTACGGTCAGAATTAACGACCGAGGTCCATACGCTGGCGATAGAATCATTGACCTTTCCCAAGGCGCTGCCGAGGTGATTGGTCTAATTGATTCAGGCGTAGGTACTGTACAAATTGATGTCCTCGCTTACTAAGGAGGCTCTCTAAACTCACTAAGGCCCCTCGAACTAATAGTCAGCAGATCTTCTGAATGGAACTCAATTAAACTGGGTGCTTTAGTCCGCTGCTCACATTATTTCATTGCCGACTAATCCACCCGGCTTAAGCTGGGTTTTTACAAAAGAAGCTGCTTATATGGAGCGAGGAAGGTTCTGCTCAAGAACGTATCTAGCTCTATCCTAAAAAGCTTCAACAATTACATAGATACTCAAAGAGTTCTTTCGCATGGAGGAACTCTTTTTTCTTTAGCCCCTTTACTATGGCATCTACTTTGGCATCGCAGGTAAGTCAGTCAAATCGTCCTAATCCCTCAAACGACGACAACAAACCTACGCTAAATTAATGTGGGCCAATTACTCAGTCAATTACTCAAAAGAAAACGTTGTGCAGCTGTTCAACACCGTCACCGACTTGCAAGATTACTTAGATCAGCAAGCTCAACAAACCGTCAGCCTAACCGTTGGCCTAGTGCCGACGATGGGTGCGCTCCATGCGGGCCACCGCAGCTTGATGGAGCAGGCCCGGCAAAGGTGTGATCTGGTGGTTGTCAGCATTTTCGTCAATCCCCTCCAATTTGGCCCTCATGAGGATCTTGATCGCTACCCCCGGCCACAACAAGAAGACCGGGCCCTCTGCCAAGCAGCGGGTGTAGACATCATATTTATGCCATCTCCAGCTGAGCTGTATGGTACCCCGCAGCCCGATCTTTCAACTGTCACCCAAGTCGTGCCGCCACAGGCGATGACCAAAGGGCTCTGCGGACGTGCTCGGCCCACCCATTTTCAAGGGGTTGCCACCGTTGTCACTAAATTGCTCAATATTGTCCGCCCCACCCATTCGTTTTTCGGACAAAAGGACGCTCAACAAGTTGCCATACTTAAACGGCTAGCCAAAGATCTCAACTTAAGCGGTGAGATCGTGCCCTGTCCGATTGTGCGCGAGCCCGATGGCCTCGCGATGAGTTCACGCAACCGATACCTCACAGCCGTTGAGCGGCAACAGGCCATTGTCCTGCAACGGAGCCTACAGGCTGCCGAGAAACAATTTCAGGCCGGAGAGCGATCGCACACCGCTCTCATGCAAGCGGCCCAAGCGATTTTAGCCACCGAACCGACCGTCATTTTGGACTATCTAGAGCTGGTCCACCCTGATACACTAAAGCCTTTGGAAACAATCAATACTGTAGGAATGATGGCGATCGCAGCAAACGTCGGCAAAGCCCGATTACTCGACAATGTAGTGCTTCAAACCCCGTCTACTAAGCCGGAAACTAAGCCAGAAACCGAGCCAGAAATCCAACCGCGAAAACCCATCATTGCCATCGATGGTCCTGCTGGCGCAGGCAAATCCACCGTCGCCCGACAAATCGCCCACAACCTGGGATTGCTCTATCTAGATACCGGCGCGATGTACCGCGCACTCACCTGGTACGTCCTTGAGCAAAAAGTTGCCCCCACGGACGAAGCTGCCGTTGCAGCCCTACTCTCCACCTGCCAAATCAAACTCATTGCCAATATCGCAGCAGGCGAACCTCAGCCCCCCAAGGTCGAAGTCAACGGCCAAGATGTCACCACCGATATTCGCAACGCTACGGTTACTGGCAACGTCTCAACCATTGCGGCGCAAGCAGCCGTTCGCAACAAACTCGTTGAGCAACAGCAACAATATGGACTACAGGGCGGCATCGTCGCCGACGGTCGCGACATCGGCACCCAGGTCTTCCCCAGTGCCGAAATCAAAATTTTCCTCACCGCCTCCGTCGAAGAGCGAGCCCAGCGCCGCTACCTGGATTTAAAAGCCTCCAATCAGCCCCTACCAGAAATTAAGGCATTGACTGCGACCATTGCCGAACGAGATCACAAAGACAGCAGCCGAGCCGTCTCACCTTTAAAGAAAGCTGACGACGCCATCGAAATCATCACCGACAATCTCACCGCAGACCAAGTGATTGAGAAAATCTCGGGACTCTATCATCAACTCAATACCATCAGCTAAATGCGATCAGCTAAATGCCATTAGCTAATGGCGACATAGGCTGACTTAATTGACGCACAAGTTGACGCACACGTGCGCTTGTTCTCGCCACATTATGAATGGGGCAGGCCTAGCACCATGCCCCACAATGTTCTTCCCTCACGCCAGCTCTCGCATGCCTGCTCCCAGCCTGAAAACCCAAAAAGAGACCCAGCGCCGAGCCCTTCTCAAAGCTCGGCAAAAAATGCCATCGCGCATTTCCCAGGAAAAATCTGCCAGCATTTGCCAGCACTTACAGGCCTGGGATGTGTTTGCAAAATCGAAGCTAACCCTGGCCTATTGCAGCTTTCGAGACGAACCGGATCTAGGTATCCTGCTGCAACAGCAGCGCAGCTGGGGCCTTCCTCGCTGCGAAGGCCAACAGCTCAAATGGCATCGTTGGTACCCCACCAGCCCCTGGACGCTACGACCAGGCACCTACGGCATTACCGAGCCAGACCCTGCCTCACCGCTGGTAGAGCCCTACAAGGTCGATCTCATCCTCGTCCCCTGCCTCGCCTGCGACATCAATGGCTATCGACTTGGCTATGGCGGGGGCTTTTATGATCGCATGCTCAGCGATGACACCTGGAAAAACAAAATCACCATTGGCATCGTCTACGAATACGCCCGACTGCCCCAGCTCCCAACCGAAGACTGGGACATTCCACTCAATGGCATCTGTACCGAAAGCGGTCTATTCCTACTGTAGATAAGATCCTCTACTTCTACAGCCTATTTCCACAAATTAATGCCACCGAGGAGGCCCAATACATTCGAAACAACAATCACATTCTCAGGCAGCTCCACCTTAATTTGCTTCACTTCACCACCACCGAGATACAGCCGGTCGTAGTTAAAGCCCCTTGAGAGTGCATTAATTGCTTTGAGCAAACGGTTGTTCCAAGTTTTCTGGCCCACTTCTTTTAGCGCGGCACGGCCCAACTGCTCTTCGTAGGTTTGGCCTTTGCGAAAGCGCTGGTGACCAAATTCCAAATTTGCAACCAAATGACCATCGGTAAACAGCGCCGTACCAAATCCGGTACCGAGGGTAATCACCATTTCCACACCCTCACCCGAAATGGCACCCATCCCCTGCAAGTCAGCATCATTAGCCACTCGCACGGGTCGCTTTACCCGCTCAGCTAAAATGCCAGCCAAGTCATACTCCACCCAATCTGGATGCAAATTGACCGCAGTGTACACCACACCGTTACGAACAACGCCAGGAAAGCCAACGGATACTCGGTCAAAATCGCCCTGCTGGTCTGCGAGCTTTTCAATCACGGCCATGACCGCTTTAGGGGTCGCAGGCTTCGGAGTTTTAATGCGATCGCGCTCCCCTAACGGCGTCCCATCCTCATCCAATACCAACGCCTTAACCCCACTCCCGCCAATATCTACGGCCAAGGTCTTAATGACTTCTACGGAGGCGTCTGTTTTCGCATTAGCAGACTGGGATTTAACCCGAGACTTACCTGCGATCGCCGACTTATCGGCCAAAGGCTGTTTTGCACTGACGGTATTACCGTCCGCATTGCCCTCCAAATCACCGATAACTTCTTTCTCAGCCTCAGTAGCCTGATTCGTACCCTGGGACTCAGTACCTTGCGACTTGGTAACCTGCGATTTAGAGCGCTGCATATCTTGATTTTCCTAACACCTCAGCAATCGCAATAAGCTTCTCAAAGCACTTTTTGCGCATTGCATACCAAGACTCTAGTGCCAATCAAATTGATAATCGAAGATCCCTTCACAAATATCCATCAAGCTTCTGCCATCAAGTATCTGCCATCAAGCGTCTGTTTAATCAGCGCTCCCTAGTGATAGCTGTCACTACCGTTACTAGCAAAAAATAACTCCTGTTAAAGAGAAATAAGCCCAAGCAGAGAAACTCTCAACAACTTAAGCCCAAACCCTCAGCCACTCAAGCCCAAACCCTCAGCCTTGGGGACGTAATCCTGAAAAAGCATAAATCTCTCTAAACACTTGCACCCAGCCATTGACAACAGAAGCCAAAATAGCTTCGCCCTTAGCAGCACTCGCCACCGTTGCATCACCAATTACTCCACTCCGACTCAGGTCATCCATCATCCAGGCCGTCGGTAATGCGCCCTCCAAACTCAGCAAACTGCCCGGCGGGAACGGTGCCGGAAATTCGCGAACGGCCTTTTCCATATGCACCTGATCAGGCAATAGGGCCAACATGACACTCGTCTCTACATCACCGGCATGAATACCCTCGTCATACTCGGCTTGCCCCACCAGCTCAGCAACAGCATGGGGCACACGCCACACAAACAGAGGAAATACCATTAAATCGGCATACCGCTGCCGCAAATCACGCGCCACAATTTCCAAAACCTGGGGCTGACCGCCATGCCCATTCACCAGAACCAATTTTCGAAACCCAGCTCGATAAATACTCTCAGCCATTTCCATGAGCACTGCCCTTAGGGTTTGGACAGAGAGCGTTACAGTCCCTGAAAAATTCACATGCTCATTCGACTTGCCGTAGCAAAGCGGCGGCAATGCATAGGCTGGCACAGCACGCTCTAGCTGATGCAAGGCACGCCCCACAACCGCCGTTGCGATCGCAGAATCCACCACTAACGGCAAATGAGGACCATGTTGCTCTACCGCACCAATTGGCTGAATAACCAGAGTATTGGCCTTATCTGGCAAAGCCTCAACCTGCGGCCAAGTGAGATAGGGGAAAAAACGTTCCGCTGGGTTGTAGCCGTGCATAAAACCCTACAAAATCTTAGAAAAGCCGACCAAACTGACTAAATGCTCAGAGAACGACGATAAAAGCCCCCTTAAAAGGCCAACAAAAGACGCTAACGGCCTGCGTAATCCTACAGAGAAGCGACATATTATCCTGAAAAGAGTTTATTCCCTGCGAAGATTGGGATAGGGCAACCAACTAGCTGGCACCGGCGAACTGCAAATGCCCCCGCGCCTCATAGTAAAATAAGAGTGTAGCAAGTCACATTAATTACCTACACTTCCTACACATCCTGACAATTACCTATTTACGAGTTTGATTTTATTGATTACCTTGAATAAAGGCTCTGTCTACAAAACGTAAGATTTTTAAAAATACTTTACCTGTTCTTTTTATAAGTTTTAACTAAAAAGTTCGACACTAATAACAAGTGCATTAAGTATAAAGTCACCCCACACACTTTCTTTATCTTAGCCTCCTCATTACTTCTAAACGTTCTACATAAACTTCCTTGCCTACACTTTTTGATTTTTAGCAGTCTCTGTCTTAAATGAAAAATACTGCCTGTCTCCTAGGCTTTCTGAAAAAATGCTCGGTAGGTGCTGCGTCTTTGTTGGTGCCAGCGGCCGTCACAGGCGCGTTGACACCTATCGCTCAGCCCGCTACTGCATCAGAACTTCAGACATTATCAGAGCTTCAGACATCATCAGAGCTTCAGATAAGCTTGCAAAGCAATCCCCTCAAAAACGGCTCCTTTCAGAACAGCCCTAAAGTGGTTTTGGACGAGGCTTGGCAGCTTGTCTACCAAGAATACGTAGACGCTAATTTCAACCGAGTAGATTGGTTAGGCGTTAGGCAAACCCTACTCAGTGGCGAATACACTACCCGTGATGCGGCCTACGGTGAGCTGCGTCGGGTACTGCGCCGTCTGGAAGATCCCTACACCCGATTCCTCAATCCCGCACAGTACTCCGCCCTTACCGAGCAAACCTCCGGAGAAATTTCTGGGGTGGGCATTCGCCTACAAAGAGCCGATGAAAACCTAGTCGTCAGCAGTACCCTTGAAGGCTCTCCTGCTCAGCGAGCTGGCATTGAGCCAGGAGATACTATTCTTATCATCGATGGCCGATCGAGCCGTAACCTCACCGTTGAGAATGCCTCTGAGCTAATCCGGGGCGATAGCGGTAGCCAAATCACAATGACGGTTCGTCGCTTGGACGGCAGTGAAGAGACCTTGGTTCTGACCCGCGAGGTGGTATCCGTTCCAACCGTAACCTTCGAACTCCAGACACAGGGCAGCGTCAGCGTAGGCTACATTCGCCTAGATGAATTTAGTGCCCATGCTGCCGAGCAAATGCGTACCGCCATCGACACCCTCACCGAAGAAGGGGCAGAAGCCTTTGTCTTAGACCTGCGGGGCAATCCCGGTGGACTGCTACAGGCAAGCATCGACATCAGTCGAATGTGGCTCCCCCGAGGCAGTATTGTGCGCACCGTCGATAGGGACGGTAACAGCGATGAAATCACCGCTAATCGCACGGCAATTACAGATTTACCCCTAGCGGTTTTGGTTAATGGCCAGTCTGCTAGCTCCAGTGAAATTGTTACCGGTGCCCTGAGAGACAATGATCGTGCCGTCGTCGTTGGCAATCCAACCTTTGGCAAAGCATTGGTGCAAAGCCTACACGGACTCTCCGATGGTTCGGGCTTAGCTGTTACTGTCGCCCACTATTACACGCCTGATGGCACTGACATCAGTAGCCGGGGGATCACGCCGGATGTCAATGTGAGCATCACAGAACAACAGCGCCGCGAGCTAGAAACAAATCCCGCTCTCCGTGGCACTAGCCAAGACACTCAATTCGTTGAAGCTGTCGAAGCGCTTGAGCCCGATGTGATTGCCCGCAGGCAAAGCAGCCAGCCAGTCATTGCTTCACCCAGTTCTGCCCCTCAAATTCCTAGCCAGTTAGGTCGTCTAGAGCCTTAGCCAGAGTAAGCGTTTCAGGCCAAGCATTTTCAGAATACAGTCACAACAAGCCCTTATTGTATTGATTCTCTCAGATTTAGACTCTTCAGTCCTGCATATGCTGAGAAAACACGTATATCCGCTGGGTTTCTAGCTGTTGACAAACATCGCTGGGTTTTACCGAGTTTGAACCAGATGCTGACCAAGGGAAGATTTGCTGCTCGAGCCGCACTTTTAGCTGGGTAAAGGGATCACCATTGGCCGACACTAAAAATTCCAGCTTGTCGATATCGGGCCAAGCAATCAGCTCATCGAGCAACGCTGCGATCACCTTCACAGACTCATGATCAGGGTCTTTATACCAATCATCACTCACGCCGTTGGACTTATCTAAGCCTAAGTGGGCAATCAGAGGCATCTGGCCAAAGACGGCAACAGCAACCGAGCGGGCCTCCTCTTGCAGCAGTAGGCCATACTTTTGCCCCAGGCTACGCAGCTTTTCTAAGCGCTCGTAGCGGGCTTTGGCGACCCCCTCAGTCCGGCCACCACTTTTGGAGCCAGCACCCTCAAAAAGTGAATCCCCCAAAGCACTGGAGTTTTCATCATCTCGCCAGTGAATGGCCACTGTGACCAAATAGGTTTGAAGCAGCAAATGGCCTAGTTTCTTAGCCTTAGTCGCCAGGTACTCAGCGTTGTAAGTTGTCGCCTCGATTAACAGCGGCACCCTATCGACCATCTCTAAGCCATAGCCTTTGAGTCCAGCAATTTTACGCGGATTATTGGTAATCAGCCGAAACTGGCCAATACTCAAATCCATCAAAATTTGCGCGCCCATGCCATAGTTACGCTGATCTACAGGCAAACCTAGTCGCTCATTGGCCTCAACGGTATCTAGCCCCTTATCTTGCAAAGAATAGGCCTTGAGTTTATTCACCAGGCCAATGCCACGACCCTCTTGCCGCAGATAAACAACGACCCCTTTGCCAGCATTTTCAATCATCTTTAGCGTAGCTTGCAGCTGCATGCGACAATCACAGCGCATCGATCCTAGAGCATCCCCCGTCAGACACTCCGAGTGCATCCGCACCATAATCGGCTCATCTTTAAACGTGGCGGGATCGCCTTTGACTAAGGCCACGTGCTCAGAGCCATCCAGCTCATTACGGTAGGCATATACCTGAAAGTCACCGAATTTGGTGGGCATAGCGGCCACCGCCTCACGCTTGACAAAGCGTTCATGCCGCAAGCGATAGCTAATCAAATCGGCAATGCTAATGAGCTTCAGCTGGTGCTCCTTAGCATAGTCAACCAAATCGGGCAGACGGGCCATCGAACCATCTGGATTAGAAATTTCGCAAATAACCCCGGCAGGGTAAAGACCTGCTAAACGGGCCAAATCCACACCGGCTTCAGTGTGTCCTGCACGCTTAAGGACCCCACCCTCCTTGGCCCGCAACGGAAAAATATGACCGGGACGGCGTAGGTCCTGAGGTGTGGCTTTTGAATTGATCGCCACTTGAATCGTACGGGCGCGATCTTCCGCTGAAATGCCCGTGGTTACCCCCCACGCAAGGGCCGCATCAATACTCACCGTAAAGGCGGTTTGCTCGTTCTCGTCTTCAAAGGGACTGCTGGTGACCATCAGCGGCAAATCCAGCTCATCGAGGCGATCGCCCGTCATCGCCAAACAAATCAGCCCTCGGGCCTCTACGGCCATAAAGTTAATCAGATCGGGCGTCGCAAACTGAGCCGCACAAATGACATCGCCTTCGTTCTCGCGGTTCTCATCATCGACAACCACAATCGCTCGACCAGCGGCCAGGTCAGCGAGCGCATCTTCTATCGAGTCAAATTCAAAGGCTAAAGAATCGGTCGCATCCACCCGGTCAGGAGAGGCGGGAGCAGCGCTATCTCCGTCATTTCTAACCTCTTGAATCCGGCCATCGTCACGAGCATCAAAAGCGGCGTTAACCACAGGACATCCTTACACAATCGAGTAAATCTATACTTATGATTGTATCGGTCCGTGCTAACTAATGGGTTGCACGTCTTATTAATGAATGCCTTGGGCGGTTCCTCGGTATTCTTTTGCGGTGTTCTTTTACCAGGAGTCCTTTGTCGGAGAGTAACTTAAAGGGAACTGGCTGAAAAAGGCTTATTGAGCAACGTTATCCAATGGCGCGGTATCTAGTGGGGCTGTCCAAATAACTTTCTTCTGATTGGGGAAAGATCTACCGCTTTGCTCCTGCATAATCCGGGACGCTTGGGTCGGATCGAAGTTGCGATTGAACTGATCCCGCAATTCAGAATTCTTGGCTTCAGCAGCTTCTACAGAAGATTGAAGGGTGCTGAGGCGTTGATGTTGAGACTGATAGTAGGGAACGAGCTTAGCAATAGTTGTCGCTGCCACAATGGCCAACAATAAGTTGACGGTGAGCTTGACTGATGATTCAAATGCGATCGCATGACGCGCGCCCGCATAGGGTAGGCGCTTAGGTCGGTAAGCCTGTCGAATAGATGCAGGCTGCTCCGAAGCAGAATCCACAGAAGGAATTCGCAGAGATTCGTTTGGGTGAGACTGAAGGGAAGGCGTTACCGGGCGCTGAGCAGCGTTCATAAAACGAAAATCACCAAAATAGCGAGCTGATTGTAATTGACTCCGACGCAAGCAGCTTCCGGGAAATTACGGTTCAGTTTGATACTCGCACACATCATGAATATTTTTCTAGGCCTTGTGGGCATTTCAGTCCACTTTTTATCAGGCGTTGAAAAAGCTATGTGCTGAACTACCAGTAGAACCTACACCGCAAAACAGCTCAAAATCCTTAAAAAAATCCTTGCAAAGTGCCTTTGCAATCGTTGGGGCATTGTTGGACAGGGCGTTATAGGCAATGTGCCCAACTTTACCGGCTCTCATACACAACATCATAAAAATTGGCTGCGGTAAGAACCTAGAAGTTACGCATTGACAAAGTCGTGTTCATGATGTGAGGAAAACGTAGACTCGGCCACATTAT
>JBCDAG010000052.1:0-25596 GCA_039186165.1 Cyanobacteria bacterium P01_F01_bin.53
ACCAGCCACCATCTGCCACAGACGGCTCAGCTTCAGACGGCTCAGCTTCAATTGGTTCAAACTCACTCACGACCGGAATTTCTACAGGTCCTTCAGCCTCTGCCGCAAAACCATCATCCGACCAATCATCATTCTCCGTTGGAACAGCCTGTGGCTGTTCCAAAACAGGTAGCGGACTGGCGTCTATAGGTGGAACACTGACAGGCTCACTAATAGACAGCGCCGGTTCCAACACAGGCAATTCAGGAAACTCTGGCGATTGGGCGATGTTCACAGACGGCGTCCGCAGACTACCCGCATCAGAACTGGCGACATCAGGAATCAAATCCGCTGATTCAGACAGTTCAGCCGAGGCCGTGACATCCGCTGTTCGACGACTCGCGAGCAACGCAGGGGAAATCTGCCACTGCTGCATGTTGTCACCAGCAGCATCCATGTGAGTCAGAGTCTGAGCATCCGCCAACACAGTACCCGGCGCAAATTCTACGACCATCCAGACTGTGTCAGGCGTCGCCTGCTCCAGCACAATGTTTTCGACCAATCCATCACCGACCCTCTGGCCACCCACTTCACCAATTTGTGTGTCAGGTAGCTCTAGTAGCAGCTGATTGGGCGCGACGACGGAAACAGAAGGCGCGACTGAATCCGGCAGGACAACGTTGAGCGATCGCGTCTGCACATCGTAGCCCCATTCGGTGAGCTCACCAGCCAAAGCAGGCATCGCTTGAGCAACCACCGACGCCACAGCACCCAAACAAGCCATCAGGCTCAAGCACGACCATCGACTGACCATTTGACGAGTCGACAGCTTCGTAGAGAGTGCCATCGAAAGGGTCTCAGGCTCAGCCTGAGTTCCCTTTTCAAATACCTTTTGACCGCTGAGATGCCCATGACTACTGAGGTGCCCACTGCCTGCGCCACTGCCTGCATAACGACCAAAGTAGCGATGATGCCCTGATTTCTTGCCCATGGGATGTGCTTCCATCAATCAAATTCAATGTAAGGATACGCCAAATGAAAAATTTGAGATACGTAATTTTTCAGAAAATCGTTATCTTTCCTTCCCAAAAATCGCTATATTCTCGCTGTCTTTTCGGCATTATAGAGACAGTGTTGGCGTAGGTATATGCTATCGATAACGGCCTAAGCATCTGCTGATGAGCCCAACGATCGATGAGCCTACTGTCCCCTTTCGACTTGACCTATATCGCATTCATTACCAAGACACCCACTGCGTATGGAACTCCACGATTTTTTCCTCTTGATCCTGTTATTGAGCCCTGGCCTGCTGCTCTCCGTAGTGGTCATGGCAGGCATGAGCGCAGGAGGCTAATCACATGGTAAGAACCCAATCCACAATGCTGGCCCTGGGCACCCCTGCACCTCCCTTCAACCTCCAAGATGTCGTCAGCGGAGATACCCTAACATTAGACACCTTTCAGGGCAAAAAAGGCCTACTGGTGATGTTCATTTGCCAGCATTGTCCTTTTGTCATCCATGTCGAACAGGCACTCGGCAGCATTGGACAAGACTACACCGCCCAAGGCATTGGCATACTCGCGATCAGTGCCAACAGCATTGAGACCCACCCCCAGGACAGACCCGAAAAGCTGCGTGAACAGGTGACGCGAGCAAACTTCAACTTTCCCTATGCTTACGATACTACGCAAGAAGTCGCCAAAAGCTACACCGCAGCTTGCACCCCCGATTTCTTTTTATTCGATGGAAACCTTAAACTGGCCTATCGGGGCCAACTAGACGATAGCCGTCCGGGCAATGACAAACCGGTCACAGGCTCCGATCTTAGAGCGGCCCTTGATCAGGTAATCGCAGGAGAGGCTGTCCCTGAAGCGCAAAAGCCCAGCATTGGCTGCAACATAAAATGGATTCCAGGTAAAGAGCCTAGCTACTTCGGCTAAGGGGAGCAATCTAACCCAATGCCCAAACCACATCTGCAAAGCAAAGCCCTAACGACTGTAGTTTCGTTAGGGCTTTGCCTTCGTTAGGGCTTTTTCACATCAACCCTGCAAAATATGGCTACAAAATTGATAGCACTCTCACTTTTTGGCAGTTTCGGCAAGGTTGAACAGGTTATCCAATGCACTCAATCCATACTAGATAAACAAGTCTATGCCGAGTGCAGCCATGGCGTATTAAGAAGCAAGCTCCCCAAACAATTCAATACGGATACGTCTCAAGCGTTGCCTAATGCATGCCAACAAATGACGTCATAAACAACAAACACGAAACAACAAACATGAAAAAATCTCTTTCACAAAATGCCGCCTGCCACTTTCATCGGAGGATATTTTGCAAAAGAGATTACAAACAGAAAATATTTAGAAGGAACGATGATTGCTTGAGCCCAATATCTTACGCTCAAAATTAGGTGAAGACAACAGCACACAGGACTTAGTCAACGGTTGAGTTTCACTTATATGTGCAAACGATATGGAGGTAGCTTTGCCAAGCTGTTCGCCAAGTCCTTGCCAAACTCTGTTTCCAGAGATAGCTGAAAAGTCTCTTTCAGAGCTAAAAGCATCAAACCAAAAGACCACTTAACGAAACGTACTGACTGCTCAAACTCCCTATAGCCAATTGAGGAAATATCCGCATGCTATCTGGATGCTGCTGCCTTTTAGAGAGACAGATGTTGAGACAACCGTCGTCATAAAATCCTCCTTTCAAAAGTTAGAGGCAAGCTGAACTTGGCTGTGTTATCTGTCGTTGGAGCACTTAACTCCATAACCTAATATTACAACTTTGTTGTTATGAGCCGTGACTGAGAAACAACAAAGTTAACACTCCTAATAAACAGAAGCAGGTAACCAACACAGACAAAAACCATTGGAGTACTGGCTACACATAGCGTTTACGCCTTGAGGTAAGCATTCAAAAACACTGCGTATAAACTTTCTGAAAAGTAAAATAACCACAGTCATTTTGACAGCGACATGGCCCTTCAGAAATGGCCCTTAATTCGCCACATTCAATCAATTCCTGGGCTAGCTTAGCCAATATCGCTAAACGCCAATATCGCTAAACTTCAAGATATCCATAAGCAGAATCGTTATGAGTATGATGGTTTATTAATGTTAATATTCTTGCAGTCTATTTTTAGAGGAGAGAATGTATGAGCGAGTCGAATCAAGGATGCCTTCGAGTTGGCCAAAGCGCACCTGACTTCACTGCGACAGCCGTTGTCGATCAAGAGTTTAAGACGATTAAGCTCAGTGACTACCGTGGCAAATATGTCGTGCTCTTTTTCTACCCTCTAGATTTCACGTTCGTATGCCCAACTGAAATCACAGCCTTTAGCGATAACTACAGCAACTTTAGCGACATCAATACTGAAGTGCTCGGCGTTTCTGTAGATAGTGAGTTTTCTCACCTAGCTTGGATTCAAAGCGATCGCAAGTCCGGCGGCATTGGCGACATCAACTATCCCCTCGTCTCTGACATCAAAAAAGAAATCAGCACCGCCTTTAACGTATTAGACCCCGATGTCGGCGTTGCCCTACGTGGCCTCTTCATCATCGATAAGGAAGGCATCGTTCAGCACGCCACTATTAATAACCTCTCGTTTGGCCGCAGCGTCGATGAGACCCTACGCGTTCTGCAAGCCATTCAGCACGTACAAACTCACCCTGACGAAGTTTGCCCTGCTGGTTGGGAGCCCGGTAGCGCCACCATGAACCCTGATCCTGTGAAGTCCAAGGATTTCTTCGCAGCCGTTTAGGGCACGCTTGCCATCGAGGTCATATCAATATCTAGGTCACACAGGTACTGCTATCTAGATCTCCCTAGAACACAATCATCTGTAGAGCCCTATAGATCCCTATAGATGCCTGTCGCAAAACGTCTTGCTGACAGAAAAGGACTCATGAGCCGTCAAGTTGAGCCGTCAGTATCAGTGTTTGCTGAGAACTGGCGGCTTTTTGATTAGGCTTTTGATTATATAAATCCCCCTCCTGCATCCCTGTTCAAGTCCCATGCAGCTAACCTCCACCGACTTTCGCGGCCTTATCAATCGCCGATTTTTCAACAATTTCTTGCCCGTGCCAGCCCACTGTCGGTTCTCACTCAATGAACCGCTCCCCGATATCACATTGACAGCCGCCAATGGTTCCTCCCACCAACTTTCTAGCTATCGGGGAAAACCAGTTGTCCTGGCCTTTACACGCATTTTTACTGAAAAACAGTACTGTCCCTTTTGCTACCCTCACATACTCGCACTCGCAGAAGCCCATAAACAATTTGTAGGGCTCGGCGCAACCCTACTGCTCATTACCAGTACGGACATGGCCCAGAGCAAAATTGTCAAAAAAGACCTAGCGCTAGAGATGCCCTTGCTCGTGGATCCTAGCTGCCAAAGCTTCCGTCAATATGGCACCGGCCAAGCCTTAGGAGCCCCCTTACCGGCCCAATTCGTGCTGGATACCGAAGGAAAGCTCCGCTTCCAGCACTTATTTTCCTTTGCCCATACCAATGCAACACCCGAACGATTGCTCTGGGCCATCCGTAACCTTTAGAAGCTGGATTATTACAGACTATTCCTATAGGGCCTGCAACCTAATAATTTGCCCAATACTCAAAAACGCCTTGGGCCACTTTCGATGACCCAAGGCGTTTTCTTCGATTTCTCTAGTGTGATTTTCCTTAAATAGATTTAAAGCAAACCCCCTGAAACCAACGGAGAAGGAGGGATTCGAACCCTCGATGAAGTTTACACCCCATAACTCCTTAGCAGGGAGCCGCTTTCAACCGCTCAGCCACTTCTCCAAGTGAGAAACCATAATACCAAGAACTCTGCGAAAGCTCTAGCAATATTTCGGCTAATATTTGCGAGTGCCCATTCCAACCACAGGCCACGTTGAAAAGTCCACACTGAAAAGTCCACAAAGTATTGAAAATACCTCAAGCCCATCAAGCTTTTGCAGGCTTTTCCACAGCCTGTGGAGAACAATCTATCGAGTTACTGACCTCAATCCGTGGCATCCGATGCTTAAAGCCACAGAGAATTTCCCAGGAAATCGTCTCTGTCAGCTCGGCCCAATGCTCCGCGCTCAGTCGATGACCGCCCGCTTCGCCCAACAGTGTGACAATGTCCCCTTCCTGAACCGTATCGAGATCGGAAACATCCAGCATTAACTGATCCATGGTAATCGCACCAATTTGACGAACCAGCTGCCCATTCACCACCACCTCTAGCTGATTAGAAAGCTTTCGAGGGACGCCGTCAGCATAGCCAATCCCAACGATGGCAATTTTCATCGATTGCTTGGCTACAAATTTGTGGTTATAGCTCACCCCAGAACCAGGTTCGATGGTTTTGAGATGGGTGATACGGGCTTTCACTTCCAAGACTGGATTCAGCGTGACTGTGCCCTGGAGATGAGGGGCTGGATACAAACCATAGGTTGCCAGCCCTGCTCGAACCATGTCGTAATGCAACGGCAAAGCAGGCGTAGAAACCAGGGTGGCCGCAGAGTTGGCCAAGTGCAATCGCGGGGGACAAAGCCCCGCCTGCTTCAGATCAGCGATCGCACGTTCAAAGCGTTCGTGCTGCAACAGCATCACCGACGGGTCAGGGCTATCAGCTGTCGCCAAATGGGAATAGACGCTGGTAATTTCCAAGTGAGCAAGCTGTTTTACAAAACGGGCCAGCTCCACTGCCTGCTGCCAGCGAAACCCCAGTCGAGACATGCCCGTGTCTAGTTTCAGATGAACCGGCAACGTCCAGTCACCCCTGGGGAAAGCTTGCAGCTCGCGACTACTATTATCCGCACCACGCTTGCCCCCAGAATTAGAACATACCGTCTCTATCTCAGGCCGGTACTGGGCCAAGGTCTCTGAAAATATCAGCGCCTGCTTAGGATTTACGATGGTTGGCTGAAGCTGCCACCGAGCGATCGCACACACTTCTTCAGGTGCATTCACCGCCCCCATCACCAAAATAGGCGCCGTAATCCCCGCCTGCCGAAGCTCTATCCCTTCAGGGACCGTCGCCACGCCTAACCAAGTAGCGCCTGAGTTTAACGCGACACGGGAAACGGTTACAGCGCCATGGCCATAGGCATCCGCCTTGACCACTGACATCAAATCAGCATGGGCAGGCAACAAGGCTTTGAGCGTACGCACATTATGGGCCAGGGCTGACAAATTAATCTCGACCCAAGCCCGACAACAGCGCATCGGAGCAAGGGCAGGTGTTTTGTCCCAGCTAAGCATGACATTCTCACCATAGAAATCGCTCAGAATCACCGCTTAAGAAAATGTTGTAAAAGGTAGCGGCAAGGCTGATATGTCAAGAGTTTCAGACATCGTAGCCCCGCACCAAAGCCAGACTATTTTCTCTGAGTAATGGCTAAAGCCCTTTTAGAACAAAGCCTCACAGCTTATCTAGAAAGGCACCCGACAACACAACCACAGCCACCAATTGCAACAACAGGCGGTATCAATATGCTTTTAAAGCAGACGTAGTAAATCAGTGTAGCAGCGCTCTAACCCTCTAAAACCCAGCCTTCAAGCTTTGCCTGTGCTAGCATCTATTACAGAATTTGGCCCAACTAAACAGTCCCCCATTGCACGGTGAGAATAGACAACGTGAGAATAGGCAATGAGTAAGGTTCTCGTTTTAAATGCTTCTTATGAGCCGCTCAACATTACCAGCTGGCGGCGAGCGGTAGTGCTGGTCATTAAAGGGAAAGCGGAACAAATCGAACAGCGTGAAGAGCTGATTTATCCTGATTTCCCACTTCCCACCGTTATTCGTTTACGACACTACGTACGCATTCCCTACAAGGATATTCCCCTCACCCGGCGGAATTTGTTACATCGAGATAGTCACACTTGTCAGTACTGTGGCTACGCGGGTGAGGGCCTCACGTTAGATCATGTTATTCCGCGCTCTCGTGGTGGCAAAGATACCTGGGAAAACATTGTCAGCGCCTGCGTGCGATGCAACGTCAAAAAAGGCAGCCGCACCCCGAAAGAAGCGCGCATGCCGCTTAGCCATCAACCGCGCAAGCCCCATAGCAGCCTTTATTTCGAGATATCCCGCCATGTCAAAGGTGGCATCCATCAGGAATGGCGACGCTACGTTATTGGGCTAAACTAATCGGACTCAACCAATACCATCTGTCATCGATTCTTTACCGTTAACACTCAGCTCCCAAAATGCATTGGAACACAACCCTAAATGCATTGGAACGCAATTGGGCAGGTGAGTAATAATGACAATCGCCAAAAATCAACAACAAAAACCTCGAAAGATCCAGCTAAATCATCACGACACACCATATCTCCAAAGAAAGAAAAGTTTTCGCTACAGTTTTCTTTCTTGAGGCACTTTTTTTAAGCAATATGCAGACAATGAGCTGGTCTGCGAATTATTGCTAAATCGAGCAGATTATTGTCCCACTTGGCTGATGGGTAGGTATTAGGTACGGATTTCACCTAGGGAGCAGCCCTCGGTATCCACCTCAATATCAAGACGAAAGGTCCTAGAGACTTTATAAAGCTCCCTATAAGGACTCATGGGATCTGCCCAACAGAGTGTTCATAATAGGATAATGCTCAATCTCACATGTTTTGATAGTTGACTATCTCCATAACGCCAGTATTTAAACTGATTGATAAACCTAAAACGCCCCGCTCTCTTTCCGTCGTCTTCCTTCTTCCACTGCTCCATTGCTCTGAGGTCACCCCTCAAAACGTCGGTCAAAGCCTATGTCACACCCTAAAAGCGCCTTGCTAGATAATCAACTCTCCCAGCAAGTCAAAGGAGATAGGACTCCAAACAATAGGCCCACTCGTCGAAGAGAGAAATCCTTGGACAAGCCAGCAGCTAGCATCAGCTCTGCAACTGAGCTAAAGAGCACACCTGCCAACAATCTTGAAACACTCCTCAAGCGACACAGTGGCACTCAACAGCTCGTCCTCCTGCAAGACTTTCCAGATCCTGATGCCCTGTCTTCAGCTTGGGCTTATCGGCTCATTGCCAGTGCTTACAACATTCAGTGCGATATCTACTACTCCGGGACACTGAGCCACCAAGAAAATATTGCCTTGGTTAAGCTCACGAGCTTACCGGCCAAACGTTGGCCAAGCCAAGCTAAAGACGTCCCCGATCTGTCGCAGTATCAGGGCTATGTCCTGATCGACACCCAAGGCACTACCAGCCAGCTCACCGAAATGGTTCAAGCCGCGGAGCTGCCTTTAATTTTGGTGATTGACCACCATGCCCCCCAAGGCAAGTTAGACGCTGAGCTAGCCGATATTCGCCCAGATATCCATGCCACGGCCACCATGATGGCCCAATACCTACAGGCAGGCCTCATTCAGCTCGATCGTGGCAATAGCCACCATGTAAAGTGCGCCACGGCTCTCATGCACGGACTGCGTTCAGACACCAACCAGCTCATGCAGGCTTCTGAGCCTGACTTTGTGGCTGCCGCCTACCTCAGCCAGTACTATGATGCCCAGCTATTGAGCGCTGTCCTCCAAGCCTCTCGCTCCCGTCGGGTCATGGATGTGATTGAGCGATCGCTCAGAAATCGCCACATGCAAAACAGTGTTTCCATTGCAGGCGTCGGCTATTTGCGATACGAAGATCGCGACGCCATTCCCCAAGCCGCAGACTTCCTCATTACCGAAGAGAACGTTCACACGGCGGTGGTTTATGGCATCGTCCACGATGAAGATGAGGAAAAAGAGCTGGTCGTAGGCTCCCTACGCACGAACAAAATCACCCTTGATCCAGACGAATTCATCAAAGAAGCCTTTGGTCAGGACAGTCAAGGACGCTTCTTTGGAGGTGGCCGCTCGATGGCGGGCGGCTTTGAAATCCCCATCGGATTCCTCTCTGGTTACTACGAAAACAGCGACTATAACCGCCAAAAATGGGAAGTTTTTGACAAACAAATCAAGCAGAAACTTCAACGCCTGGTCGATCCTGAAAATGGCGTCCTGAACACGGACTAACACAGGAGCAGTTTTAGAACCATCCTGAAGATTGTCCTGAGGACAGTCCTAAGAACAGACTAAAGGACAATCTTCAGGACAAGGTAGGCTATCACTGCGCACAATCTCTGTCTACAGTTTCTGGTGAACTGTAGACAGCCCATACAAGACCGTATAAACGTCTTTACAGCTTGTTTATACGGTCTTTTGTTGTCTCAGCGATGTTCTACTGCACTTGATGCGCAGGTCTTTTTCTGTTTTTACGGGTTCCAAGCTGGCATAGGACATCGCTGGTGTAGGGCCAAACTCATATATAGAGTGAGGTTAAGCGATATGGTGTAAGACAACAGCTAAACAAATCACTCAGTACTTATTTTCGGAGGGGAGGAGTCTCGATATGGCAACGAACGACGTGGTGGCCAAGGACACGATCAGCGAACCCAACGACGCCGCGCAAACCGAGGCCGCATTGAGAGAGGCCGAGCACACGGGTGTAGAGACATGTGGCTATCGACCAGGATTAGAAGGAGTGCCAGCCACGCAGTCAGGCATCAGCTATGTAGATGGCCGGGCCGGCATCCTAGAATATCGGGGCATCCGTATCGAAGAGCTCACACAGCGGAGCAGTTTTTTAGAAACCGTCTATCTCTTAATTTGGGGGGGATTGCCTACCCGCCAAGAGCTGAAAGACTTTGCCCATGAAGTGCAGTATCACCGCCGCCTCAAGTATCGCATTCGCGACATGATGAAATGCTTCCCCGAAAGCGGTCATCCGATGGATGCCCTCCAGGCTTGTGCGGCTGCATTGGGATTGTTTCACTCTCGCAGAGAATTGAAAGATCCGGCCTACGTTCAAGATGCCGTCGTTCGCTTACTGGCAAAAATCCCCACCATGGTCGCCGCCTTCAAAATGATGCGCAAAGGGAACGACCCCGTTCAACCCCGCGACGATCTCGACTACGCGGCAAACTTTTTATACATGCTCAATGAGCAAGAACCAGATCCTCTAGAGGCTCGCATTTTTGATATTTGCCTCACTCTGCATGCTGAGCACACCATCAATGCATCTACCTTTTCGGCCATGGTCACGGCCTCGACGCTAACCGATCCTTACGCGGTCATCGCCTCCGCAGTGGGCACCCTAGCCGGCCCCCTACACGGTGGTGCTAACGAACAGGTCATTGCCATGCTCGAAGAAATTGGCACCGTCGATAAAGTCAGACCCTACATCGAAGAGCGCATTGCCAACCGTGAAAAAATCATGGGCTTTGGCCACCGGGTGTATAAAGTGAAAGACCCTAGGGCAGTCATTTTACAGAAACTCGCAGAACAGCTTTTTGCCAAAGTTGGCCGCGATGCCTATTACGATGTGGCCCTCGAAGTGGAGCATGTCGTGGAAGAAAAGCTTGGCTACAAAGGCGTTTATCCCAATGTGGACTTCTATTCTGGCTTGGTTTATCGCAAGCTGGGCATTCCAACAGACCTGTTCACGCCCATTTTTGCGATCGCTCGTGTAGCTGGGTGGCTGGCCCATTGGAAAGAGCAAATTGGGGAAAACCGGATTTTCCGGCCCACACAACTCTATACCGGCCCCCACAACGAGCCCTACGTACCGATTGAGAAACGCTTACAGCTTTGGGAAAAACGTTCATAAAGAAGAACGTTAGCCCAAAGCGCTGGAAAAATATCCCAGTTTTTCTATGCAAAAGTAAAAAACATAAAAATCTATGAAGCCCTTACCACACAGGGGATTACGCAAACGTAAAGTTCATGTAAATGCGTATCTTCACAGAGGTGATGGGCGTTACCCCTCTTGGCAAATCACAAAACTCACATGAATATACTTTCAGTGACGATTTTCAGGAACTCCAGCCCCCCGGCATTTATGTCTGGGGGGTTTTTATTGGGAGCTACTTTTGGGGACCTATTTCCTTTTCCCAATCCTTAGCATTTGGAGATCGTTGGAGACCTATCCTCTTAGAAGGAGCTTACAGCGGTTGATTAAGCGCTAGAATCTTGTAGAGAAACCAGACCAAGCGCCACCGATAAAGAGGCCCGTAACTAGAATGAATCCAGGCATTGACCTTCAAGGCACGTTCGTCCACGCCTTAACAGAGCTAGGCTTACCCGCAGGGGTCGCGAAAATGGTCTGGATCCCACTGCCTATGTTGCTCATGCTCGTCGTCGCGACCGTGAGCATTTTCATTGCAGTCTGGCTAGAACGTAAGATTTCCGCTGCTGCGCAACAGCGCATCGGACCAGATTATGTAGGCCCCTTAGGCGCCCTCCAAGCCGTCGCCGATGGCATCAAGCTCATTTTTAAAGCTGATATTACCCCGGCTAAGGCGGATCCCTGGCTCTTCACCATAGGGCCAGCAATCGTAGTCATCCCGGTTTTCCTGTCATTTTTGATTGTGCCTTTCGGCCAAAACCTGGTGATTACGGATCTAGGCATTGGCATCTTCCTTTGGATTTCTCTATCCAGCATTACCCCCATTGGCCTATTGATGGCGGGATACTCCTCCAATAACAAGTACTCCCTGTTAGGCGGCCTGCGCGCTGCGGCCCAATCTATTAGTTACGAGATTCCCCTAGCCCTGGCAGTTTTAGCGGTTGTGCTCATGACCAACGGATTGAGCACCATCGATATTGTCAACCAGCAATCAGGCTACGGCATTTTGGGATGGAACGTTTGGCGCCAACCCGTTGGATTCGTTGTTTTTCTGGATTGCGGCCCTAGCCGAGTGTGAGCGTCTTCCCTTTGACCTTCCAGAGGCGGAGGAAGAGCTGGTTGCAGGCTATCAGACCGAATACACAGGCATGAAGTTTGGCCTGTTCTACGTCGGGTCTTACGTCAATCTGATGCTCTCCGCTCTAATTGTGTCCGTTCTCTACCTGGGCGGATGGAGCTTTCCTATCCCTGTAGAAGCCATCACCGGCTTACTCGGTGTCAGCGAAACTGCACCATGGGTACAAATCATTGCGGCCTCCCTTGGCATCGTCATGACGATGATTAAGGCCTACTTGCTTGTATTCCTGACTATTTTGCTGCGCTGGACTGTGCCCCGCGTCCGCATCGACCAGTTACTAGACCTAGGGTGGAAGTTTTTACTGCCGGTGTCCCTTGTAAACCTGTTAGTCACAGCTGGTTTGAAACTTACCTTTCCTTTTGCCTTTGGCGGGTAGGCACTCCCTAGTCACGGCGTTCCCCTAACCGTAAGGGAAGCTCATGAGCGGGAAGCCTTCACTCTCCCACTGCTTATTCACCCATCCACACCTTGCTCACCCCTTTCACAACATCATGTTGAACTTTCTAAAACAAGTCGGTGACTACGCTAAAGAAACTGCCCAGGCGGCCAAGTACATTGGCCAAGGTCTATCGGTCACCTTCGATCATATGAAGCGTCGTCCTGTCACCGTTCAATATCCCTACGAAAAGGTGATTCCATCTGAGCGATATCGTGGCCGTATTCACTTTGAGTTTGATAAGTGCATTGCCTGTGAAGTATGTGTGCGGGTGTGCCCCATTAACCTGCCAGTCGTCGATTGGGAATTTAACAAAGCCACTAAGAAAAAGACGCTCAATCACTACAGTATTGACTTTGGCGTCTGCATTTTTTGCGGCAACTGTGTGGAGTACTGCCCCACCAATTGCCTATCTATGACCGAAGAATACGAACTGTCGTCCTATGATCGCCACAACCTCAACTATGACAACGTGGCCTTAGGTCGCCTACCTTACAAAGTCACCAATGACCCCATGGTTACCCCAATGCGCGAATTTGGTTACTTGCCGAAGGGTGTCATGGACCCACACGATTTGCCCAAGGGTACGCAACGTGCGGGCCGACTACCCCAAGACATTTTGGCTGAATTAGAAGCTGACAAAGCCAAAGCAGATGCTAGCAAGCCAGCAGCAGACAGCTAGACTAATACTGCATCGGCCTTTCCATCACGAGGCACAGCGCGTAGATGATTTACACAGTAGATAGAGACCTTTCACAGTAGACAGCGCAAAGCCGTTAGCTGGCGGCTCAACAGATATCACCTGAGGAGACTATAGTTTTGCCCGTAGCATTATTAGGCGTGCCCTTCAGCACCCCCCTAAGCGATCCTTTCATCGCAACCCTAAACCTTGCAGAAGGTGTACAACTCGTATCAGTCGCCGTTTTGGGTCTACTGATGCTGGCCTCAGCGCTGGGCGTTGTTCTACTCTCCAATATCGTGTATTCAGCATTTTTGCTGGGTTTAACATTCATAAGTGTCGCGGGCCTTTATATTTTGCTCAATGCAGGATTTGTAGCCGCCGCCCAAGTCCTGGTGTACGTCGGTGCAGTAAACGTCTTAATTCTGTTTGGAATTATGCTGGTTAACAAAGAAGAAACCTTTACTGCCATTGAAAAATCTTGGATTGGCAAAGCAGCGACTGGCGCCGTGTGCGCTGGCATATTCGGATTGATTAGTACCATGGTGCTCTCTCACCCCTGGGCGATTTCAAGTGAGCCTGCCGCTGGAGACGTGGCCATTGAAGTGATTGGCCAGCACTTTTTTAGTGACTACCTACTGCCCTTCGAGCTAGCTTCAGTGCTGCTGCTCATTGCCCTGGTTGGAGCTATTATTTTGGCGCGCCGTGAGTATATTCCGGATGAGGCCATTCCTTCAGAGGAAGCCCTCACCCTGCCTGAAAAACCCCGCGAGCTTGTCGCCGCTGGTGCTCCTGAGCAAGACTAAGCTCACTGTCTGTCACGACTTGTCTGGCAAAACCTTTCTGTCAAGACTAAGTTTACGCTCTGTCTCGTCGTTTTTGTCCTACTCGCCTTCCCATGCAACTTGAGTACTTCCTTCTCCTCGCCGCTGCCCTATTTTCTATTGGCGTCTTTGGACTGGTCACCAGCCGTAATGTTATTCGGGTGTTGATGTCAATTGAGCTGATGCTGAATGCAGTTAACCTAAACCTGATGGCCTTTTCGAACTATTTGGATCCAGGCCAAATTAGAGGTCAGGTTTTTGCAGTGTTTGTGATGACGATTGCGGCTGCTGAAGCCGCTGTTGGCCTGGCTATTGTGCTCTCTATTTACCGTAACCGCGACACGGTAGATATGGAGCAATTCAACTTGCTTAAATGGTAGCGATCTAGGAGTAGCGCTATTGGATAGCACGTCTCACCACAGACAACGGCAGGCTCAATCCAGCTTTTAGGCCGATAGATCTGGGCGGTGAAAGTAGTGCGAATTTCCTGCTTGTTTTCTTAAAGCCTTGAGGTTCTTATAACCTTGAGGTTTTTGCTTTTATCCCGTTTGCTCAACGTTCTTGTTTTTAAGCGCCTTTCCAGCCCCTTGTCTTTTTACCCCCTGGTACGACTGTGGAACTCAAACAAGTCATCATCGTATACAAAGCTGGCAATGCTGAGAGTAAAGGCTGCGCTGATAAATGTGCTCGCCAGCTAGAAGCACTTGGCGCCAAAGTAATGATGGGCCCCAGTGGTGCGAAAGATAATCCCTACCCCGTCTTTTTAGAATCTACACCATCACCGATAGACCTAGCAGTCGTATTAGGGGGAGATGGTACCGCCCTAGCCGCAGCACGTCATCTGGCTGAAGATGACATTCCGATGTTGGCAGTTAATGTGGGCGGGCATTTGGGATTTTTGGCTGAGTCTTCTGATGTGATTGATGATTTTGAGCAGGTATGGGAGCGGCTACTGGGCGATCGCTTTGCGGTACAACAACGCATGATGCTCCAGGCGCGATCGCACAAAGGCGCCTCTGGCAATATTGAGCCCATGAGCGATCGCTACTTCGCCCTCAATGAAATATGCGTCAAGCCCGCATCCCCAAACCGCATGATCACCTCAACCTTAGAAGTTGAAATCGATGGCGAAGTTGTCGATCAGTACCAAGGCGACGGACTACTCATCAGCACACCCACCGGTTCCACGGGCTATACCGTTTCAGCCAATGGCCCCATTGTGCATCCTGGCATGCATGCGCTGATCGTCACCCCCATTTGCCCGATGAGTTTATCGAGCCGACCGATTGTTCTCCCCCCCGGCAGTACCGTCAGCGTTTGGCCCCTGAGAGACTCTGAAGGCAATACCAAGCTATGGACAGACGGCGTCTTAGGAACTGCCATTTGGCCCGGTCAACGGGTTGATATTCGGATGGCCAGTCACCTGGCAAAGTTCATTATTTTACGGGAGGACCACTCCTACTACCGCACCCTGCGCAATAAGCTGCAATGGGCCGGTGCCAGGGTAAATTATCACAATGATCATCGCCAGTAGACGACTACCGTCAGCGGCCTCTTCTATCAGCAGCCCATTTTAAAATTCAGCAAGCGGAGTCAACACACAACACAAGTGGGCACAGCCAATCCTAGCTGACTGCTACTAGCTAACCGCCCAAGGCAAACGCAGTACCATCTGATTTCGACCCCGTCGCTTCGCCTCATACAGTCCCAAATCCGCCGTATCCACCAACGTACTCACCGACAGGGTTTGGTTCGGCATCACCGTAGTCACCCCCAGACTGATCGTCACGTGGGGAGAAACCTTAGAAGACTTGTGCTCTAACTGCAACGCTTGCACATTAGCTGCCGCATCTTTAGCCACCTGCTGGGCACCGTCAGAAGAGGTATTGGGCAGGAGAATCACAAATTCTTCGCCACCATAGCGAGCGGCCAAGTCACTGGGCCGACGCACCGCTTGACCAATTGCACTGGCGACCTGACGCAAGCATTCGTCCCCCTGAGGGTGGCCATAGGTATCGTTATAAAACTTGAAATAGTCCACATCGCAAATGATTAAAGAAAGGGGGGCACGAGATCGCAGCGCACGCTGCCACTCCTCAGTCAGGTGCTCCTGAAAACTACGACGATTCGCCAATTGCGTGAGTTCGTCAATTTGAGACAGGGTTTGCAAGCGATTGATCTTTTGCAATCTTGTAATCAACGGCGCAGCCACCAACGATAAGCTGACCGGAACCACGGGTAACCACCAACCAGACAACATCAGCACTAGATGGCTGCCACCCACTGTCACCAGAAAGCAAATCCCAAAGAGCCGTAAGCGGTGGGAATCATTACGTCCCAGCCGATACAGCACAATGCCCAGCCAAGAGAACACAGCAATCAGCACGGCTTCAGAATGCCCTGGTAACATTTTGATCACCGGACGCTGACCAAAAGCGGCACTGATAATTTGGCTTGTCAGGCTGGCATGAATTTCAATCCCATGGCTGGGAAGCATGCCGATTGAACCCTGGCGGTGACTATAAGGCGTAAAAAATACATCAGCATCACCCGATTGCATGCTGCCAATCAGTACAACCTTGTCGCGCAGGGTCCCTGACGGAATATCGCCATTAATCGCATCTTGCGCACTAAACGTTTGAAACTCTAAATTAGACCGCCAGTTCATCACCAGCTGATAGCCACCCGCATCGGCATTGCTATAGCCCCCTGAATTTTTCTCAAAAGGCGGGAGACGGGCCTGCCCCAGCTCTAAAATCTCTGAATCAGCATTCGGCTCAATATCATGGCTTGCTAAATACTCTAACGCCACCCGAAAGGCCAGTCCTTCAATCACCCGTTCACCGACCGCGCTGGGGAACAAAAAGCCTCGACGCACCCGCCCATCAATATCGACAATCAGATCACTGGCCGCAACCTGATCATTTTGAACCAGCACAGAATTGCCCGCGACAGCAGAGAGGGCTGCATCATCAATAACTTTTTCAATGCCGATCAGGTTAGGGGTCTCGGCAAAAATTTTCTGAAGGCGATCATAGCCGTCATCATGGCGAACGTTCCGAAAAAAATCCATCCCGATCACCGTCGGGTTTTCCGCCTTTACCTTTTCAATCAAATCAGCGAGCAAATCATCTGAAAGTGAGGCATTGCGAAAAGACATCATGTCTTGCTCGGTCACACCGATAATGACGATGCGATTATCTGGCCGCTCACCCAAACGATGATTCATCATCCAATCGAATGTGTGAAGCTCCCACACTTGAAAAGCCCCCAGCCCTCGCAGGGCATATATTCCTCCGGTGGCCATAACCCCCAGCAATGGTGCCAGATATTTCTGATTGAGGAACCGCCGCCGCCAACTGTTAAGAACCTTCGTCCATCCCATGGCAGGCAACTTTCGAGGCGTATCGACCACGTAAAATCGTCCTTAACGCTATAAGGTGGCAAGCAACCTAATATAGGAACTTTTCAGCAGCCCTTGTCACAGCTCTTGATGGAACAAGGAATACCTATCCTTAGTAAACCCACTCAAACGATGAGAGCCTCACTCCAGCAAGTTCGGTAAATACAAGCCCAAGGGCACAGCCTCATAATCAGCTGCATTTCATTCCATAAAAATATCCCCACGACTTGCAGACCGAAGAAATATGCGCTGATACCAACGCCAATTGATCAAAGGAAATGCAAGCTATGGGGAAAAAACAAACCATAGAAGACTGATTTAAAAGCAGGCCGACTTAAACAATTGTAATTAGATCCAACCACGTCTTTTGCTTGTACTCTTGCGTCTTCTTAGCCTTTTGTGATGGTCATGCAGCCAGAACATCTATGCCAGAATATCTAGACCAGACCCTCTAGACAGGGCATCTCTTAAGACGCCGTCGCCAAAGACAAATCCAACGGCACTTCTGTTCTGGCTTGCTCTAACAAATCGCGAATTTCTAGCAATGTACTAAGTTGAGACTCTTCACGGTAGGCATTGACCAGCGTGTTGAGCGCATCGTACCAAATACCCTTAGCCGCATAAGCATCCGCACGCTCGATAGCCTCCATCGAATCGATGGTTGCTTCTAGCTCACTGTCAGCCACTCGCTCTACAAAACTGCGCGCATGCACTTCATTGTCACCGTTGTTGCAAGAGACAAACACGGTCCACCGATAGCGTGTGCCCATCTCCAAAGCAGCGGATTCAGGTAATGTAACCTCGACTAGCCCAGACTCTGCACTCATACGCTGGGTATAGACGGGAGTAGCTTGCTCAGGGTGAGACAGCACAAACTCCATATCAGTCACATTGTCGCTTTCTAAGTACCAGGAGAGGGTTGGTTGTGCAGCCGTCGTCAACCCAGTGGTGCCTTCTGGAACGAGTAGCGTGACAGCAGGATCAGGCAGCGAAGAATCCAGCGCACAGGCAGACGCTGCCGCCCCCCGCCGCCCCCCAGATAGCGTACTAGAGGCGCTGCCACGATCGGGATTAGGTGTCCAACGCACTCCAGCCTGCGCCGCTGAGCCAACCTGCAAGCTACCAGCGAGGGAAGGGGAAGCGGAAACGAACGTGCTAGACCAAGTGGCCAAAGCAAAAAATGCGCCGAGAATATAGTATCTACTCATTGTGAAATCCCTATGGTTGATGTGGTGAAAATCTCTATCCACTGACGAAATATGCACTGGCGAAAAGAGATTACAACCACAGAGCAGCCACCTCAGTAGGCTGCCTTAGTGTTTGTATAAAAATATACTTACCATCAGATAGTAATCCGTGACTTTTGAAATAAACTTCCAGTCAAGTCAGCCGTACTTTCTGCGTAGACCTTATAAAGTTTTTCTCAGCAGCGTTAGTTTTCAGGCTTAGCATCAGAAAGGTCCGAATTTTGAGGAGGTGCAATCACCTCTCCAATCGAATCAGTGGGTTCAGCAGTTAGATCAGCAAGTGATGTGATAATTTTTACAGACTGCTCCAGTGAAACATCAACACAGGGAGTTTGATCAGGGTAGTTTTGCGGAATGATGGCACCACTTAAATATCTATAGTGGCCATTGCTGTTGGTCAACCATTGGCTCACGAGAGAAGCCTTCGTTGTTTGACCAGAAGCTAGAGCAATGAATGGCGCTTTTTGTTGTGCGGGTTCAGTGGTTGCACTGGCCTCCGTTTGAGGACTGCGCGCTTGCAGGGTCTGGGATTGCACACCGTCAACCCCGTTTTCATCAGATACCTTTTCAGTCGCAATAGCTTTAGTCGCAATAGCGCTTTCATGGGCGGCTATTTCCTGGGCCGCATTGCCATAAAATATCTTCTGACTGTCTCCAAAAACAGGGGAATCAAAAAACACCAGTTCTTGTGACTGCGGCACAAGGTGTAAGGATGGCAGCTTATTGGGGCCAGCAACCTCATCCTCAGTCAATTCTGCTGGCGAGCTTTCAGGCTTACGCTCAGAAGTTGACTCAGCCTCCTCATCTAAAAACGCACCTTGTTCACTCGATGGCCCATTAGAACTATCTGCAGAATTATCTGCTACTTGCTCACTAGGACCGCTTCCAGATGAGGCATATTCAATCGCAAAACACTGATCGACTTGGCTGCGATAAATCAGAAAATAGCCCGATGCCGTCACGTCGTGCTTATTTAACAAAAAGTCTTCTGGAATATGGGCAGGAGCCATGAGAGGCAGATACTTCAACTGATTGAAAACAGCGGGAGAAATTTTGCCTAAATACGCTTCTATCGGGGGTGGCCTGCGGGCTACAGTCGCTGGATCAATTGCAGCAGGCTTACTGCTACCAATACGCTTACCCAGCGGCTGTGTGGCAGGGACCTGTAGAGCGCTCTCGTGCGTTCCCTGACTGGAGACACAGCTTACAAGAGAGAGTGAGGAAAGCGCGATCGCACCTAGCGCAATCAACCTTCTAACCCTGCGCACTGGAAACACCATTGAATTAAGCCTTTACCAACAATTGACTGACACAAATGTCATTGTCCCAGATGCGGCAGGGGCCCAATTGCAATGCTCATGATCTTTATCGCTTCCTTAAAAACTGAAAAAGTAACCCCCTAGAAAACCGTCAAAAAGCTTGTTGAGCGTAACATTTTACACACAAATCTGTGCACAAAAGTCGTTTAAATGACAGTCGTCTACATGACAGTTGGCTATTTACAAATAGGGTGCTCCATCTTTGTGCTCAAATTGATTGCGGCCATAGGCCCCTGGCACACACACCAAATCATGATCGGGATACTCTGCACGATCTGGCGCCGTTCTATCACCGATTTCTAAATACACGGCTGGCAAGTCGGACTGATTCACCAAATGATGCCCGTTCGCATCACCCGCCACAAAACCAGCCATATCACCAGGCTGTAAGTGCTGCTCTCCGGCATCAGTAATCAACGTCAGCTCACCGCTGACAACATAAATAAATTCATCTTGGGCAGCATGCCAATGCCGGAGCGCCGATTGACTACCCGGTGCCAGGGTAGTCAGGTTTACGCCAAAGTTTTTCAGTCCGGCGGCATTACCTACGCGCTGGCGCGATCGCCCTGCGACCACAGCCGTAAAATCAGCCGGATAAGTCGTCCCGCTCTCAACAGGGACAGTGGATAGATCAATTTTCATCAGTTAGCCAAACTCTTTTGAAGTGAAGTATGCAACAGTCAATCACGAAGTCATGAAAACACTGGAATAACGAGTCCAGGGGTTGCGTTAGAATTTGCCTGAGAATTAGATAGCTTTGGGTTGCCAGCCTGGTTCGAGCGGGGTTGAGCAGAACGCGGGGAGCGCTTCGGCCTTTACAGAGAGTGCCGCAAGCGCTGGGTAGCGCTGAGGTTCAATCACATCAGGACTGGTGAACTGAGTAAACTGCCAGGCAACGCAAACGGTAATGTCTGCATGGGTTAGGCGATCACCGATGAGCCACGTGACAGATTCGGCAGCGTAGGGTTCAAGCAAATCGTAGGCAGCGGTCAGTTGAGTTTGGACGCGATCGCGCCAAGCCTGATGTTGTTTTTCGGTCGGGCGTAGGTCACGCTCGTACACAATTTGCACACTCTTATCACAGGCATTCAGGCCCAGCCCGATGAGCCGCAGCGCCCGCTGATAGTCATCCATCGACGTGGGCATCAGGCTGTTATCAGCGACGGTATCAGCACTAGCAAGCTTGCCCACGTAGTTCAAAATCAAGGTCGAATCCATCAGGACTTCACCGTCATCGCACACCAGGGTGGGGGCCTTGATCAGTGGGTTGATTTGGCTGAACTCATCAACATTGCGAAAGACGGAGAGTGGGGAGTGCTCGTAGGGAATTTGTAGGGTTTGAAGTGCGATCGCGACACGCCGAACATAGGGAGAATCAAGCATTCCAATCAACTGCATGGCAGGCCCTTCAAACAATGATGTCTATTTAATATATAGACAATCACACTTTTCAGACCACGCATATCTATGACATAGATACGCTCCAGTATATAAACCGATACCGCAGTAGCAACGGTCTTAGAACCCATAAACGCACAACACTCAGCAGGCCAACAGTCAGCGGGACGCAATTCAGCGGGCGACTAACCAGGCAATGATTGAAAAATGTCTTCTAACAGTGCTTTAGTCTTGTCATCTAACAAGCGCCAATCCACTTCGCCGTCGTCATCAAATAAACCGGTATCAGCTTCTAAAGCCTCGTCATTCGTTGTATCTGCATTCACCGCACACACCTGATAACACAACGCCCACACATCGATCGTTTGGTCTTCTTGGTTGTCCTTAGTAAGACGCAGTGTGTACAGCGGATTGGGCTGCGGGAGCTGGGACATCAAATTAGCCACCCGATCATGCTCTTCAGGAGGCACGCCATGCAACACTTTTTGCAATGCAGCGTACTCTTGCTTTTGCTCTTCGGTCGTCCCGTCAGGCCAAATCAGCTCTTCCTCATAGTTTCCCTGCCAATCACTGATATCCAACTGCTTTCGAATATTGTCAATGACACGGATAAGTGCGGGCTGCATCAGCTTCTCTGCTTTTGCTGTAGCAAGTGGGGTCGCAAACTTGGGCATCACAGGACCTTCTTTTTATGAGTGTTTTTAAGGGGGAGGTTTGTTATTAATCTATCTAAAATGCAGCCCAAAATTCAGCAACTTATTCCAGATGAAACCAAGCAGTCAGCGCCACGGCCAAACCATCGGCAGCATCGTCGGGTTTTGGAACGCTCTCCAACTTTAGCTCGCGGGTAATGGCATCTTGCACTTCCACTTTGTCCGCATTGCCATGCCCTGTGACTGACTGCTTAATTTGCGCAGGCGTGTATTCCACAAAAGGCAACTTTCGCTGGGCAATAACCAGCATCACCACTCCTCGAGCTTGGGCGACCACAATGGTGTTACCCATCCGATAAAAAAACAACTTTTCGATGGACACCAAATCTGGCTTGTACTCATCGATCACATTGTGCAAATCGTTGTAAATAGTGCACAAGCGATCGCCCATTTCGGTACGAGGCGTCGTTTTCACAACCCCGTAGTCAATAGTTTTGATATTGGGAGAGAGGGCCCGCATTTCAGCGGGCTCATACTCAATGACGCCAAACCCTAAAATAGCCAGTCCTGGGTCGAGGCCCAGGATACGTTTGGTCGTACTTTTTGTCATAGGGTTGGTGTCATTGAGCTTGTGTCACAGCGCTTTCGTTACAGCACTTGTCTGACAGTGCTTGTCTGACAGCGCTTTTGTAATAGCCGCATGACTATCGCACACCCGCTGGCTGGCGACCGTTAGCAGAAGGCTCAGCCACACCAAAGGCTTTGCTGAAGGTTTTTTCCACTTTAAAGCCAGAGTCAATGGACTCCAAAGGATCCTTACGGAGACGGTGACGGAGGCACAGAGCAATCACACGCTGAACATCTTCGAGGGTCACTTCTGTACGGCCTTCGTAAGCGGCGAGTGCCTTGGCGGCTCGATTAGTCACAATGTCACCGCGCAAACCGTCAACATCTAGCTCAGAACAGACTTCAGAAATTTTCACCCGATACTCGTGCTCAAGGGTGACATCAGCCAAGCGATTTTGCGCTTCGATAATCTTGGTCTGAAGGGCCTCTTGATCAGCGGTGCACTTAGCAGCAAATTCGTCAGGGTTTTGATCGAATTCCGTGCGCTGCTCCACGATTTGCACACGCATTTCGGGTTCACGAACGGTGCGGATTTCGGCGTGCATGCCAAAACGGTCTAATAGCTGAGGACGCAGTTCGCCTTCCTCGGGGTTACCAGAACCGATCAGAACAAACTGTGCCGGATGGCGGATAGAAATACCCTCACGCTCTACGGTATTCCAACCAGAGGCAGCGGAATCGAGCAGGACATCTACCAGGTGGTCATCGAGGAGGTTGACCTCATCCACGTAGAGCAAGCCACGATTGGCTTTGGCCAACAAGCCAGGTTCAAAGGCTTTGACCCCTTCCGAAAGGGCTTTTTCAATATCGATGGTGCCGCAAACGCGGTCTTCTGTCGCCCCCAGCGGCAAATCGATCATGGGGACCTTTTTCTTAGCCGCTGTAATTTCTTGACCTTCCAGCTCAGCGGCTACATCTGGATCGCTGGGTGAGCGGTTGAAGGCATCGCCTGCGGTGACGTCAATTTCGGGGAGGAGGTCAGCAAGGGCGCGAATGGTGGTGGACTTGCCTGTGCCGCGATCGCCCATGATCATCACGCCACCAATCTTAGGATCGATCACGTTGAGAATCAGCGCTAGTTTCATGTCTTCCTGACCAATCACCGCAGTGAAGGGGAAAACGGCTCTTCGTGCTGCTGGCTTTGCGTTACTCACAGGTTTATCGGTGTTTATATATTGAGGGTTTAACTATTGTGCCATAGGAGGTTGTACCTATTTTGAAGCAGGCAACGATTATCTAACAGTTTTGAAATAGCGGCCAGTTTTGAAATAACGGTCCGTTAGGTCATTTCCACACAAACCATAACTGTGACCGACTTTGCCAATACCCAAACAAGGTAGCCACCCTCCGAAAAAGACACCGGCTTTTAATGCACTTCAGATAATCTGAAAATAATCTGGGACCTCGTTACGTTATTCCAACTCCAGCTGAGCAAAATGCTCTAGGAGCATCCGGTGAATGAAAATATAGCCTCCACCGACCTTCTGCAAGAAAAGCCGTTCAGCCGCGTAATCCAGAAAACGAGCATAGTTCCAGGGAGCATAACCCATGCGGCAAAGCATAAGACGCAACGAGAAATGACGCAGGCAGGCTGAACCACCACCAATTAGGCTACCAAGTAGACCACCAAGTAGGCCACCAAGTAGGCCACCAACCAGCGCAAAACTCAGGTAACCAATCAGACCTCCAATCAGACCTCCAATCAGGCTAACCGTCAGTGCATTTCGGGTTGACTGCCAAATACCCTGATTTGGTCTAGTTCTCTTCTGCATAGCGGGGCCTCTCAGACCACCAATCAGTCCACCAAGCAAACCACCCATCAAGCCATAACTCAAGCCATAACTCGGTCCGTAGCTTAGCCAAAAACTCAGCCAAACCCTGAATCTCTCCGTTAGCTCCATCCTCATCCCAACCATCAGCCCAGCATGCAGTCCATAGATAAACACAACAATCAGTGCAACAATCAGTCCATAAATAAATCCAGTAAAAATAGATTTCTTTGCCGCCTGAAAAGACCACTTTAAAGTCTCTACTGGTTGGATATCTCCTTTAATGGCAGTAATAAGCCCACCACTGAGCTCACCAATCAGTCCAACAACCAGCCCAGTATTCACCCCAACAATCAGTACACCAGCCAGCCCAGCACTCAGCCCAACCATCAAGCCACCAATCAGTGAGCTTTCCAGACGATATCGAAAACGTTGTGCTCTAGATTGAAGCCAACTGGGCTGTAGTCGTTCAATTAAAAAGACGGTTTGGGAGGTTTGAACCATCTGTTGAGACATCCAAACGAGCCAATGCGTTGTCTGTTCATTGGAATAGCGATGGGTGATGTTATCCCGTCGTTGAAACATTCGTTTTACGTAGGCTCCAAACAGATGCTGACGAAAGTTGTCGACATCACTCAACTGGGACAACTGGTCTAGCGAGCACCCTTGATAGACTAAGCTCATCACACTCAAAATCAGGGGGGAAGTGGCAAAGGCCTTAATTTCAGCATTTTGAGTCAGTACGGTTCTTAACGCGGCTAAGGGTTCTCCCACTTGTGCCAAATATTCGTCAACCTGCTGCGGTGTCAGTAATTGAACAACAATGGCACTGCGCAACCTTAATCGTTCAGCCAAAGCCTCGTAGTCTTTTATTCGACTACACACCACCATCTCGGTTCGGCCATGGTCTTGAATGAATTGATTCAACGCTTCGACACAGTCATTCCGATGTTTGGCTGCCACCTCATCGAGCCCATCCAAGCAGAGGACTAACTGCTCCTCCTCGATCCAGGTTTTCCCTAACGCTTTGGATACCTGAAAAGTTTCATACAGCTCTTGAACTAACCATTTTGCAATCGGCTGACGTTTTTTAGCCCAAGACGATAGGTTCAAAATGACGGGAATCGGTTGACTCAGATCATCACCTATCCGCTCAAGGAGGCTCTGAGCGAGCTTCAGTAGAGTCGTGGTTTTACCCGCGCCAGGTTCCCCCAAGATCAAAAGGGTGCGCCCGGCCCCCAAGTCATCAAAAATGGCAGTGGCTTGTGTGCCTTCGGGCAATGCTCGACTCGGCTCATCTGAAAATTCTCCAACGCCCCTTAACGGCTCCCGTGTACACACAAGTACAAGAAACCGCTACATGTCTTGCTATGGTGTGGATATCCGTTGGAAATGGAGGCCCAGTGTAGCCCTATGACTGCCCATAATAATCCAATAGCGATTTATAGCGCTCACCGACCAACTGTC
>JBCDAG010000053.1:0-25163 GCA_039186165.1 Cyanobacteria bacterium P01_F01_bin.53
CAGCCGGAAGATTATTAGGGAGAGCATTGCACATCAAAGCCTGACATAAGGTGCTAGCTCATCCCATAAACCTGGGAACTGTTGCTTAATCTCATCGGCTTTGGCAATCGCCATATCTCGATAGTCAAAGCCTGGCGCTACGGCCTCTCCCAGCAAGCCATACTCGCCTGACTCTAAAACAGCAGCCTTCCAATAGCCACCAGGCACCAATAGCTGAGGCACCTCACCTTTTGCCACATCGAGCCCGAGCGTTACCTTGCTTAATTGACCTTCAAGATTTACCAGGATGTAGGTAATGGGTGAACCGGCCTGAAAATAGTGCATAATGTCGGACTGGTTTTTATGCAGATGATCAATCGGTCGATCATCGGTTAGGAGATAGTAAATGGAGGTCATCACCGAACGGGATGAGCCCTCACGGGGTGTCGCCATCTCTTCTGCGGCACGATAACTTTCAGAAAAGTAGCCGCCTTCAACGTGTTCTACCAGCGATAGCTTTTCAATCCAGTCTTGCTTATTCATAAAAAATAGTGTGCGATTAATAGTTTGCGATGATGATAGGGTGCGATTAAGTTTTTTAGGCCTTTGGAGAAAAGTGATATAGAATCTGGTGCTACGTCAATGCTTAATTTTAGAGCCAGATTTGTAGGGAAATTAGGGAGATTAGGGAAATTGGGGAAACGTATTTAAACCGTGCTCCCTACCGCCCTAATTCCCTAATTTTCAGGCTTGACGCTGCACTAGGGCTAAGCTCTAGGCTTGCATGAGTGATAGTAGCTGCTCCGTCGAAATCTTACCACTCGTATCCGAACCTGAGAGTAGGCCATCAGCCAGATCACGTTTGAGCTTGTGAAGGTCAACGATTTTATCTTCAATCGTGCCTTTAGCAACCAGGCGATAAATCGTGACGGGGCGCTGTTGGCCAATGCGATAAGCGCGATCGCTCGCCTGATCTTCCACTGCTGGGTTCCACCAGGGATCCATATGAATCACATAGTCCGCCGCCGTCAGATTCAATCCCGTCCCACCAGCCTTAAGGCTAATAAGAAACACGTCACCTTTTCCTTTCTGAAACGCATCGACACTTTGCTTGCGCTTTTTAGCAGGCGTACTGCCATCTAAATACTGATAGGAAATCTGTTGTTTATCCAAATGTTTACGCAATATTTTCAGATGATCAACAAACTGACTGAATACCAGAGCCTTGTGGCCATTGTCCAACAGCTCTTCCAGCAGCTCGCTAAAGTGAGCGAGTTTTGTGCTGGGCATGGATAACTCAGGCTTCACTAGCGAGGGATTACAGCAGACTCGGCGGAGCCGCATAATCTCAGCCAGTACTTGTAGATGCTTTTGGCCTGCGCGGATTTCTTTGTTTTTCAGGTTAGCGATCGCCTCTCGCCTGAGCGCCTCATACAGCGCCATCTCATCCGTAGACAGCTCTATCGGCAATGTAATATCCGTGCGCGAGGGTAGCTCAGTCAGCACCTGCTCTTTCGTTCGCCGCAAAATGAAGGGTTGAATTAAGCGCTTAAGCGCATCTTTCGCAGTCTCATCCTGATCGCGCTCAATTGGGTTGGCAAAGCGGAGGTTAAAGCTCTCTAATGAACCGAGCAGACCAGGGTTAATGAAGCGAAAAAGGTTCCATAGTTCACCGAGATGGTTTTCAATCGGTGTGCCCGTCATCAGGATTTTGAAGTCACCCTGTAGATCCATCACGGCGTGCGATCGCTTCGTCGAAGGGTTCTTAATGGCCTGTGCTTCATCCAGCACAATCGTCTGCCAGGTCACGGCTGCCAGCATCTTAGCGACCTCTGGCTGCTGGAGCAGACCGTAGCTGCACACTAACAGGTCATGGGCACCCACACTATCCACTAGCTGCTGGCGGTTATCACTGCCAAAGGTTTTGACCTGCAAGCTAGGGGCAAACCGCTCAGCCTCACTACCCCAGTTCAAACACACGGAAGTGGGCGCAACCACGAGCGTCGGTCCCCCATCGGCACGGCTAAGAATAACCGCTAGCCCCTGCAAGGTTTTGCCCAAGCCCATGTCATCGGCCAGGCAGGCACCGACCCCCCAGTGGGCCAGTTGGGACAGCCAAGTGTAGCCTTCGCGCTGGTAATCCCGTAGGGTTGCCTTCAACGCCTTAGGCACCTTGGGCTTGATCCTGCGGGCCGTTTGAATGCGCTTAATGTTCGCCTTCCAGGCACTATCGACTTTTAGCTGCTCTAGGTTCTTCAGCATTTCATGAACAGCTAAGGAAGCGAGTCCATGGATTTTAATCTCTTTACCCTTAGAGGCAGAAATGTGTTGTAGGGCTTTCAGTCGATTGCGGAATTCTTCTGTGAGGGCCAAAAATTCTCCATCGGCTAGGGGAACAAACTGCCCAGTAGCATTTCCCATCAGCGTCATAAATTCTTGCAAATCAACAACTTGGTTTTCGCTAACCTGCACTTCCCCGCTCGCCTCAAACCAGTCTTTTTTACGATGGATATTTACTTTGAAGTCACTACTGCTGAGCTGACGAGAAACCTTGAACTTTTCACCCTCAGGCCACTCAACGCAGATGCGGTCACCCAATGCTTGCAGTTGCAGTATCAAATCCAAACAGTCCGAAGGTTCTTCAATTAGCCACTCGCCTGCTTCTGACTCATAGTCCTGCAATATGGGACAGGCAGCGATGATTTGTCTGACACTGTCCTCTTCTGCAGATAAATCTCGCTGGGTTTGCAGACGCTTGCCACCAATATCTGCAATGACTGTTGTTCCACCTTGACCTAATCGGTAATAGGAGCCGCCTTCTTTAAAGGGTCGGGCTCGCAGCGAGACTTTCAGCCCCGCCTGAGCAATTCCTGCGGGCACCAAATGGACATAAGGAATGGCATTAGCGAGCACTTCTTCAGTACCGGTACTGCCACCAATATCGGACTGAACGGTTACGAGATTAGCAACCACTGTGATCGCATCCAACACCCGTTCTTCAGCAGCAGCAGGCACCTCTAGTCGATTCTTCGCACCCAATATTTCAGCAATCTGCCGATGCTGCTCACTCACCGGAATCACTTTTAGGCGTGTGGGCGTTTCCTTCACCGCCAAAATATCGTGATTCTCCAAAGGCGGAAATAGCTCAATCCGTAGATAGTCTCCCTGCTGTCCCGTTTTACTAGGTTCTAAGCGCTTTACCAGCAACTCAGGCTCCCCAGCAATCACATCCACACGGACATCAGGTGCGTCACTCCAAAACACCAAGGGATGACCGACCAAAGCTAATAAAGATTTGGTCGTAAATGAGTATTTGGGTTTAGACGCATGGTGATAATAATTATCCTCATACTCCACTTCTAAAGTGTCGCAAAGCTCACGATCTTGATCGGTCAAGTAGGCAATACTTTCTGTTGCTAATCGCTTTAATGCAACAGGTTTTCCTTTTGTCCAGCCACCTTTTACACTGAGCTTTTGCTCCAAGGGTGCAAGTGACCAAAAGGTAGAAGAGATAAAACGAAGTCTCCACGCTAAGCGAAAAGTAGGTTCTTCAGAAGAGTCCTGACTGTTAGGTTTTGCACCCATCAAATTACTGAGAGCATTAAGCGATAGCTCCCAAGCAGCCTTACGTTCAACCACTGTTATCAGCGGCAGGCTCCCACTCTGTTGTCGCACCTCTGTTGCCATTTGCACAAAAGGGTTTTGGGACTGATAACAACTCAACAAGTCAGCTGTCTCTAAAGCAATCCAGTCATAGCCTGCTTGCAGTGTCCGTTGGCACAGCTGTGGTAGCTCAGCAGAAACCCACTGATCGAGATTATCGACATCTAACCAATAGAGACTATAAATTTCGAGGAGAGCGGGTAGGCCAACATCGCTCAGCGTATGATTTTTAAAGTAGGCCGCAGCCCCTGCCACCTGGCGTAGTTTTCCTTGCTGGCCGTGCAACACACTCGCCAGAGGGCGCATACTGCCTTTGAGCCAATGGTCAGTCTGTTTTTGGAGCAGTCCAATGTACTTTTCTGTTTCTGCAAGGGCCGTAGCACTTCCAGTTTTTAACAGCACAAAAAAGAACACTGCAGCTGCTGGGCTTTGAAACCAAGTAGCCTGAGCAGACTGTGATTTACCTGTAGCTTTCAGCGCTTGTTGATAGTGAGCGAGGGCGTCTTTAGTGTGTCCTGCCAGGAAGGCGATCGCACCCAACAAAGCACAATATTTTCCTCGCAGCGGCTTCTCCACACTCACACCCGCAAGCACTTCACTCGCTTCTTGCAGGCGTGCCCTGAGCCAAAGTTGCTCGGCATACAGCACGCACAGCCCCGCATTTAGCTGATGGTCCTGATAGGCATCTTCTAAAATCTCAAAAGCTTCCTCAGCGGGCACACACCGTTTTACCGAGTCTTCTAACACCAGGCTCAACCCCAGCTCAAAGAACTCTTTGGAGAGTCTGTTGAACCAGTCAATATCAAAAGGGTTCGTCAGAATCTCTTGAAAAACGGAAGCAAAGGTAAGGGTGGTATGCCAGTTCGCATGGCGCAAGTCTGCAAACAGACCATCCACTTCTCGCCGGTCTTGGCGGTAAATGGCAATGCGCAGTTCGCGAGTAAACTCTGCCTCGGTTAAGAAATCAAGCGGGCCGCCCGAGTAGCGTTCTTGAATGGGAAAATGGTGTGCGATCGCCTGCGCAATCTGCTCAAACCGCTCCGTGCTCGCCACATCTCTCATCACCAACTCCAGCATGGCCGGATTGCAGCGCACGCCCTGTGACCACTGCTGCATCAGCAGGTCGTGCTGAATGAGTTCTGTGACCAGTCCCAAAAAGCCGCCCCTGGTAAGGGGTTCAATTGCATCATTCGGATCTGCGATCGCCCGATTCCAAACCTGTAGCGCATTGGCATGGCTCTTCGGCTCATGCAGCAGAGCAAATACTTGGACAATCGAACGGTGGGTATCGGTAAGACGCTGGTATGTCTTGAGCAGAGCCTGTTGCTGTGAGGTCGCACTTAAAGACATATCACCAAGGCATATCACCGACGTATCTTTACCCTAAACCGGTAGATTCAGCCTTCATCCTAATCCCAATTCTCCCGACGCAGGAGAGGATTAATAAATTCGTTCAGCCCTTCACCAATCAAAGACAGCCCCGTCACCATAAGGGTAATCGCCAAGCCAGGGAAAAACGCTGTCCACCAAATCCCCGTGGGAAGCGCATCCAAGGCCTGACGCAAAGAATCTCCCCATTCCGGAACGGATTCAGGCAGCCCCAATCCGAGAAAGCCTAACCCGCCCAAAATCAAAACGGCATCGGCAGCATTTAACGTGAACAGGACCGGCACGCTCTGCACCACGTTCAAAAATAAATAGCGAGAGAGCACCGCCCAAGTAGAAGCCCCCATCGATTGAGCCGCTTCAATAAATAGCTCGGTTTTCACACTCACGGTATGGTTGCGCACGACCCGATAGTACTGGGGGACATAGGCAATAGAGAGCGCCACCGCTGCATTCAGTACACCTCGACCCACCACAAACGCTAACGTCACTGAGAGCAGTAACCCCGGCAATGTGTAAATCGTATCCATGAAAAACAGCAACGCCCGGTCGATTTTGCCGCCGCGATAGCCACTGAACATGCCTAGGGGCACACCAATCACCACGCTCATCGCCGTTGCTAACAGCACCACTTGCCAAGCGGCCCGCGCCCCAAACAGCGTCCGAGAAAAAACGTCATAGCCCTGGCGACTCGTGCCAAACCAATGGGCCGCAGAAGGCGCTTCATGAATTGGATTGGCTAGCCCTGCAGTGGGATCTTGTATCCATCCCCAGCTCTGCATTAAGGGCGCACAAAGCGCTGCCAGCACAAACAGCAAGGTAATGCCCATGCCGGTGTACATCAGGGCCACGGAAATCGTCAGCGGTTTAGAATTACCGCCCAAGAATCCACCCAATAAGCTACGCCGTTTTTTGGGAGCCATGTCTGGAGCCGTTTCTGGAGCCATAATGCACTCACTGAAGGAAGTCGGCTCTTATTGTCGCAGGGATTGGCAGATTTGCGTATCTCATCGTTCACCCGGCCCACCGGAACGTATCAAACTGATGACCTGACGGCTGCTACGCCATTAATAACAGTCTCTACAGCCCGATCAATCTCCTCTTGAGTCGTTTCCCGTCCTAGGCCAAATCGTAGGGTCGCCCTGGCGATTTCATCGCTACGACCCAAGGCTTTAACCACATGGGAAGGCGCAGGGTTAGCAGAGCTACAAGCTGATCCCGAAGACACGGCTATTTCAGATTGCACCTTCGAGAGCAAGGCACTACCTTTGACGCCTTCAATGCTGACATTCAGGTTATTCGGGAGGCGTTGAGTGGGGTGACCATTTAGATGAATACCGGGTAGGGCTGAAAGTTTTTGCCAGAGGCGATCGCGCAATCCCCTCAGTCGCTCTGAGTCTGTAGCTTGTGATGTGATCGCTAACCGCACCGCCTCACCAAAGCCCACAATCTGAGGCGTATACAGTGTGCCAGAACGCAATCCCCGCTCTTGTCCACCCCCATGAAGCTGCGGTGCTAACTGCACCCGAGGGTTACGCCTGCGAACATACAGCGCCCCAATACCCTTGGGTCCATACAGCTTATGGGCCGTCATCGATAGCAAGTCAATATTCATAGCCTGCACATCTAAGGGAATTTTCCCTAGTGCTTGAGCCGCATCGGTATGAAAAATGACCTCCCGGTCATGGCACAGCTGACCAATCTCTTGAATCGGTTGTAGTACGCCAATCTCGTTATTCGCAGCCATCACCGACACCAAAATAGTCTCTGGCTGAAAAGCATCCTCTAAAGCAACCAGATCAATCAGGCCATCCTTTTGAACTGATAAATACGTGACGCTAAACCCCAACGTTTCCAAATAGCGACACGGATCCAAAACAGCACTGTGTTCGGTTTGAACCGTGATGATGTGCTTGCCATGGGCCATGTAGGATTCTGCAACCCCTTTGATGGCCAGATTGTTCGCCTCCGTTGCCCCACTAGTAAAAACAATCTCCACGGGATCAGCATTAATTGCCTCCGCTAAACTCTCTCTGGCTGCCTTAACAGCTGCTTCGGCCTCCCACCCGTAGGAATGGTTCAGACTGCTAGGATTGCCAAAATAGTCCGTAAAAAAAGGCAGCATCGCCTCCAGCACCTGCGGAGCAACCGGGGTGGTGGCATTGCAGTCTAAATAAATAGGACGGCTCATTAAAGGCTCATCAAGTAAAAAGGGTGTGTGAGAATAGAAGGGTGGGTAGCAAAAGAGTAGCAAGAAAAAACTCTACCGGGGCTAGCCTTCTGCATTGCCCTCGGTTTCATTCGTAAAGAAACGACCTAACGCACCAATAGTTCTGTAGTTACCAAAGGGTGTCTCTGTAATATACGTACTAAAGACGACACGATTTTGGTACTCAGTATTTTCCAAAATCATGCTCTGAATCTCTTCGTTAGAAAGCTCCTTTCCACCCGCAATTAGCTCCTGACACGCCGCACTCAGGGCCGCACCCACCTTACCCAGCCATTCCGAAAAGCCCTCCGGCTGGCACAGCTCCACCTGGGTTTCTACCGTCAGCGTTTGCGAAAGATACTCGGCATATTTCTTTTCACTGGGGTTGGTAAAAATCAACGCGCCACCCAGCGCCATAAGGGAAACCAAAGCCAACGCAGGAACAATTTTCATCGGCTAAAATTACGCCAAAATTACGATACAGTCTTACTCTCAATGTAGCTTTGTGATCGGACAAGTGTCCGGTGTCTTTGGGACGCTTGTTGAGAGTGTCTGGACTGATTGTGTACTGCTTAAAAGGTCGCCGTAGATGAACACGCCTGCCCATGCCATTTTTAACCTAGCGCTGCTGGGTCGCAAGCAGCGGCCTGAGTGGAACCCACTGATTATTTGGGGCGCTCTCATTCCTGACTTGGCTATGTTTGGCTTTTATCTGTTGCTAAAGTTTGCCAATATTCCAGAAAGCCAAATTTGGGGTGAAGAATATTACCGACCTTTTTGGCAAAACCTGTTTGATTTTTTTAATTCCATTCCCCTGGCACTGGTGGGAATTGCGGTGATGTTTTACCTGCGCAAAACGGGCATCGCGCTGCTATTTGGCAGTATTGTGTTGCACTGCCTACAGGATTTGCCCTTGCATGTAGATGATGGGCACCGACATTTTTGGCCATTCAGTCAGTTTCGGTTTGAAAGCGCTGTTTCTTACTGGGATCCCAATCATTACGGCATGATTGCCGCGCCGGTGGAGCTGGCACTGGCGATGATTGCCAGCATTTATGTGTTTAGGCGAGTGCGATCGCGTTGGACCAAAGGTCTCTTAATTGCAGCCAACGCACTACCGCCATTGGTATATCTCTGGTTTGCCGTCGTCATATGAGCAGCCTTTTGCAGACAAGCTTCCCGACTCACCTGAGGCAACTGCCACCAAGGCACCTCTGGAAAAGCATGGTGTTCGAGGTGATAGCCAAAGTTATAGCAAGTGATGATAGACCACAACCTCGGCCAATAATTACTGTTGGAACAGAGCGGTGTACTGTAAGTATCAGGCAGCTTACGGTGCACCAAATACGTCCCAAAATAAAATAGCTGCACCGAACTCAACAAGGATGGAATCGCCCAAAACACCAACAAATTTGCCTCAGGCACCCCCATAACTCGGTACAGCCCGTTGTAAATCACAACAATGCCCACCGTTTGGCGCACGGTCCAATAGCTCCGCATAAACCGGAAGTACCACAGCACCGGGTGGGTGTGCCTACCATCGTGAAAGTCAGGATCACCATGACTGGCTGGAAAACGATGGTGGTTAGCGTGCGATTCAAAAAGCTTATCGTAAGGAATCAGCCCATAAAGCAAGAGGGAAATTTCGCCTAACGCCCGATTGAGGCGGGGATGATTAGGGGCGACACTTTGGTGCATGGCATCATGGCCAGTTACAAAGAGCCCGGTATACAAAAATGTAAACCATGGAATGAGGCACAGGCACCCGAAGACGCCAATAGCTTGGGCTCCGGTGGTAAAAGCACTGTAGAAACTCAAGGCCCAAACCAACAAGATTGAAAGCGCAATCAAAACGCCTTTCGAAGGTAGGTTAGCCAGGTTGGCGTCAGGGTTACGGAGCAAGAAAGAAATCTGTCTGATGAGGATAGGCCTGATGAGGACGATAGTGCTAAAAATCACTCACACTATAAAATCACAAATCATCAAGATTAATTGTGATGTGTGCGCAGAAGGAGTCTATATCGCACTATGTAGCGATTGCCTATCTATTGAGCCGGTCTTTATACCGGTCGGTAAGCAGAACTAGGGGATTAGGACAGGTTCAACGGATCCACATCAATGGTCAGGCTAACCCCTTTGGGTGTTTGTCGTTGCAAATAGGTCAAGTCCGGTAGAGCAACATTGAGCATAAGTTTGATCAAAATATGCCAACGGTAGCGACGGGCAACTCGAAAAATGGGAGCCGGGACGGGTCCCATAATTTCATAGGGGCAGGTGGAATTTAATGTTGCAGTATTCAGCGGCTGTAGCTGCTCTTGTAGTTTATGGCTCAGGCTATGGGCCGCTTGCTGAGCAGCTTTTTCACTGATGCGTTCATCCAAGCCACTGATACGCAGCAACACAAGCTGGCCATAGGGTGGATATTGAAGATCAGCGCGATCGCCCAACTCCGCCTCAAAAAAAGCCCTATACCCAGCCTGTGTCCCCTGAACAGAAGACTCTGGGTTTGCTTCTGGTAAGGCTTCTGGTAAGGCTTCTGGCTCCAGATCTGGCCCCACTTCTTGATCAGAGACTAACGCCTTCACTGCCACATGCTCAGGGCTATAGGTTTGCACAATCACCCGACCAGGCTGTTCCCCTCGCCCCGCTCGGCCCGCTACTTGGGTCATCGTCTGAAACGCCCGCTCACTGGCCCGATAGTCAGGCATGAAAAGCAGCCCGTCAGCGGCAATCACACCCACTAGGGTCACCTGCGGCAAGTCGATGCCCTTGGTGAGCATTTGTGTGCCCACGAGCAAATCCGCTTCCCCCTGGGCAAAGCGCGCTAATAAAGCTCGATGTGCCCCTTTATTACGCGTCGTATCGCTATCAAACCGAATACATCTTGCCTCGGGCAAAAATTTGGCCAAGTCATTCACCACGCGCTGGGTGCCACTACCAAAGGTTTTCAGGTAGGGCGACTTACACGACGGGCACTCGGGCGGATGCACCTGAGAGTAACCGCAATAGTGACAGCGCAAACTGGCTTGCGCCTCACGACGAATCTGATGAAATGACAGTGACACATCGCAATGTGGACACTCCATCACATGACCACAACTACGACACGATACAAAACTGCTGTGTCCCCGTCGATGGATAAACAAAATGCCCTGATTCCCTTTTTCCATTAGGTCCTCAAGCGCTAGCTGAAGGGGGCGACTGAAAATCGTGCGATTCTCTTGGTGCAGCTCTTGGCGCATATCGATCACTTCGATAGGCGGCAGCGGACGGGAATGGACACGTTGTGGGAGAGAAATGTAGTGCAAACGAGGAGTGCTTTTGTCCTTAAAGCGGACCCAGGTCTCACTCGATGGGGTGGCAGATCCTAGAATCAGCGGGCAATTCTCAGCCTCGGCTCGCCACCGGGCAACTTGGCGGGCATGGTAGCAAGGCATGGGCTGATCTTGCTTAAAGCTACCGTCGTGCTCCTCATCGAGAATAATCATGCCGAGATTAGGCAGAGGTGCGAAAACTGCCGAACGGGTACCAATAATGACTTGGGCAGTGCCCGTGAGCATTTGCCGCCAGGTATCGTAGCGTTCACCTTCGGAAAGGCCGCTGTGGTACACACAGACCTGATCGCCAAAACGGCTGCGAAAGCGATCGGTTAGTTGGGGGGTCAGGCCAATTTCAGGGACGAGGACCAGGGCTGACTTTTGAGCCTCAAGGATAGGTGCGATCGCTTGCAAATACACCTCTGTTTTCCCTGAGCCCGTCACCCCATGCAGCAGCGCCTCACCATAGCCATCCATTCCCTGAAGCGTTGCCAACGCTTTCGCCTGATCAGCAGTCAGCATCTTGGGTGTATCTGGCAGAGCTGTCGAATGACTGCCTGCCCGCAACACCTCACGGGGCTCAATGACTAAGTAACCCTGCTCACCTATTTTTTTCAGGGTTTTACTGGTGGTTTGCAGTAGCTGTAATGCATCACTTAACCAGAGTTCACTGCCATGACGCTCCAAATTAGCCAGAATTGTCCGCTGACGAGCCGTTAATGGGGGACTTGCGATCACATTAGGAGCAGCATCTACCTGCGCACTTGCCTGAACACTACGGAGTAACAAAACTGCCTGACGTTTTTGAGCCTTAGGGCCGCGCGGCGGTGCTAAGTAACTTTCAACCAGGTCCAAAGCAGCCAGCTTTTGAAGCGCTTGAGCCAGTGCACCCAAAGGATAACGCTGCTGCTTCATCAAAGGCTTTAACTGCTGCTTAATATGTTGCCAACTGTAGTCACCCTGAGGGGAGTTACGTAGCACCTTGATTAATTGTCGTGCTATTTGTGACACCGCTAGCGCATTTAATGGTGTCATTGGCAGCTGATCAAGCACCGTTTCAATTGTCTTAATATCGCTCTTTTTATTCAGTCGAATTCGACGTTGTGACCTAGACAACAATCCCGGCGGCAAGGCCGTACGAATTACGCGAATAAACGGAGTCTGATAGTAGCGAGCGACACGGATTAATACGGCCCAATACTCTTTAGTAAAGAAGGACGTATTAATGATGCTTTCAATAGGTTTTATTGATGAGGGGTTTAACCCCTCAGGCTCTTGAGAAAGTAGGCGAATAGCGATTGCACCGACCTGCTGTCGACCAAAGAAAACGCTCACAATATCCCCAGGCCCCACGTCCAAATCTTTAGGAACACGATAGGTGTAGAGGCTTTTTGCCCCTGGGCAATCAACCAGTACCTCTACCCACAACATCTGCAAATTCTGTTTTGCCGTGTCCATATACTCGAAACTATAGAATTAGAAACTAAATGATTTATTTGACTGACCGTCAATCAAGAACTTGGCAAAAGAAACAAAAACGTAATAAAAAAGGCAACCCTTTATAGCAAAGGCCCTCAAGAGATTCAAAAATCTATGTAAGTTATTAGTCCTCACAGTTTCTTAATAAAGGGTTGCTATAGTGATCGAGTACCCCAAGAAATCCTACAAGGAGCCATTCTAAGCCCACCTGGACAATCGTCATGATGTGAACCCGATTCTAAATATGACAGCCCCATACAATACCGATATCAGCAGTCCATTATCATCGCTCAGCGAGCCTGCCCCTTCGCTCACTGCGATCGCCACCACTAAAGTCGCCACGGAGACAGCAATCCTTCCTCCCCAGGGCCAATCCACCAGCGATGGCCAGGTTGCATCATCTTCTGCCGCCGCATTAGGTAACGGTTCCACTTGGGAAGATGACTTAGATACCCCCTCAGACCTCTTAGAGTCCGTCTCCGTCAGTGGTTCATCCTCTCTAGAAGAGGAGGCTGAGGATTCTCAATTCGCTGTGCAATATACCCAGCGTGACAAAGCATCTGCACGCTACCGTAAGTCTGCGACGGACGATGCTGTCGGCGCTTTCTTTAAAGAGATGGCCCGCTATCCGTTGCTCAAGCCCGATGAGGAAATTGAGCTGGCTCGTCAGGTCCGCATTATCGTTGAATTAGAAGAGCGTTCTGAAGAACTCAAAGAAAGCCTTGGTCGTCGTCCGACACTGGCTGATCTGGCAGAGACCTTTGATTGCACAGAACCACAGCTAAAGCAGCGCTTGCGTAAGGCCCGTGCAGCCAAGCGCCGAATGATTCGCTCGAACCTACGGCTTGTGGTCTCCATTGCCAAGCGCTACCTAAACCGAGGTGTTCCTTTCCTAGATCTCATCCAAGAAGGTGCGCTCGGACTCAATCGTGCTGCCGAAAAGTTTGATCCCGACAAGGGCTACAAGTTTTCGACCTATGCCTACTGGTGGATTCGTCAGGGGATTACGCGCACTATTGCCAATGATGCACGGACTATTCGGCTACCTATCCACATTGTGGAAAAGCTCAATAAGCTGAAAAAAGCCCACCGTGAGCTGCGCAAAGAGTTACAGCGCACCCCGACCGAGGCTGAAGTTGCAGCCGCGTTAGACATGACCCCTGAACAACTGCGCATTTTGCAGCAGGTTCAGAGAAAGTCGCTCTCCCTCAACCACCGTGTTGGTAAAGGAGAAGATACGGAGCTGATGGAACTCCTAGAGGACGGCAAATCGCTGTCACCTGAGTCCAAAATCAGCGAGTCAATGATGCGTCAGGAGATTTCTGATGTGCTCACTGAAGTCCTCTCTGAGCGAGAAAAGGAGATCATCGCCTTACGCTACGGCCTCACAACCGGTGAAACCCACACCCTAGAGGAAGTCGGTCGCATTTTTCAGCTTTCCCGTGAGCGCGTTCGCCAGATTCAAACCAAAGCCATGCGTAAGCTACGGCGACCTCAGGTCGCTTCTCGACTGAAAAACTGGCTCAAATAGCTGGCTTAGATAAGTTAGCCAAACTATCGCATCTATCTTGTCGATTGAGGTAGTGATTGAGCGTGCTACCCAAAAGACCGGCTTCTACTTATGTAGAAGCCGGTCTTTTTTATTACCGTGCGGTTCGCTTATCTTTTTTAGTTCTAAAGGTGACATTCACCCCTTCATTGGTTTGCTCCAAAATGAGCAAGGGGGTGGGCTTGGCCTTTTGATCCCACTTCATATTGGCAATGCGCCCCTGAAGGGTCGGTTGCCAAAAGCCCTCGTCATCTTGCGGATTGAGAAAGTTTTCAATGCATTTGACGATCTCGGCCACACTTGTAGAAGTCGCTTGGGCCGGCAGCTTCATCAACCGGATTTGAATACGAAAGAGAACGCGTTTCCTCTTTTTCTCATCGCTGGGGGAAACGTACTCTACATCAAACACCTGATTAATAGGGCGGGGTTTGCTAGCAATACCCACCATGCCTGTGCTGGCCTGGCTGGGCCGTAGCGCTTCGCTGATGCGCTGCTTTACCTTAATTTTGATTTGGTTAACAATAGCAAAATTAAACTGCTTCTCTTCCATCCGCATCCGCAGATAATCGAGGTTAAAGTCTCGCGAGTGGATAAGATCTGGATTGCGCTCCATTTTGGCAATGGTCGTGAGCGCTAGCTTGACACGTTTTTGTAGTTCTCTATTTTTATAGCTTTCAAACTTCAGCTGCTTTTGCAGCTTACGGTTTTGTAAATACGATGCAACTCCCAGACCAATCAGCAAAAGCATCAGTCCTCCGGAGGCATACATCCATAGGTTTACTGGCTTCTGCGCTGTCTGTGGAGGTGCGGCCGCAGGTTGTGTCGCCGCAGGTTGCGTCGTAGTGGCCTGTGCCATCAGCATAGGAGGCGTTTCCAATCCAGCACTGAGGGCAGCTGGATCGGGTCCAAGGGTGATTGAGTGGCCGGGGTATGAGGAAGTCACTAAAAGTTAGGGCGTCAAATACAGGCAACGGATACCTCTCAGGGTGCCCAACTCGTGCATGAGAATGGCTAAAGTTAGGGTTTTTAGGGGGTTGCTAACAGGGAGATCGCACCTTTAGAAGGCTCTTGTAAACACCACTAAAATACGGCTAAAAATACGGCTGTTAGGACGTTCCAGAGAACGTTAAGGTAATTGATATTGATACGTTTTCGTGGGTGAGAGGGCCCAAAGCAGCATGTCTTTACCGTTGTCATCGTCATTACAACCACAGTTACTCACACCTGAGCTGGGTCAATCTGACTTTGCCGATGTGCGCTCACAGGTGCGCCTGATAGCCACGGATATGGATGGGACTTTAACCGTCGATGGGGAGTTTACGCCTGAGCTAATTCAGTCTTTTTTAACGCTGAAGACAAAAGGGATTGAGGTGCTGATTGTGACTGGGCGCTCGGCTGGTTGGGTCAGTGGCTTGGTGAATTATTTACCGGTGGTCGGCGCGATCGCCGAAAATGGCGGGCTCTACATTAGCAAAACGAACCCCGCCCCTGTTATCTTGCCCGACATCCCGCGTATGACCCAGCACCGCGATCGCCTCTCCAACCTTTTCAACCGTCTCAAAAAGCGCTATCCAAACCTCAAACCCTCAGTCGATAATCCTTACCGCATTACCGACTGGACCTTTAATATTGATGGCCTCAGTGAAGAAGACATAGCTTGGATGCAAGCGACGTGCACAGCACAAACCATGGGCTTTACCTACAGCACAGTGCAGTGTCACTTAAAAATTCCTCGCCAAGACAAAGCCTCTGGCCTCGCCAAAGTCCTCCAACAACAATTTCCCTTACTCAAAAGGACGGAAGTGCTCACCGTAGGCGATAGCCCCAACGACGAAAGCCTCTTTAATGCAGAACACTTTCCCCACTCAGTAGGCGTCGCAAACGTAGCGCATTATTTACCCTCACTGGCATACTCACCGACTTACCTCACCCCCTCACCCGCAGGCAAGGGCTTTGCTGAGCTAGTCGCGCAGCTGATCTAGCAGTCCAGTAGAGGGTTCGGGATTATCCCCCAGGACAAAAAAAGCTACAACCAACCCGTGAGGAGCAAGAAATCGGGTTGATCGTAGCTGTCACACATATTGCTGGCACAGGCTAGGTCAGCCGAGCCGAGCTGATATTAGTATCTCGGCTAGTGGTCGCTGGCAAGCCGTCGTTGCAATTTTGGAAACTGCATCAAGCCATCGAGTGGCCTAAGCGTCACTCATGGCCTAAGCCCACTCTAAACCGCCCAATTCTAAATCTAAGTGCAGCTACCGGGCTGGCGTCGCCATTCATTGAGCAAAGATGTCAGCCAGCGAATGTCACGATGGCTAAGGGCACCATCGTTCAGCGTCAGCTTGTAGCTGTCACGGGGTGAACGGGTACGGTTGTGATGCGTCAGAATTCGTAGGGCCTCACAGTCGGGCAGGGCGCTGATATTGTAGATGGACTCTCGGCGGGTATTCACCACATACACGGGCGATCGCAACCAGTACTTATAGGCAATCAGCAGCACATCAGACTCTAGCTGAATATGCACCTGGCGGAAAAAAGCCTTGCACAAATGCAAGAAGCCCACTTGCAGGAAACGCAAAGCATAACACCCACCTAGTACCCCAAGAGAAGCCGCCGCCAAAGAAGCGACGCCCGAAAAGGTCATGAGCATGTCAGCCGAAAACGCCAGCAAGCTAAAGAGGTAGAGCGTCACACTGCCCATCACACTGCCCATCAGGAGTGGTGGCAAGGCCTGCCGGTAATGGGATGAACGCAATCCAACCGGTGGGATCACCAGCTCTAAAGACCGGCGCTTTCTAGAGCGCTTGATATGGGTAAAGTAGGGCTCTTCTTGGGTCTTAGCTTGAGAGGTCGCAATGGGCAAAGGTAGCATCTGCGAGGTCTTGGGCTTCCACAGGCGCTGCTTCAGCATGGCCAAGGGCAAGTGATTCAACGCAAAAAGTGCCTTCTTGGCTGAGGCAGGGCGATCACACACAGCAGGCTCAATCAACCAATTGAGCCATTGCTGCATCGGGGCGCTCAGCCGTGATGTAGAGCAGGCAAACTGAACCTTACGGCCATTGTGAGGCCGATGGGGCAACCCACCCAGGTGTGTCCCTGTTGCCAAATAAATCAGCGTCGCACCCAAGCTATAAAGATCAGAAGCAAACGTCGCTTGGCCACCCACTTGCTCAGGGGGCATATAACCATAGGTACCCACCAATGAATCCTTAGGCTGCGCCTGAATGTATTGCACCGTACCCAAATTCAACCAGGAGACCTGCCCCAGCGACGTCTCACGACCACTGAGTACCCCTCTTAGGCCGCTCCTAGATGAAGCATTCAAAGCACTGGTTAGCGAAATGTTGTCAGGCTTAATATCTCTATGAACCAAACCCTTACTATGCAGATATATCAAGCCTTGTAGTAGCTGCCTGGCAATCTCTTGAAGCTCAGATTCAGAGTAGATTTTGCCCGTTGAAACGCGCTGGGCCAGCGTGCGACCACCATCATGGCCCTGCACCAAAATCAAGCCCTTACTGCTGTTACCGTTATGGGTCGTATCGACGGTAAAAGACTCGATATATCGAGGAATGGTGGGATGATTGAGCGACTCAAGCAAATGAATCTCGCGCTCAAAGCAGCAAATATCACCGGCTGGTGTGTTGTCTTCTAGGGTCAGTGACTTAATCACCACAGGCTGGTGATGGTGAGTGTCACGCGCGAGGAGCTGCTGATAACCAAAGGGCTGGCCAATGGACTGCACAATGTCATAGCGATCGCTCAGTCGCTCAATGACAGCAGAAGTTGAAGGAGTAATAGCCATGCTCGCAGCGAAAAAGGTGATATTAAACAAGTCTGCTCAGAGTATTCCCGATGTTTTTTCCAGGGGAACCTACTAAATCCACTGAACTTGGTCAATCAATGCATGCGCGATCAACCGCCATCTATACGGCTTTAACATCACGCAGGTACAACGATTTCGAATCAGGAAAAACAGACCAAACAGCCAAAACGTAAAACACGATCACGATGTCGAGGCAACTCCTCGCGAGCTACCGGAGAAAAGCCTTTAACATCGCACTGATGATGAAAAACTCACTACCAAAATCAGATTTCAAGGAACATGGAGTGAACCCGGACAACTGACCACTTGTCTGGCCCCTGTTGCGGCCAGACAAGTGGTCAAGGGCCTCAACAAAGATATCAACATATCTCGGGTTATTTGAGCCAATCTCAACAAGTTCGCGAAAGATCCGTACAGCTGACTGCAACTTCGTCAAAAATTTTTGAAGTCCGCTCGTAAAATCCAGCAGAAAAAACTAAGATGCTATGGCTGCATTAACCTAGCGATTTTTCAACTTAGTCACAATCCGCTTCCAGGTCAGCTGCGCAATGCGAAATCGCGTGAGTTGAGAAATATCGCTAGCCATCTGGGGTTTATGATCAAAAAACAGGTTAATTTCTTGCAAGATGGTGTTTAAGCGATCGGTAATTTGAGGTGCCCGATAAGCCTCAAAAAAGTCTTCTGACACAGGGGATTCCCCCGGCCAGGTATCAATCACATGACGAATCCTGATGGCATCGTATGCGGAAGAATAACCTGCGATTTTATGGCAATTAAAGCCCGGATCTAGATAGTCGGCCAAGGCATGATTCACACTCGAAAAAACCTGACAGCCACAGGCCAAAGCCTCCATGGGCGGCAGGCCAAAGCCCTCCGTTAATCGGTACCGCCCCCAGTATTCAGCAGAGTCGTACAGATACACTTTCGACCGGTTAAACAGGCCCACCAAATCATCGACATAGCTATCTAAAACCACCACATTGCACTGCTTTTGCAAGGCAGGCACTAGCTTGTTCAGCAGATATTCAGAGGATTTTCTAGCCTGGACTAAAACGTCTACATCACGAGGCTGTTGCCGGTTTTGAAAGGCTGGAGAGATTTCATTCGGCAAATAATAAATCAGAGAGGCCAGGGATTTTTCGCCCCAGTAGCCCATGGTGCTACGACTCACAGTAATGATGGGGACCCGTGCCGGCAGGCTAAAACCATAGCCACTGCTATGGGCGTGGTATACGGTCGGGCGATCACCCAATCGTTTGATCAGCTTAGGCACATCAAACCCCCAGCTCACCACAAAAATGCACTGGTCGTAGCGTGTATCACCCAAAACATCGTCTAAAAAAAGCGTATGTTGCTCTTTTTGCCGATAAGTAACGACCTCAGCCTCACAGAGTTGCTTTGCGATCTTAAGCGTATTAAGTTCAGCGGTGAGGCCGCCAGCAAAGAACTTTTTAGTGGTGCCGGGTAGCAGAAATAGAAGCTTTCTCATTGCAGACTGGTGCGTCATGGTGCGCGTCACTGGGCGGTGCATGCTCATCACCATACTGCACAGCTAGGTCTGCGTTGCTGGCCTTGTGATTGCGCTGAATCTTTTGCTGATGGTCAGCAGAATTACTACGAGCGCCAGGTCCACTATTTTGGTGGGGCGGCGGCTGAGTAAAGGTGTCTAAAAAGGCGTAGGTTGCCGGGGTCAGCAATGCACTTTTTAGCCAGCTAATGCCCAAGGGACGAACCATTTCAAAGGGCAACTGAGCGACACGGACCTGATCTGGAATTGGCTGGGCAGCGAGCTTAGGCAACATCGTAATACCTAGGCCCTGACGAGTCATGCTCACAGCCGTCGAGTCATTGGAGATAAAGTAATCGACGTTAACCGGGGGGTGAGCAGATTGAACCTTGGCGGTGAGTCCTTTGCAGCAATCACTTGAAGAGGTTATCAGCGGGTGCTTGCGCAGGTCGTCCCAGGTCAGCGGGTTAGGCAACTCAGGATTATTGGGCGGCAGGAGCGCGATAAACGGATCGTCCATAATCAAGAAGGTTTCAAACTCGTCACCCTGCAAAAGGGTAGACATGGAAATATCGGCTTTACCTTCTTGCAGGGCGTGGATAATGCCCTGAAGACTTTCAAACTCAATGATGGAGACTTGGACAGTGGGGTGGTGCTGGTGAAGATGAGCGATCGCACCCGGTAACACTTCACTTGCTAAGCTACGAAACGCCGCAATCCGGACCGTCCCCCCTTCAATACCTCTGGCCTGGGCAGCCTCTTGCCCCATCGTTTCAACCAGGGCAAGGGCTTGCTGGGCCTGGGCAAAAATGCGATCGCCCACGGGTGTCAGTGAGGCCCGCTGCCGACCTCGGTGAATCAAAATCACACCCAAGGCATCTTCTAGGGCCGCAATGCTATGACTAATGGTCGATTGGCTGACATTCAGATGCAAGGCCGCTGCGCTAAAGCTGCCGGTGTTGGCAACCGTGACCAACGCTCTGAATTGGGAGAGTTTTACTTTTTCACTGAGCTTTTTTGCAGGTTTACCCACCATGCTTGTTGCCAGTAAGTGAGGGTCAGTAATTGGGAGGCAGGCATTAAGCACCAGTCTTTAAAAAAAGAGGCTTTTGCCCTATTGACAGGCTATCGTAACGCCGCGATCGCCGAGCATCTATTTTTTGCATAGTCCCTATCTACTATATCCTTTGCGACTTTTAAGTGGCTTTCTTAGAGTGGATGCAACACAACGAATTACGAATCTCTTGCATGCACCCGATTTACTGTTGTGGCTATTTGGCCTCTAAATTTCTCACAGGCCAAATGACCAACACTACATTCGTTAGCCCTTTTAATCAGCCTCTTGTGACAAGACGACTCACCAGGCATTTGTCTGACCAGGCATCTTTTCACAGGCAATCTTCAAGCTAAATCGCCATACCGCTGGCGAAGGAATGTCTCTTATGAACAGCTTCAGCCAATTTCCTACAAACTCCTCTCAGCCAACTTCTCAAGTTACTTCCCTGCACCGACAACGCTTAGAGAAGCTGTGGGCACCCACGACATCACCGACTGCGGCACAAGCACCCACTTCTCAACCCGACATCACCGCGTGGTTCAAGCAAGTCGGCACTTGGTTGTTGAACTCGATAACCAATAGCCAACAGCTGAGAATTTGGACCAAAATTACGCCTGACGGTTTGCAATGGCACGCTTACGATCCAGCCAGTGGGCACAAATTCTCAGCTCAATCAGAAGAAGAGCTGAGGATTTGGTTGGAGACACGTCATCAGCGTGGCTAAGGGTCACCCACATGACGCAATGTCACCAGTGTGGCTAAAGTGGGGCACCAGAAAAGCTTATGCGCAAGAAAAGCTTATGATGGTGCCAACGAAAGCAACAGCGGAGCAGCATCATGTTTGGTTTGGGCGTCCCCGAAATGGTCATTATCGGCGTTGTAGCCGTTTTGGTTTTTGGTCCTAAGCGAATTCCTGAATTGGGCGGCGCATTGGGTAAAACCCTGCGTGGCTTTAAGGAGGAAATGGATAAGCCCAGCGAAGACGGCGAAGAATACTTCGAGGATGAAGACGATCAGGCCTAGCGGCCAAACTTTTTTGCCTTACGACTTGCTAAACACTTCTGAAGAAAGGCCCGACTGTTCAATACAGTCGGGCCTTTTTCTGGCAGACATGTGATGATTGAGGCAAGAAATAGCCTAGCAATCGCTTAAATATCCAAAGCTTAAATATCCAAGCGCTGGTAAATCTTATCGATATTGCGCATCTGGTAGTCGGGGCTAAAGCACTCGTTGAGTTCTTCAGGGGTGATTTTTTCTTTCACCTGGGGGTCAGATTCGAGTAGCTTATGGAAGTTACCGCCGGTCGTATTCCACGCTTGGTGAGCGTTGGTTTGCACAATCCGGTAGGCATCTTCACGGCTGATACCTTTTTCCACAAGGGTGAGCAGCACGCGCTGACTAAACACAACACCGCCGTAGAGGTTCATGTTGCGCTTCATATTCTCAGGGTATATCTGAAGATTTTTAATCAGCTTGGTGGTTTCGACCAACATGAAGTGGGTCAGAATGCAGGTATCAGGGAAAATAACTCGCTCTACAGAACTGTGGGAGATGTCGCGCTCGTGCCATAGGGCAACATTTTCTAGAGCGGCGATCGCATTGGCTCTCAGTATCCTTGCCATGCCCGTCAGCCGCTCCGACTTAATCGGATTACGCTTGTGGGGCATTGCAGAGGAGCCCTTTTGCCCTTTTGCAAAAAATTCTTCGACTTCGAGCACATCCGTGCGCTGAAGATTTCGGATTTCTACGGCAAAGCGCTCAATAGAAGCGCCCACACCCGCGAGCGTCATGATGAACTCAGCGTGGACATCGCGTGAAATAACCTGGGTGGAAGCCGTATCTGGCTGAAGGCCAAGGAGCTGACAGGCAAGTTCTTCCACTTCAGGATCAATGTTGGCATAGGTACCCACCGCGCCTGAAATTTGCCCGACAGCGATTTCATCGTGAATGCGGGTGAGGCGCTCGCGGTGGCGCTGCATTTCAGCCAGCCAGCCAGCCAACTTAAAGCCAAAGGTCATGGGTTCGGCATGGATGCCGTGCGATCGACCAATCATCACCGTGTCCCTGTGCTCTTGGGCCTTGTAGCGAATGGCCTGAATCAAGTTCTCAACGTGCGTGAGAATCAACTTATGACTCGCCACAATTTGCAGCGATAGTGCCGTATCAAGCACATCAGAGCTCGTCATACCCACGTGAATATAGCGACCTTCATCGCCCACATACTCATTCACATTGGTGAGGAAGGCAATCACGTCGTGACGAACTTCAGCTTCGATTTCGAGAATGCGCTCAACTCTAAAATCCGCTTTTTCCTTGATGACCTCTACCGCCTCTGCGGGGATACGACCCAGTTTGGCCTGCGCTTCGCAAACAGCGATTTCAACCTGCAACCAGGTCTGAAATTTATACTGGTCTGTCCACAGTTCGCCCATCTCAGGCAGGGTATAGCGTTCAATCAAGGGGAGCTAGAGCCAAATGCAACCGAACTATTTTATCGGGTCGTGGACAAACCGCCCACAATAATTCACACAAGCGGGAACCCTCATCAGGCCCCAACAAGACCCAGCACACCTGATAACCGTCCGTACCTGAATACACCTTCAACGTTCAATTCTCACAAAACAAGGGGTGATCTCCTTGAAAGAGCACCCCTTGTTTTCACGATATCAATGTCTCTTTTCACAAGTCAGGCACTATCGCCATCAACAAGCCATCACAAACAAAGTGCTGTACTTAGCGATTTTACCTAGCCGCTATACCTAGACTGGGCACGACCAGAAGTCGAAAAAGCTTGCATCACGGACCAAATAAGCTTGACCGCTAAGGTGACCAAACCCATAATCATCGCCAAAGCCAGTACGACATTAGGCGCGTGTAGCACCGCTAAAAAGAGCCCTAAAATCACTAGCGAAAGAATGCTCTTATTCATAAGTCACGCCTCCTATCCATCAATACGGCAGCAGCGTTATGACCGCTTTAGCTCCATCGTAACGATAAAACACAGGGCGATCCCCATTTATGCAGAACCTTAGCAACGCTTAATTTCCTTGATCACATCGTAATAATCGATGACATCAGGTGAAATAGCTGTCTGCTAGATCACTGGCCCCGAGATACTCTGGCATCTAAATATCTTCAGGCTGCATCCCAGAAACCACCGGCGCGGTGTTGCTGAGCTTTAGATCAGGGTGATCGCTTTCGACTTGGCGGCAATTCCACTCATTTTTAAACAGCAGGACTGGGCGACCATAGCTATCTTTTACCGTTGCCGTATTAAAGATGCGACCAGCTTTTTCCAGCGCTGGCCAACCACCGGTGACCCAGCGAGCCACGCTATAGCCAATGGGTTCTAGCCGAGTCTCTACGTTGTACTCATTTTTCAGGCGAAACTGCACCACTTCGAACTGAAGCTGTCCTACAGCGGCCAGAATAGGATCGCGGCGAGACTCATCGGCAGAGTACATAATCTGCACCGCGCCCTCTTCTCTTAGCTCAGAGACACCCTTGCGAAACTGCTTGAATTTAGAGGGGTTTGGATTTTTTAGATAAGCAAACATCTCTGGGGAAAAGAAGGGAATGCCTTCGTACTCCAGCCGTTCACCCTGGTAAATGGTGTCGCCAATGGCAAACACACCGGGGTTATTGAGGCCAATCACATCGCCAGGATACGCCACCTCTAAGGACTCTCTCCCTTGGCCAAAGAGCTTTTGGGGATGGGACAGACGCACGCTCTTACCCGTGCGGGCATGGCTGACCACCATATCTTTTTCAAACTTGCCGGAGCACACTCGAATAAACGCCACACGATCGCGGTGCCGAGGGTCCATATTCGCCTGTAACTTAAAAATAAAGCCTGAGAACTCTTCATTCGTAGGCAAAACAGGGCCAATAGTACTCTCATGGGGACCGGGCTTCAGGCCGTAATCCAAAAAGGCCTCTAAAAACAGCTCTACACCAAAGTTGGTCATGGCGCTGCCAAAAAACACAGGCGTCATTTGCCCAGCGTGCACCATTTCCAGATCCAGCTCTGGACCAATCTCATCCAGCATTTCCAGCTCTTCCATGAACTGGGTGTACAGCTCTGTGGTCACCAGCTCTTCAAGGCGAGGATCATCAAGATCAAGCAAGGTGTCTTTAGCTTCTTTGCTGCCGTGCGCTGTGCGCTCAAATAGATGGACTTTTCGCTGGCGGCGATCAAAAACACCTTTAAAGCGATCGCCACCACCAATAGGCCAATTCACTGCGTAGGTCGTGAGTCCTAATTCCTGCTCAATTTCATCGAGCAGCTCCAAAGGCTCTCGACCTGGGCGGTCCATCTTGTTAAAGAAGGTAAAAATAGGCATGTCGCGCATACGGCACACCTCGAATAGCTTCCGCGTTTGAGGCTCCAATCCCTTAGCCGCGTCCTCTAGCATCACCGCATTATCCGCAGCAGCTAAGGTGCGGTAGGTATCCTCACTAAAGTCTTGGTGACCCGGCGTATCGAGAAGGTTTATCCAGTAGTCGTGATAGCTAAATTGCAACACCGTAGAGGTAATTGAAATACCCCGCTGTTGTTCTAGGGCCATCCAGTCAGAAACAGCATGACGTTGAGCCCGACGAGCCTTCACCGAACCGGCCTCATGAATAGCACCTCCGTACAGCAGCAATTTTTCAGTCAGGGTTGTTTTACCTGCATCAGGGTGCGAAATAATTGCAAAATTACGGCGCTGTTCAACAGCTTCAGCAATATCGGTATCGGCAATTAGGGTAGAGGTCATTGGCTTAATAGGCTGGCGGTGGGCTGGCTAGTGGAATTTTGGTCAGCCATCACTCACGCTGACTGTCTTAACGTTTACTGATTGTAGTTCTTTAGGGCGTGAACCAGGGCGAACACAGGAGTATGTGATCTGTGGTTAATCGTTTTATTGCATAAGGATTTTTTGATGTGTCCAAAATGTGACTCAAGTCTGATAAAAATAGGTGGTTTTGAGTATATCTGCGGATGCTGTCGTAGATTGCTCTCACGCCAGGGAATCTCGTGGCAACTGTGCCTGTGACGGAGTCGGATGCCAAATCCCGCGGATGGCTCATCATGGACGACGAGGAAGAGGTCCCTGCTCCGGTGCCGCCGGCGCCTCCGGGCCGATCCGCGAGCGCGGTGCCGGTGCGGAATAGTCCGGGCGACCGAGCACGACTCAAGGTGCTGGGATTC
>JBCDAG010000054.1:0-24998 GCA_039186165.1 Cyanobacteria bacterium P01_F01_bin.53
AAGAGAAATCACAAACAAAAAGATTTATGGGTGATGGAAGATCTAAGCTAATGGGCCGGCGGCAATCCAGTATGTTGTTGTGTTACACCGCAGCTTGGCTCCAGCGACGATTGGCCTGCGATCGCTGAAGTCGATTTAGGAGCCTAGTGGCTAAAGCCTTGCCCTGTATTGGTTTGGTGATGTAGTCATCAGCGCCGAGGGCAAAGGCTTGCTCTTGCTTGGTGCGATCGCCATGCACACTTAAAAACATAATCGGTAAATGTTGCCACTGGGCATGGCTACGCAGTACCTGACACAGCTCAAAGCCATTGATATGCGGCATTTCAATATCGAGAATCACCAAATCGGGCAATACCTGATTAAACAATGTCCAAAATCGTTGGGGATTGGTTAGCGGGGTCACCTGAAAGTCCCACGGATGCAATAGCTGAACGACCTGCTTTAAATGGTGGGCATCATCGTCAACAATCATAATTTTGCTGAGCCGCGCATTTCGTTGCAGGGTTTGGTGAATCATGTCCACAACGGCGGTGGGCACCACGGGGTATTCCAGAATCACCGCACCCCCTCGACGAATCAAATCCAGGCGATTACCAAAGTCTGCTTGGGGCGTAATCACCATGATGGGGATTTGGGGCCAATATTGGGTGAGAATGGTGATAAAGTCCAACAGTTTCTGTAAAATCGGCTCATCAAGTACCGTATTGGTTTCACTTGCAACCAGATTAACCAGCACCATATCCGCCGGTTGGGCCAATGACTCACGCGCAATGGGCAAAGGCTGATCTAGCATCTGATTTAGCGAGAGTGCCTGGGAGGCTGTTTCCACCGAGGCTGCAACGGTTGTCTTTAAGCCCTGGGCAACCGATAACGCCATCAACTGTTGAATGAAGGGCATTCCATTCACATCCACCATGAGCAGGGTTTGAGCAGGGGGCGCATTTTCGACGGGGCAAGCCAGTTTGGGCGCATCATCGAGGGCGTGGCCCAAGGTGGTGACCAGGGCGTGGAATTGAGCTGTCTGCATAGGGGAGAAGGTTGCGCCGGGCTGGATTTTGGCTTCGAGTAACAGTTGTTCTACCTGTAGGGATAAGCGGTAACCCTCCATTAAGCCAAAGGTGCCTAAAGTGCCTGCGAGGCTATGGGCAATTTGCTGAGCCTGGGTTTGCTGTTGCTCGCTGAGACCCTGTTTTTTAAGCGTTTTAGAAATTTGTAGCAGGGTATTCCAACGTTCTAGGCTCTCCCCTTTGTGGGCGCGCCAGGCCTGGGTGAGCCCGTCTAAGTAAAGGGCTTGTCGCTGACTGGATTGTGCTGATTCTGTGGTTGGTTTGAGATCGATGGCCAGGGATTTTAGACGGTATCCCAGGCCATGCACCGTCTCGATAAAATCAGCTGGGGCCCCGGAATTTTTGAGTTTTTGTCGCAGTCGGCGAAGATGGGAGCGTACGGTGGCTTCGCTGGGAAACTCATCCGAAGACCAGATTCTGCTGAGCAGGGTTGTTGCATTAAAGACTTGATGGGTATTGCGTAAGAATAATTCTAATAGTGAATATTCTTTGGCGGTGAGGGTGACAGGTTGGCCCTCGTAGCTTACTTGGCAGCTCACCGGGTCAAGATGCAAGTTGCCCCAGGTTAGGATAGGGTCCGATTCGTTGTGCGATCGCCTGAGCAACACCCTAATTCTCGCCAGCAGTTCATCAATATCAAAGGGTTTTACCACATAGTCGTCCGCACCCGCTTCGAGCCCTTCAACTTTGTCGGTTTGTTCATTTTTGGCCGTGAGAATCAGAATTGGCACCCCATAGCCCTGATCGCGTAACCGCTGACATAGGCGAATACCATTCAGCTGGGGCAGCATCCAATCTAAAATAATCAGATCGTATTCAAAGGTCGACGCATAGGCCCAACCGGTTTCACCGTCGGCAACTCTATCGACGACATAGTTTTGGGCCGTGAGCTGTGGGGTCAGCAGGGCCGCCAATGCATTGTCATCATCAATGAGTAAAACTCTCATGTTATTGCCTTTTATTATCGATGTGTCTGTTGTCGAGATTCGCTGTTGAGATTCGCTGTTAGGGTTAGGGGCGAAAACTGTGCTCTAGAAAGGTAAATGCTGAGAAACGGTAAATGTTAAGAAAAAGGTGCGTGCTGAGATTTCTACAGTGGCCACTTCAGCAACTGGGAAATTTTTCTCGCCAAGGTCAAGGGCTCAAAGGGCTTGGTAATCACCCCAGCCACCCCAATCTCTTGGAAAAGGCGCTTCTCAGACGCCTGGGTTTTCGCCGTCAGCAACACCACCGGAATAGACTGGGTTTTAGGATTTTTCCCCAGGGCTTCAAAGGTGGCAATCCCATCCATATCAGGCATCATCACATCGAGCAAAATGGCATCGGGCTGGTGGAGTTCGGCCTGTTTAATCCCCTCTGCGCCGGAAGATGCTTTAAGACTTTCCCAGCTGGCCTCCATTTTTAGACTCAAGCTCACTACTTTTTGGATGGACTCTTCATCATCGACGATCAGAATGCGTTTGGGGTGTTGCATGGTCTTTTTCGCGGCGTTAGGTGGCATGGTTTGGAGAGAGGGGGATTGTAAAATAAAATCGACTGCCCTGGCCGAGCTGGCTTTCTGCCCAAATGTTACCGCCATGTTGTTCAACAATTTTTCGACAGATCGTCAGGCCCAAGCCCGTGCCGCCTTTCTTGCGAGAGTCGGAAGAGTCTACCTGTTGAAACCGTTCAAAAATGCTGGCGAGCTTATCGGCAGGGATGCCTTGGCCATGGTCTTCAACGCAAAAGAGGGCATTGCCTGAGGATTTTTGGAGACTTAGGTGAACCGTGCTGCCCGCCGATGAGAACTTAATGGCGTTACCCATTAGGTTGGTTAAGGTTTGCATCATGTAGTCCGGATCGGCCCAAATTAACAGCGGTTCTGTTTGGGTTTTGAGTTCAATATCGTGCAGCCGGGCCATGGTGTGCATGGTTTCGATGGTTTGGGCGATCAGCTTGGTGGTATCACAGTCATGGGCGTCCATGGTGACCTCACCCGACTCGATACGCTGAAGATCTAAGACGTCATTGACGAGGCGTACAAGTCGGTCTGTATTCTCATCAGCAACCGTCAGCATCTCTTGGCCTTCTTCTCTCAAATCCCCTAAACGGCCAGTTGCCAATAGCTTCAAAGATGTATGGATGGAGGTGAGTGGCGTTCTGAGCTCGTGGCTGACCACGGCAATGAATTCGTCTTTCATGCGTTCGATGGCTTTGCGATCGCTAATATCGGTGGTGAGTGCAAAAAAGCCCTTAACACGGGGAGTTCTCTTTTTACGGCGTTTGGAGCCTGTTGTGTTCCCTTTCTTTGGCGGTGTTTCTAGGTGGGGAATGTACGTTACACTGACGGCGCGATCGCGGCCATCTGTAAACGCCATATCGCTTTCATAGGTGACTTGCTCGCCAGCGAGGGCTGTCTTGATATGGGGCTGAACCTGTTGATAATAGTCAGGCCCCATAATATGCTTCATGGATTTCCCACTGATGGCATCTGGCGCAAACCCCAACCATTGTTCATACGCTTGATTGTTGAACAAATAACGCTGACGGCTATCGACATAGGCAATGAGTACCGGAAGATTGTTGGTAATTAACCGTAGCTGAGCCTCACTCTGACGGAGTGCCTTTTCGACTTGCTTACGCTCATTAATTTCTTTTTTGAGGCTGTGGTTTGCCTGGGTTAATTCGGCGGTCCGCAGCTTAACGCGATCTTCTAAGTAAGCCATCAGCTGGCCTTGGGAGAGTGCCAAACTAATTTGACCTGCGAGCTGCTGCATCAAATCCAGCTCTAAGTCTGACCATTGGCGAGGCCGACTGCACTGGTGGGCAATCAACAACCCCCATAGATGCTTACGGGCAGAAGCCTTCTCCTCAGCAGCGTCTGTAGTTGATTCTAGGGAAGGATTAAGCGGGTGCACAATGGGGACAATCAGCTTGGATTTTATATCCCACTGTTCAATAAACTCCACCAAGCATTCGGACACGTTGGCTTTAGGGTCGTGCACATTTGCGATCGCCCTCACCCGTCCTTGGGCGTACAGGGCTCGATATTCCTTTGGGAAAACCTCTTCTGGAAAAGGGATATTCAAAATGGATTGATAGGGCGTAGCTACTGCTTCGCTGATGGTATTACCGGTACCATCGGGCAACACCTGATAAATTAACACCCGATCAGCTCTAAGTAAGCGCTGCACCTCATCGACGGTGGTTTGCAGAATGTCTTTAAGCTGTAGTGACTGACGAATTTTGATCGTAATATCAGCAAAAAGTTGGGCTCGTTGAGGATAATATTGCTGCAAAGTATCAACTTCTTGGCCATTCTCCTGAAATCTCTCTAAAGCCGTTGTTGTTGTTGTTTGCATCGAGGCTTGCTGTTGGGTCTGAAGTGCCCGTAGCAGACGTGGTTGGTCCACGATGCCAACTAGATGCTCCTTTTTGTTTACCACCGGTAGACAGCTGATCTGATGCCGTGTTACTAGCTCTACCAGCGGCGCAATCTCGGTGACTTCTGATTGAGAAACTGTAATGACGGGACGGGTCATTACAGTTGAGAGCCGCAGTGTTCGCCAGTCAGGATTTTCCGCAAGGGCCACCATCAAGTCTTGGCGGGTGGCGATGCCTACCACCCTTTTTCGATGCAGCGCCAGCAGACAACCCGTGCGCGGATGGGCATTGAGAAGTGTGATGGCTTTAGCCAGTCGAGTTTGACCAGAAGCCGTTAGGGGATGGGTGTCGAGTACCTCATTCCAAAAAGAAACATTTACAGAAGAAGGGTCGGCGGCCTTAGGGACAGATGTCATCATCTACTGGCTCCGGCACTGGGCAAATTGAAAATTAAGGTGGCGAAGTTCTAAGATCACCAGGTAGGCAACCAAATAAATGCAGTAAAAACAGCGCCCTACTCTATAAGGTATGAGCTAACCGTTGAGATCGTTACACAATTGTTTTTATTCTTTAAGTTTTAGGCGAATACATTAACTTTTGTTAACTGTTCGGCAATGTGTTTGGTTGCGCAGTCGCCTCCGCCATCAGCCACCTTTACGCCTAACCCCAAAAGAACAGAGGCAAATGCTCTAAAATAGAATCGAACGCCTCTGTCACGCCACACCATCATGGTCAGTACAGAACCCATCATTTCGCAGCCAGTCCCTCAGCCCATTGGTGAAAACAAAAAACACTTCAGAATTACGCTTCTGAAGTGTTTTTTTAAGGAGAGAAAATTCTAGTAACGTCCTGTCGCTATGGTCCGACAGATATGGCACGGGGCGCGAGGTTTTGTGCTCCTACCGGCCTACTATGTCACCGGTCTAGTACTGACGACTCTACGACGTACTGACAACTTCACGAGGGCGGTAAGGCACAGTATTTTCAATATCAATCTGTTCGGTCGAAGGGGGCGCTGACGAGGTAGCTCTGGGGTTTATGCTTTTTGCCATGTTGACAAATGACATAGGGTCGCCCGCTTTAGGCTGCTTGTCATAAGGGATAAAGTTGCGTACAGCGATTTGCCAAACGAAAGATGATTGAGGGAATCCTAGCTGATCGCGATGGTAAGCATCGTAGCGGGGAGATGTAATGTTAAAGGGAATTTCACCGACCTCGCGACTAGGCAAAATGCGGCGGCGATGGTAAGGCACCGTGTCCTCACCAAAATTTTGAATGTATTCGTCACTGTTGAGCAGGGCATTCACAAATCCCTTAACGCCCTTAGTCATGACCACCGCTGACCAGGAAATTTTCTCTTGCTCACTGTAGGTCCGACGGCCCAAGACCTTTTCAATACAGTGTTCAACAAAGCGAAAGTTACTGTTTTTATCGTAAAAGCTATCGATAAAGGTGTTAGACAATAGCAAACCCCGGACAAAATCACGCACTGTAATTTGCCGGTTGCGTAGTTGCGACTCGAGAACGATTTCACGATCCCACTTAAATGCATAGAAAAAGATTTGCCGGTAAGCAGCATCAATCAGATCACCTATGTCCGTTGGAGAGACCTGATCGTCCGTTGAATAGATAATAGCTTCATCATCTGGAGCACCCAGCGCGTCTACACGCTGGTTCAGGCAAGACGGTGAATAAGCCAATAGGGGGATAGCCACGTTTATACAAGTCCTAAATCTGACAACATTTTGCAAAAGTCACCTCAAGACGGCTACGCCCCAGGGCGCAATGAACACACCCTGAAGCGCAGAATTTGAGTTTAGACTGGCCTTGGGAAGTACCTTTTGGGAAAACCTGGAGCGGGGTCTAAAGCTTCGTAATACTAGCGATTTTACCGCCTTGGCGCTGAACTCTCCGGATATAATGATTCAGCTCTTCAAAGGGAATAACAACGGTTCTATTAGAACGACGAACCTTAGGATATCCAGGCTTATCAATGCCTGCAACCTCTACTCGGAAGAGGCGACCCTCGCCCAACGCCTTTGAGCCGCCAAATGTACTAAACGCAGCCTCGCCTTTCTCCGCAGGCAAAAACGCATAGCCACGCTCTGAAGGTGTCACGACCGCAGAAGCTTTATTACGGGCTAGGTCCTTGACGAGTCGGGGAGCCTTGCCGACCAACTGGGCGCGATCACTGCTGGCATAGCCGCGATAAAGCTGTAGAAAACGGGGAAAGCCGACTGTACGCTGACCCACCCCAGTTGTCACCAGATCTAGGTAGTAGGGAACAATGTTTTCACCAAAGCTTGTCTGGTATTCTGGGGAGTCAATATATGAGTCAATATCTGCATCAAACCCCTCAGATTCATACAGATCCAGATGCGTTACGATTTCTGCTTGACCATAGGGTGCTCGCCCCAGGAGATGCTTGAAGTTAAGCTCAATCGTACGGCTTTGAAAACTGTTGTAAAAAAACTTTTGTTTATACAACTCCGATTTGGCCACTTGACGGACAAATTCTTGGACAGTAATTTTAAAATCGCGTAATAACGACTCGGCAATCACGAGACGGTCAGACTCCAGCAGGTGGGGATTGCCCAATACCTGCTTATAAACAGCCAAAATAACCGATTCAATATCTCGCTGACTCGCATTGGGACGCAGCTCTAAGGGAGCAGTCTCACTAAACGCTGATGTTCCTAGGCGAGAAGCTGCTGTTGTAATAGCCACCTAACATTCTCCTTTCAATAACTTCGCAATGGAATATAGATTTAAACGGTGGATCTAGATGGCAGTCACACTCATGACCTTACTGCCGGAACGATTCAACTGTTTAAGCTTAGTGGTCAATTGATCATAGGAAACGAGCAGCTCAGTCGTCGCCTGCCTTGTCACAGCAGCATTGCGACTGGCGTTAGCAGCAGGCGATCGCATCACACGCAGCCGATAGACATCCCCCCGAGAGCCACCTACTCCACCTGCCAGAGAACTGGGAGAGGCCGCTGAGATCGGAGTGGCTAAATTCCTGGCCACTTCCCAAGTTAACCGGGGTTGTTTTTGTCCCTGTGCCCGGTCGCTATTCGCATAGCCACGATAGAGCTGTAACAAACGACTGAACCCAATCGCACGTTGCCCAGAGCCAACACCATCTACTAGAAAATCTCTATAGTAGGGAACAATATTATCCCCAAACCTACTTTCATATTCAGATGAGTCAAGATAAGAGTCAATCTCAGCGTCGTACCCTTGAGAGAGGAACAGATCCAAATGGGAGGAAATTTCAGTTTGATCGTAGGGTGCTCGCCCCAAGAAGTGCTTAAAGTTCAACTCAATAAAACGGACATGGAAATTAGGGTATAAAAACTTCTTGCGATAGAGTTCTGAACGGGCAATCGCCCGGACAAAATCTCTCACTGAGATTACGCCCTGCATCAAAAGTGACTCCTGTCCCACTAAGCGCTCACACGCCATCAGGTGCTCATTGCCCAGCACCTGTCGGTAGGCTGCCGAAATCACAAATTGAATATCATCTTGGGTCCAATTAGGTCGCAATTCAATGCTTTCAGCTTCCTCAAAAGGACGAATTCCAAATCTTCCTGCCTCTTGCAAGCCTGCCATGCCTTTTCTCCCAATGCAACAAATGAGTTAATCTTTTTAAAAGAGCCTTAAATTCTCTGGTTTTATCAAAGCAGCCTGGAATGATATATGACCGAAGTCGAGTCACATACCATTCCGAGCCAAGCCGTACAACTAGCTCATTGCATTGATGATGTAATCGATGTAGGAGTTTGCCTCAAGTGCAGGGTCACCCGATAAACCGTGGTTAGCCTTGATATACTGGAGCGCTTCAACATACCAAGCTGGAATCAATTCAAAGCTGTTGTGCATTTCAGTCAAGCCTGCCAACAAGTATTCATCAGCAGGCCCCGTACCCCCTGCAATTAAGCAGTATTGAATCATCCTCACATAATAGCCAATATCACGTAAGCATTTGGCGCGACCACGATTGTCAGAGGCATAGTTATTGCCCTGTAATGTGGTGGTGTAGGGGAACTTTTGGTAAACGGCATTGGCAGCACCGTCCGCTAGCTGTTGAGCTTTAGCCCCGATTGCCTTTGCTGCCTCTAAATCAGCGGCTGCCAGGCGCAAACGACCAAAGGCTACTTGAAGTTCGGTGTTGCCTAAGTAACGGGATTGGGAATCAGCAGTCGAGACTGCTTCGGTCAGTTGTGTCTTCATTAATCTCTCTCTTAGTGTTCCAAACAAATTAACGACAGTTAGCTCACCGCTGCTGCTGCGCGATCAAAATACCCACCGAGTTCAGCTATCAGAGAACTACAGTCGCCTGGGGTAACGTTGGCACGATCATTGGCGATCGCAATCGCAGCTTCCTTCATCTTAAGAATGCTGTCAGCCATCGAAGAGCTAGGGACACCCAAAGCCACATAAGTCGCGCGCAGGCCATTCAAGCAGCGATCTTCCAGGGCACTTGCATCGCCCAGGAAAATGGCATAGGTCACATAGCGGAGGATAATGTCCATATCGCGCAAACAGGCAGAAACCCGTCGGTTGGTATAAGCATTTCCGCCAGGAGCCACTAACTGAGGCTGCTCTTCAAACAGCGCCCGAGCTGCATTGGTGACAATCGCAGAAGAATTACTGGTAATGCGATTAACAACATCGGTGCGCTTGGCACCATCTTGAACCGTCGCAAGCAATGCAGCTATTTGAGAATCGCTAACCAGCTGTCCCTGCCTATCGGCCTGGGATACAACCTTGGTAAAGACATCTAACATCGAATCAATCTCCTAATTTTTTGGGGCAATTATTCAGCTACATAAGTAAACTGAAAACAACAACTATTAGCTCAAGGTATTAATGGCATAGTCGAAGTAGGAGTTAGCTTCAGCCGCCGAATCACCACTGAGCCCATGGTTGGCCTTAATGTGCTTGAGCGCTTCTACATACCAGCTAGGAGACAGATCAAAGGTGGTGTTAATCTCTTTGATGCCAGCGATGAGATAGTCATCCATTGGACCCGTGCCGCCAGCAACGAGGCAATAAGTCACCATCCGCAGGTAGTAGCCAATGTCACGGGCACACTTTGCTTTCCCCGTGTCCGTTGAAGCAAAGTTGTTGCCTTGCATCGTGGTGGTGTAAGGAAACTTTTGGTAAACGGCTTGGGCCGCACCGCTAACGAGGCTATCAGCATTCTTAGCCAGTGATTGAGCGGCAGATAGTCCCGCCTGGGCCTGACGAAAACGGCCAAAAGCCACCTGCAATTCTGAGCTACTGAGGAAACGGCCTTGGGAATCAGCGGCTGCAACCGCTTCAGTCATGGGAGTTTTCATGGAAGAAGATCTCTCTAATAAAGATTACGAAAAAGAACAAATAAACTGATCATCAAACTGTGGCAACTAATCAGCATTAGCCAACAGCAGCAGCAGCCCGATCAAAATAACCGCCAAGCTCAGCCATCAAGGAGCTGCAATCGCCTGCGGTAATCCCTGCGGGATCATTGGCGATCGCGATCGCGGCAGCCTTCATTTTGTTCACAGACTCTGCGACCGATGCCCCCGGTACACCTAGGGCTGTATAGGTTTCACGCAGACCATTCAAGCAGCGATCGTCCAACACACTTCCGTCGCCGGAGAAAACGGCATAGGTCACATAGCGCAAAATGATTTCCATATCCCGCAAGCAAGCTGACATCCGGCGACTAGTATAGGCATTGCCCCCCGGCGCAATTAGCTGGGCTTGCTCAGCGAACAATTCACGGGCCGCATTCGCCACAATGTCAGAAGAATTGCTGGTAATGCGATTGACCACATCAATGCGCTTATTGCCATCAGCAACCAGCTGGTTTAGGGCATTAATGCTGTCATCGCTGATATATTCACCCCGCGTATCGGCCTGGGAAACAACTTTTGTAAAAACGTCGTACATGTGGAATCAATCTCCTAAAATCAGAATCCGTACATTAAGAAAGTCTGGTTAGGCCCCAATCGATATCGATTGGGGCCTAAAGTTGACGTCATAGGGTTCTGTCAAAACCCTGACACTTTCCCGCTAAGAGTGATGCGTCAACTACTAATTTGATTTAATCAATTTGTTCGTGCAGATATTGTGCACAAGGTTGTATCTAATTCTTTACAAATTGCTTAGGACTCTGTGTGACGGCGCTGTCTGAACGACCTTTCGCGGCTTTTTAGCGGATTGTCATCGTGTTAAAAAGCGGGTTGCTTTGTTGCATATGTTCATAGTCATGTAGCAGGATTGTTCTCAAGGGTGCTCTCAGCATTGTTCTCAACAACGCAGTCAAATAACATGCTTGCAAGGTAATGTTGTGCCCACCGAGCGCCAAAAGCCCGCGCTAAAATTCGTCGAGTTTTGTCATTTTTCTGCTGCTGTAAGCAGTAGTTATTTTGGCCTGCTAGAATGGTTGCCCGCACTGCCCTGTCCTCGGTTTTATGAATCTCAGAAGCGAGCTGACAGTGCAGCAATAGATATTGGGCAGCCTGATTTAAAAAGGCACTTTCCTCCTCCGAAGTCACTGGGCGCACAAACAGGCAAGCATCTGAGAAAATGTTGCCCCATTTTGGCAAGGTTCGGGGTTGTTCAAACCGGTAAGTGGGGAGGTTTGCTAGGGCCCTAACATACTCAGTTGGTAGCGTGCGAACTGACAAGTTAGCGCTGGCACCATCGTGCAAAACCGGTGATAAATCGACAATGGCAGCAGAAATCCTATCTTGAGCTGCAACAATATCGACCCCAAAAATCGGTAGATGAAAACAGGGATGCGGAAACATCACACAGTGCAAAATATCAAGATTGTTTCCAACCTGAGCCAGCTCTAAGTGGAGCTTGCGGAACTGGGAGGTTTGATAGCAGGTATTTTGAATGGTCAACCGTTCGCCTTCAATGGTTCCTTCAACATAGCCCAAATCTACCGGTATATCGTAGGGAGAGAGCACGAGCTGGCTATGCCAGATGCTTTTGATCGTATTGGCCAATTTAGAAATTGTGGGATGTTGTGCTTTTTTCAGGGGGGTATAACGCGTCTGAAACATCATTTTGCAAGTTCCTGAGACTTTTTCTATGGATTACCCTGCCTTATCTATCGTGCAGGGCTTGTGCAATGATAAAGTTGTGCTCCTTTTACAAAGGCCCCTTCATAACCTTATGAAGGGGCCTTTGTATCTCAGAGGAGAATTAATATTTCACCACGTATTGTTGTGCTCACTGTATTACGCTCACTTTGTTGTGTTCACTGTGCTAAAAACTCTTCTTGAGCACGTTGATTAACGACATCAGGGGCACAGTCAAACAACATAGTCTCTAGGTATCGTTGTGCCCATGCCTTGCTAAAGGCTCGCTCTAAAATCCGCCGGGTTTTGTCATTTTTTTGCTGCTGTGAGCAATAATACTGCTGGCCTGCCAAAATCGATGCCTGCACTTTTATGGAGTCGACTGTGGTCGCCTCACGTGCAAGTTGACAATGAAGGGATAAATATTGCATGACTTGGTTTACAAAGGCTCTTTCCTCTTGAGGATCGTCAAGGCGGATAAACAGGCAAAACTCTGAGAAAATATCACCCCACGGGGGCAGCTCACGGTAGTGAGAAAATTCGACTGGTGGAAGCGTCTGCAAAGCCTTAACATAGGGAGCCGGAAGCTGACGAACTGACGAATTATCGCTGACGCTATCGGCTGACACCGGAGACAAATCGACAATAGCCGCGCAAATCACTCCTCGGGCCGCAACAATATCGACCCCAAAAATCGGTAGATTATAGCGAGGATATGGAAACATCACACAGTGAAGAATATCCAGATGGCTCCCCACTTTGGCAAGTTCTAGGTGGAGTTTGCGAAACTGTAATGTTTGATAGCAGGTATTCTCGATGGTCAACTGTTCGCCTTCAAGCGTGCCTTCAACATAGCCCAAATCCGTTGGCGTATTGTAGGGAAAGACGCGTAATTGACTTTTCCAGAGCGTTGTAATGTTGTCCGCTAGCAGACGAATGGCAGGATGCTGGTGCTTAGATAGATCATGACGGCAGGATTGAAGCATAGTCCCGAAGATCCTCAATAAAGAGTTCACTGAAAACTGTGACGTATCCACCGTGCAAACAGCGTGCAAACAAGCATTTTGTTATCTTCAGAAACGCCCAAAGGCTTTGTGGTAGCTGATAGCATGCGAGTTGTATGCTCAGGCACTTTGAGGAAACTTTTATGGTACGTGGACGGCTGGTAGCAAGATGGCCCGTGGCTTTAAGAGGGGTAATGGCTTTGTTGGTCTGTTGCTGTTTTGGGGTGATGGTGACGCTGGGCATGCAGCCTGCGCAGTCCCAGTCGGGATACCTGGCAAAAGGGACAGGCGGCGCAGTTGCAAGTGGTGACGCCCTAGCAACGCAAATTGGCATTGATGTGATGACCGCTGGTGGTAATGCGGTAGATGCGGCTGTCGCAACGGCGGCGGCTCTCGGTATTGTAGAACCTTTTGCGTCTGGCATTGGCGGTGGCGGCTTTATGGTGATTTATCGCCCCGATGCCAGCCAGCCAAATCAAGCTTCTGTAATTACCCTCGATGGTCGTGAGAAGGCCCCTGCGGCAACCACACCAGATCTCTTTCGTGACCCAGATAGTCCAACCGGAGAGCCCTTGCCATTTTTCCCAAACCGCATTAGTAGTGGCTTAGGCGTGGGCATTCCTGGCACGCCCTTGAACTGGGCAACGGCGGTGGAGCGCTACGGCTCAAGGCCTTTGGCTGAGTTGTTGCAACCGGCGCTCGCACTGGCTGAAACCGGCTTTGTGGTAGATGAAGCCTTTGTTGAACAAATTAAACAACATCAAGATCGCTTTGCTGCGTTTTCGAGTACGAGATCGCTCTATTTACCCAATGGCAATCTACCGCCCATCGGCAGCCGTCTTCGTAATCCAGATTTGGCCAAGAGCTACCAACTCTTAGCTGAGGAGGGTGTCAATGCGTTTTATCGAGGAGAGATGGGGCAGGCAATTGTACAAACTGTGCAACAGCCGCCTGTTGTTGCTGAGTCACCTTTTAAGGTGTGGCCAGGCCGCATGACCTTGGCTGACATGGACCAATACGAGGTGCGGGTCAGGCCTGCAACAGAAAGTACCTATCGGGGCAATCGATTTTATGGCATGGGCTTACCCAGTAGTGGTGGCATTACCGTAGCCCAAACGTTGAACTTGCTAGAAGGCTACAACCTTAGTGACATGTCACCTGCGCAGGTGTTGCACTTGTTGATTGAGGCTGAGCGACTCGCCTTTGCCGATCGTGGGGTGTATTTGGGTGATCCTGAATATGTAGATGTGCCGGTTGTTGGACTATTGAATAAACAATATGCTGATGAACGCCGCTCAGAGATTCCTGAACGTGCCCCTAACAATGAATCTGACTATCGGGCGATCGCAGGGAATCCACTACCATATCAACAAGATCCTAGTCCTAGCCTGAGTACTCCGCCCACCGTCGCTGCAACGACAGATACTGAAGGGATGTCAACCACTCACCTCACCGTGGCCGATAGCAATGGCATGGTGGTTTCCTACACGCTCACGATTGAATCCACGGGCGGTTCTGGCATGGTTGTTCCGGGCTACGGCTTTATTTTGAACAATGAACTGACTGATTTTGACGTGAGCGTTCCACATCCCAATGTGCCAGAGCCTGGAAAACGCCCCCGTAGCAGCATGGCTCCCACCATCACGGTAGAGCCCGATGGCAGTGTTTTTGCCTTTGGCTCACCGGGTGGCTCCACGATTATCACGACGGTGTTGAATATGGTGATAGATCGGTTTGATTTGGGGCTGAGCCTAGAGGAGAGTGTCTCAGGGCCGCGGTTGTCACAGCGGAATAGGGGGATAACCGAGGTGGATCTTGGCTTTGAAAATACGGAGATAGGCAAGGCATTAACGGCTGAGTATGGACATCAGCTGGTACCGGATGATGATATTGGGGCCGTGACAGGAATTGTGATGACGCCAGAGCGGGAAATGTATGTGATCGCAGAACCTGCCCGCAGAGGGGGCGGTAGCGCGATGACGGTCAGATAAACGCGACGATTTTAGCAGACCTTTGTCGGTAGCGACCTAACCGCTGTAGCTTTTGGCCTGCTGCCAACTAAGGTCTCCGTGTCAGAAGAACAGAAGAAATGGACGGAACCGGAGAGCCTTTTTGGACATCATCCACTTTAGCGGGTGCAATGCCAGGCGATCTCCTACTAGCGGTCGGACTGCCTAAGCCTACCAGCGCATACCTACCAGCGCATAGTCATGGGCAGTGCGGGGCGAAGATCTATGCTTTTGCCTTGTGTTCCCCCATCAAAGCCAATGTCTATGCAGTACTCCGTGCCTGACTTCAGTTTTATGTGTTCTGTTTTTGCGACAGCAGCGGCTAGTTCCAGAGACGGTGACTTTGCCATGGGGCTTGTCAGCGTTGCATGGGTGATTTCTTTAACCCCTAGCGGATGATCTAGGGGTTGTCTTTTTTCACCGGCAAACTGATCAGGCCGACGGGCAAACGGCGTTTGAAACAACATGGGTTCGGTGATGATGTCACTATTGGTGCCGACTGCGATGCTTAAGGGGGCAGGTAAGTACGGTGGCTGAAAGGGCCAGTGAGGAAAGGCTAGTTCCTGGTTAGAGGGATTAACCGGTCTCAGGCAAATGCCAAAGGGGCAGGCGCTGGTTGTTCGATTTTTCCAGCGCTCCCATAGGTGAGTGCGACGGATAGGCGCAGAAGTTGCCTCCTTTTCGCTGTGAGCCCATAGCAATTCCAACCCAGCATTCTGAAAAAAGAACCGTCGATTAGCTGTGCCCTGTCCGGGATGCGTATTGGAAGAACCTTCTACCAAGCCCGACGAGATTAACTGCTCCGCTGCACTCGCGCCAATCTCAGTCAGGATAAAAATATGGTCGATTTTGAAGTCCATTGCGAATTCTATTCCAGATTCCATGGTCTGTAGTGTTATTTCGATGTCTATCAGTCTGTAGTTTCATTTCACAGACTCTATGCTACTGGGTTAACCAATGTTTGAGAATTTGGATGCAGCACGAGAACGTCAGCAATTCATCATCTTGAGCCGAAAAGGGACTCTTGTGGGTACTGTGATGGCATAAGCTTCCTGATTACCTTGAGTGTGTCAGTTTGGTTGATTAGCGAGAACCCTAACGCTTACATCACCCGTGCACATACACCTTAGGTAGGGATACACAACGTGTTTACAATTCGCTTCAATACAATTGATTTTCGCCCTGACGTGATCGTTACCCTGCGTAGCGATGTTAAAGGATGGGAGAACGACATTGCTGGAAAATATGCTGATGATGCTTGGATTTTTGAACTCTCTGAAGCCGAGTTTCCCAATGGTCTGAATTTTAAGTTTCTTCTGGAAAATATTTACTGGTCCTTTGGCGACGACTTCTTTGTTCAACCCGTTGCCAACCAGGTTTATGCTTTTGATGGTGGCCAGGTGCAGTTTCCCCCCATGCAAGAGCTGCGGGTGGAAAATCCAGCGATCGCGCAAATGTTTTTCCAGCCTGATTTAGATGAAGACAAGCTGCACGATGTCATCGTCATCGGCTCTGGCGCAGGCGGTGGCATTCTAGCCGATCAGCTCTCCGATATGGGCTTAGATGTACTGGTGCTAGAGGCCGGAAGCTATCTCTTCCCGAGTCACATTGCAAACCTCCCCCGTCAACATCAGGTGGGCCAGTTCGATAAGCATGTTTGGGGCCTGTGGGATGAGTTCCAAGTGACTAACTACGTTAACGGTGAGAACTCTGGCTACCAGGGGGCGCAAGGCTTTAACCTGGGCGGTCGCTCTGTTTTTTGGGGTGGGCTCATTCCCCGGATGCTGAGCTACGAAATGGACTTTTGGCCCCAGGAAATTAAATGGTACCTAGAAGATAGTGGCTACCAGCAGGCTGAAGACCTGATGAACAGGATGCCTCAGCTCCCTTCACCCTATCATCGCCAGGTCAAAAGCGCCCTGCGAAACTTTAACGACAACTACAACTATTTTGATGCCCCCGTTGCCGTCCAGTACAACAACGGTAACTTAGGCACCATTCCTGTAGGGATGTTCTCCACTGCTGATCTCCTGATGGAGTCACGGCTAACCAACTCACCCCAGGGCAACCAAAACCTAACGCTCAATCTCAACCATGCCGTTACGAACTTAGAACAAACTGGCGGTCAGATTACGGGTGTCACCGCCTATGACCTCATTGCCAATAAGTACCGCACCTATCAGGCCAAAACCGTCGTGCTCAGTGCAGGCACCGTAGAAAGCGCCAAACTTGCCATGTTAAGTGGGCTCAACGACAATTCCAATAAAATTGGCGTTGGCATTACAGACCACCCTGTTTTCTTTACCCACTTTGCGATCCCTGCAGGCTCTCCTTTCTATAGCGCCTTGGACAATAGTAAAATTGTTTTCCAACATAAGGAGGCTAATACTGACCCCAATGCCCATCCTTACAATGGTGTGATTGAGCTAGGCGCGGACTTTAACCAAGGTCGCTACGTCGATCAAGATCTGTTGCAAACTCACCTGGCAGCACGGGGGGATACCATGCTGTGTGAGATAGTCTTTTTACTTAATGCACCTCTGGTTGAAACCAACACCATTACCCAATCCGGGCCTTCTGCGGCCAAGCCCTTGGTACAAATGCAGCCTAGCCCGGTGCCCGGTGAGCTTTGGAACGAAATGAACGATGTGAAGAACCAGATTATCAATGATATGGGTGGCGTTGCCTTAGCAAATGAAAGTCTAGATCTTATCCAGGCTAACTTGGGTGGGGTGGCTCACGAAGTTGGCACGCTCCGTATGGGCAACGATGCGGCTGATAGCGTTGTGGATACCAATCTCAAGTTTCATGGCTACAACAATTTGTACGCCTGTGACTTGTCCGTATTTCCGGCGTCGCCAGCGGCGAATCCTACCCTGACCTTGGCTGCTTTGGCCATGCGTTTGGCTGAGCATCTACGCACCGTGGTGTAGACACACTTTGTTGAGAGTAAACGTTCTCGCTAATTGTTGTTATCTCTATTCGTGTGGATCTTGGGCTTGATGCTGACAGGATATTCTGTTGGTGTCCGGGCCAAGACTGTGCTGATGTTTTGCTAAGTTCATGTTTTGCTAAGACTCTATTCTGCGCTTCTATTCTGCCAAGATAGGGGCCAGAATAGTGATGCCCTTGCTAATGCATTCAAATTCGACTGGGGTCGTGCCGATGATTTCGCCATCGACAACAACTTTTTGAGGTGGGGTTGTGGAGACTTTTATGGCGGGTACTCGTAGGCTCAAAATATCTTCATTTTGGGTGGGACGTTTGACGAGGGCGGCGGTGAAAAGTTCGGCGATCGCACCCACCCCTTGTAGTCGCGCGGCAATCCCCTGAGCCGCTACAGGCGTCAGTCCCAAGGTGACATCTAACAAACCATCATCACTGATCACCTCTCCAAATCCCTGGGCCATGACCGATGTTGCGGGAGCCGCATTTGCCACTGTAATGGCACTGCATTCAAAGGTGTTGGTTTCACCACAGATTTCAATTTCAGCGACAAAGGCTTCTTGGTCGGCAATCTGTTGCATGCCTGCCACAATATAGGCCAATACGCCAATTCGATTTTTCAGCTCTCGGCTGGCCCGATCCACCGTTTCAGCTTCAAAGCCAATGCCCGCTAGCAACACCATGGGTGCGCCATTGCAGGTAGCCACGTCTACCTGGCGAGTGGTGCCTGCCAGAATTGTCTCGCAGGCAGCGCGTAGATTGGTGGGAATGCCTAGGGCCATTGAAAAAGCATTGGCAGTGCCGCGGGGAATGATGCCGAGGGGCGTATCCGTTTGCATGACAGCCTCGGCCACAGCGGAGACGGTGCCATCACCGCCGGAAGCAATGACCAGATCTGCACCGGCAGCGATCGCGGCTTTAGTTTGGTCCGTCGGGCTCACATCAGGCTCTGTGCACACCACATTTACCTGAATTTGAGGCTCTAAAATTTGGCGAATAAGTTTGAGGTCTTGGTTTGGGTTGCCCTGGCCAGAAATGGGATTGAAAATGAGATGGGCGATGTGACTCTTGGCGAGGGAGAGCACAACGGCGCGGGCCGTGGCCAGGTTTGTGGCCAGGGGCACGTTGTGTAGATGGCAAACACGCAGCAGAGTGTTGAGGTCTGCGTTGTAGTTGTCTGCGTTGAGAGAATCCGCGAGGCAAATAACCGCAGCGAGCTGACCTTCGGCAACGCGGGCCGCAATTTGCACGTCGCCGCCCATGGCACCAGGCAGGAGGGTTTCAACGGTGAGGGTGGTTGTATCGTTAATGCGGGTGCCGGTGGTTTCAGTTGCAATGATGGTATAGCGACTCATTAGCGTTGCGTACTGGTTCACAAAGGCTATGAGGTCGTCTTTTTGACTGTCGTGGGCAATGAGGGCGATCGTGGTGGGCATTCTCGTAGCGTAGCCAGATTATTCAAAGAACATCTATTTTGCCTTAGCTGGCAGCTTTCCGAAGAATCCTGTCATCAACTGCAATATCAGGCGCTTGAGGGGCGTGATGCTATCGAGGACCCAAATGCCTGCGCGGCGGGCAATGAGCAGGGGGAAAAAGCGGTTGGAGAAGGCGCGGTTGAGGAAGTCCGTGAGGGTGAGCGTGAGCCAGTTTTCGGTCCTGCGCCAGCGCTGGTAGCGCTTGAGGACTTTGAGGCTACCAAGGGATTCACCGCGCTGGGCGGCTTGGGTGAGGGTTTCGGCGAGGGCGGTGGCGTCTCGGATGCCCATGTTGAGGCCCTGGCCGCCGACGGGGTGGCAGCAGTGGGCGGCGTCGCCGATGAGGGCAAGGCCGGGGCGCACATATTCCCGGCTCTGCATAAGCTGTACGGGGAACATCATAGGTTCGTTCAGGAGCTTAAGCTCGCCCATTTGGTTGCCATAGCGGGCTTTTAGCTCCTGAACAAACTGTTCTTTGGGCAGGGCGAGCATGGCTTTGGCCTCTTCGTGGGGGGCGGTCCACACGATTTGGCAGCGGTTTTGGGGTAGGGGGAGGATGGCAAAAGGACCGCTGGGCCAGAACTTTTCGTAGGCGGTGTCGGCGTGGCCGTGTTCGGGTTCGAGTACGGCGGTGATGCAGGATTGCCAGTATTTCCAGCCGAGGGTTTTAATATTTGCGCGATCGCGCACCCCGGACCGAGCCCCATCGGCTCCCACCACCAGCTGCGTTTCAAGCTGATAGCGATGACCCGCACGCGCTACCTCTAGCCAAGTGTGTTTAGTCTGGGATTTGGTCTGGGACTTGGTCTGGGATTTGGTTTGAGTGAGCGTGCTCTCACACCAGTAGTCAATCGTTGGCGCGGCTTCAACCGCAGCCTGTAGCGCCGACATCAGCACTTTGTGCTGGGCAGAGTAATACACCGCATCGCTGCGGCCATCCTGGGGGCGGAAGGTGATGGCTTTGCCATAGTCGGCATCGGAGAGTTTGACCCGCTGAAAATGGGTGAGCTGTGGGCCGACGATGTGCCAAAGGCCGAGCCCTTTTAAGATGCGGGCAGAAACGGGGGAAAAGGCGTAAGCCCGCTCTCGACCGGCAGCTTGCTGGGCGCTTTGGGCTTCAATGATGGCGACGCGCAGACCGGAGTCTCTCAAGCCACAGGCACAGGTGAGGCCCACAATACCGCCGCCGATAATCACCACATCATAGGTTTGGCGAGTCGTTGATGATGGCTGTGGAGCGTGAGAGGAGGCAACGGCCATAGGAGTTGAGTCTGAGGAAAAAGTCTGAGGAAAGCGTCTGAGGAAAGCGTGATGAAGAAATCGGGTTACATCTCTTTACAGTTTGACTCGCAAATTCCGATATATCAACTCATCGGTTCTCAATTACAGCTTGATTACAGATTTTTGTAAGGCTATGACACGGCCTGGGCCATGATCTCTTCGCTCATATCAAAGTTGGCGGTGACGGACTGCACGTCATCCAAATCTTCTAGGGCGTCGATCATTTTCATCAGTGATACGGCCTGTTCCGGGTCCTCGATGGTGATGGTGTTAGAGGGGATCCAGCGCATGTCCACTTCGCGCACGTTGTAGGTTTTAGTTTTAAGCGCGTTACTGACGCTCTCTAGGCTGGGGATATCGCACACCACTTCTGCTCCGGGGGTGTCTTCGTCGATTTCTTCGACCAGCTCATAGGATTCGGCCCCGGCTTCTAGCGCATCTTCAAAGAGGGCTTCCTCGTCGATATCGCCGGTGAGGGTAATTACGCCTTTATGCTCGAACATCCAGCCTACGCAGCCGGTCTCGCCGAGGTTGCCGCCATTTTTACTGAAGGCAAAGCGGAGGTCAGCGGCGGCACGGTTGCGATTGTCGGTGAGCGCTTCGATTAGGACGGCGACGCCGCCAGGGCCATAGCCCTCGTAGCGGATGGCTTCAAAGTCGCCTTCACCGGCCAGGGAGCCGCAGCCTTTGGCGATCGCACGTTCAATATTTTCAGCGGGAAAGCTAACGGCCTTGGCTTTTTCAATGGCAGTGCGTAGCTGAAAGTTGCCGTCAGGGTCGCCACCGCCGTGCTTGGCGGCCACAATAATTTCTCGCGAGACCTTGGCGAATATTTTGCCGCGTTTAGAATCGACCCGCGCCTTTTGCCGCTTGATATTTGCCCATTTACTATGTCCTGCCATTGACGCTGCTTAAATTTGGTTACTTAAATGACTTGTGTTTGTGATGATATTAGACGCTACGCGATCGCTTCTACTTTTTTCTTTGCCTCTATTTTTTCCTTGTAATTGCGAGCGGCCTTAATCGTAGCCCCAATCAGGCCGACATGCTGATTGAGCACAACGCGCACGGGCACTTCGTCGAGCAAGTGGCTAACGCGGCCTTTGCTCTTAAAGGCAAACATGAATTCGCCGCTGGTAATCAGGGCTAGATTTTTTGCGGTGACGCCACCCGCGATGTACAAGCCACCTCGGGGCAGGAATTTTAGAGAGATATTGCCTGCTTCAGAACCGTAGGCACGGATGAAAATCTCCATGGTTTTTTGTGAGAGCAGATCGCTTTTTTCGGTCGCCGCTTTGGAAATCGCTGCGGCTGGGTCTTCGAGTTCACTGCGATTCCCGGCGCTGCTCTCCCAGGTATTCATAATGTTGCCAATTTTTTCAGACTCGTGGGCGTATTCGCGATCGCGCAAGAACTGATAGATGGAAATAATCCCCATGCCTGAGACCACCCGCTCTTCTGACACCCGCGAAATGCAGTGTTTTTCAATCAGGTACTTGCGCAGCTGAAACTCCAGCTCTGACTGGGGCGCAAAGTCTACGTGGCCGCCTTCGGAGGGAAAGACCACGTACTCGTCATCGGTGGGGAGTAAAAAGCCCTGGCCCAGGCCAGTTCCGGCCCCGAGTACGGCCATGGGCGACTTGTTATTGGGTTCGCCAGCCTGTAATTCGTGAATGTCTTCCGGCTGAAGGCCCAAGACACCGTAACCAATGGCCTCAAAGTCATTAATCAGCTGAACGTGCTCAATATCGAGGGCCCCACTCAAAAACTCAGCCCGAAGGAACCAAGAAAGGTTTGTGAGCTGAGAGGTGTTATTGACAACCGGACCTGCGATCGCAAAGCAGGCAGAGGCTGGGTTTACGACATCATTGTTTTCACCCGCCGCCGCCAAAAATTCCCTCACCATCGGCACAAACTCAGGATAGTCGCCGCTAGGATAACGCGCCTCATGCAGTGTTGTTATAGGCACTTTGTGGCTAGCGTAGTTTTTGACATCTTCGTCATTGACCTGCGCAAGGCGCAAAATAGTTTTGGTTCCGCCAATATCGCCAGAAAGCAGCTGTGTCATGGGATTCTAAGTAGGAGTTGTAAGGATAAATAGGCGTTGAAGAAATCGTTCATCACGCTATAGGCACACGGCCACAGGCACACGAAATCTGTGCCTGTGGCAAGGCCCAAGGCAAGTCCAGCGTAAGCAACTATCTGGAAACCAGACTAGGGGGCGTAAAAACTATTCACAATCTTGCTCCGAGTCGGTTTGGCTTGCCGTTTTTACTTAAGGACAACCGGGGAGGACAACTGGGGGACCTCAGGAGGTCGCTTCGTTACTTTCGTTACTTGTGCTGAGGTTGGTACCGGTAGAACCGTCTGAATTCTTGAATGGCTTCGATGCGGGGAAAATGTAGGGTGTGACCTTTTGACAGAGACCTGATGGTCTATATAATGGGGAACTTCTAAAATTTGAGCTGGGTTCATAGAGCACGTTTTTGATAGCTCATATTGAGCTTAGTTCTTTGATCGACTACTCTTTCACCCCTGCTCAATTCACCATTCCATTCACCCTAGGTAAGCGCTGTGACTGTTACGCCCCTCCCACTCAATAAAACTGAAACTGCTGAACCCCTTTCTTTGGCAGCTCGCCCGGATAAGCTGGGTCGCTATGGACAGTTTGGCGGTAAGTATGTGCCTGAAACACTCATGCCTGCTCTTAAGGAGCTGGAAGAGGCCTACTATCGCCACCGGGAAGAGGCCGACTTTCAAGCGGAGCTAGACGGCCTCCTCAAAGACTATGTGGGACGGGCGAATCCGCTGTATTTTGCGGAGCGCCTGACACAGCACTACGCTCAAAAGCATAACTGGCCAGAAGGTAGTGGTCCGCAGATTTATTTGAAGCGTGAGGACTTGAACCACACCGGCGCACACAAAATCAATAATGCGCTCGGTCAGGTGTTGCTTGCTAAGCGCATGGGTAAAAAACGGGTGATCGCTGAGACGGGTGCGGGTCAGCACGGTGTGGCTACAGCAACGGTGTGTGCGCGGTTTGGGCTTGAGTGCATCGTGTACATGGGCGTAGAAGACATGCGGCGGCAAGAGCTGAATGTGTTTCGTATGCGCTTGATGGGTGCGACGGTGAGTCCGGTAAGTGCTGGTAGCGGCACGCTGAAGGATGCGACCTCTGAAGCAATTCGTGACTGGGTGACGAATGTGGAGACCACGCACTACATTTTGGGCTCTGTGGCGGGTCCCCATCCCTATCCGATGATGGTGCGAGATTTTCATGGCGTGATTGGTCAGGAAACTCGGGCGCAGGCGCTGGAGAAGTGGGGCGGGACGCCTGACTTACTATTGGCCTGTGTGGGCGGTGGCTCGAATGCGATGGGTCTATTCCATGAGTTTGTGCAGGATACTTCGATTCGGATGATCGGCATTGAGGCTGCGGGTGAAGGGGCTGACACGGAGAAGCATGCGGCGACGCTGACAAAGGGCCGTCCCGGTGTGCTGCATGGGGCGATGAGCTATCTGTTACAGGATGGTGAAGGCCAAGTGACTGAGGCTCATTCGATTAGCGCAGGCTTGGATTATCCGGGTGTGGGGCCTGAGCACAGCTACTTTAAGGATTTGGGCCGAGCGGAGTATTACAGCGTGACGGATGCCGAAGCGCTAGAAGCGTTTCAGCTAGTGTCTCGACTGGAAGGGATTATTCCGGCGTTGGAGACGGCCCATGCGTTTGCTTACCTAGAGAAGCTATGTCCCACGTTGACCAATGAGAAAGTTGTTATTAACTGTTCTGGTCGGGGCGATAAGGACGTGCAGACAGTGGCGAAGGTGTTGAAGTTCGAGTAAGTTCTCTCATCCCCAACCCTTCTCCCAAGGGAGACTCCTGTGTACACATAAGTCCGAGACATCTCTAAAACCCTTGTCATACAAGGGTTTTAGGAATACGCTCAATTCTCAATAGTAGGCATTTATTGAGAATTGATAACGAAGGATCAAGGGCTTCAGGGCTTGGTTCTACGAGGCTCTCATAGTTGTGTGTACACGGGAGCCAAGGGAGAAGGGAGCCGGATCTGAAGTCTCTTGGATATGTCTGATTTGTTGTTGTTTATTTAGGAGTGTGTTGGGTGGAGAATTTTGAGGTTTGCGATCGCGATATCACACCGCAGCTACTAGAGCGCTATATGAAAGCGGATGCGATCGCCGTAGATACTGAGACAATGGGACTCAATCCGTTACGCGATCGCCTCTGCCTAATCCAACTCAGCGACCCTGATGGTTACGTATCCGCTATTCGTGTAGAACGCGGCCAAACCGAAGCCCCAAACCTCAAGAAATTACTAGAAGCTGAAAGCATCACCAAAATTTTCCACTTTGCCCGTTTTGATCTGGCGACATTGCAACATCATTTAGGCATTGTGACCGCACCTACATTCTGCACAAAAATCGCCAGTAAAATTGCCCGAACCTACAGCCCTCGACATGGGCTGAAAGCATTGGTGCAGGAACTAGAGGGCATCGAACTAGATAAGTCTCAGCAAAGCTCTGATTGGGGCAATGTGGAGGCGTTGAGCGATGAGCAGCTTAGCTATGCGGCAAATGACGTACGTTATTTGCATTCCTTGCGTGACAAGCTGATAGTGATGCTGAAGAGGGAGGAACGCTGGGAGCTGGTCCAGCAATGTTTTACTTGTTTACCTACATTTGTTGGGCTGGATTTGAAGCAGCATAGTAATGTATTTGAGCATTAAAAAACCCCACGGATGTTGGTTAC
>JBCDAG010000055.1:0-24603 GCA_039186165.1 Cyanobacteria bacterium P01_F01_bin.53
AATTTCAATTCATTAACGAGGGTCTCGTTAATTCTTAAATCTCTAATTATTCAAGTTTCTAGGTGCTACTCGCGCCTTCCAGAACAACGGTGTGAACCGCTGCGCCCTTCAGCGCTTAATGAATATAGCGCCCTTTTACAGGACGTGTCAATACCTTTTTGAAAATAATTTTAAAACGCTGAATCCCTTTCACCACAAGGATTCAGCGTTTTTTAGTGCTCAGGCTGGAAAGTTACCTAGAAAATAAAAGGTGTTTGTTATCAGTCTGCTGATTTGGCAATTAGGGCTGCGTTATGGCAATTAGTATTGGCAGGCTTTCAGAACATCAAGGCTTTGCCGGATCTCGCTTTATGCTGAGATAGATTTGCAGTCGTTCAATTGAGCATAGAAGATATGTTGCCAAGCTGGATAGTTTTAGATGAACTGCTTGCTCAATGGCTAGGAGAGGACATCGGGCGAGGTGATAAAACAACCGATGGACTGGCTGACCTGGTAAAAATTCAAGGTGAAGCATATTGGGTTGCCAAAGAAGAGGGCATTATTGCTGGGCTGCCCATTGCAGAGCGTGTCTTTTACTTAATAGATGAAGAGGTTTCGTTCCAGGCTCAGGTAGCTGAGGGCGATCGCATTCAAAAAGGTGACACCATCGCTAAAATCAGTTGCCGACTCGGAGCACTTCTCACAGGAGAGCGAGTAGCCCTGAACTTAGGCATGAGCCTGAGTGGCATCGCCACTATGACACGACGGTACGCAGACCTGATTGCGGATTTACCGACACAGCTTGTGGATACCCGAAAAACTACACCAGGACTGAGAATCCTGGAAAAGTATGCGGCGTCTGTAGGTGGAGCCCAAAATCATCGGATGGGATTGGATGATGGGATCATGATTAAAGATAATCACATCGCCGCTGCTGGGGGAATTGAGCAAGCCATTACTTATATAAGAAGAAGAAGTCCTTATCCGCTCACCATAGAAGTAGAAACTGAAAACCTAGATCAGGTTACTGAAGCGATCGCACATCGAGCAGACATCATCATGCTCGACAACATGACTTGCGACACCATGAAACAGGCTGTGGACATCATTCGAGGGGCTAATGATCGCATCAAAATAGAGGCCTCAGGCAATATCACACTAGAAACCATCCGCAGCGTTGCCGAAACAGGTGTGGATTATATTTCTAGCAGTGCGCCGATTACCCGATCAGCTTGGTTGGATTTGAGTATGAGAATTAAGACATGATTTTTGGGTAGCGGCTTAACCAAAAGCCATGAAATGCTCAATCGAGTCAAGACATACAAAGCAAAGTTAATTTAGGAAACAGAGCCTCTGACAGATCAAATCAATTGGATTAGGCTTGGTCCAATTGCTGCACCGATATTGATGTAAGTCTTGCTATAAGAGGACGCTTTATGAACGAACAGCCCCGTATTGTTAAACTCGACATGCTCGATACAGACTACGCACAAATGGTTGCTGGCGAGCCTATTGCACACGATCGCAGAGAGCGCCTAGAGGCAACAGACGACTACACCTGGAATCGTTTGGAAAAACAGCTCAGTCGCTATCGATATGGACAACTGGAGCAAACGGGCAAAGACGATATCCTATGTGACATCGGGCTTACAGCTGAACTACTCACCCAAGCTGATATGGAAGACATCCATCAGCGTGTAAGAGATACGGGCACTTTTTCGCTAACGGCGGGAGAACGACAGCAAATCATTACCTGGGTGAAGGACGAGTTGGCTATTGATTTAACCAGTCCTAGCACTGGCTCTGAGGCTTAGTCCTCAGCTGTAACACATGACCTTATAGCCCACAGTCAATCTATTGATCAGCAATCTGGCCCACAGCGATTTGGACAAAGGTATCAGCAACATCGAAATCATGCTCGTGGGCTGCAAAAATCACCACGAGGCTTTGGGTATTGTCGCCATAGGGATTGGGATAGCACAGGATACGAAAGGACCCATCCCCAAAGTAACCGGTTCGGTCAATTTGGCCATACTCTAAACTGACATCCAACGTACTTATAAAATCATCAGTACGGGCAAGACAGTCAGCGGTATCCGCATAAACAATGCCGTCACCACTTGCAATCTCAGGCATGGACAGCACTGATGAGGCTAGAGCGCCCCAAGCCATTGCGGTAGCAGACAGCAAACGAGTAGCTTTCATGCGCCCCTTGTTCCTACCAAGTTACTTCTATGCTGTGAAGTTTAGATCGATCGCATCAGATGGATTGATTAAGCTGTTCCGGTTTGCGAACGGTCATAAAGATAACAGTGAGCTGAATAAAAGTGAGCTGAGACTTGCTGAGATTCCAGCAGCCGGGAAACCAGTCACGTATCAGCTCGCCACAGTAATTTTTTGCTGACGGTTACACCAGTGCCATATTGATTCGACTTAAAAAAGCCTGCAAGCGCTCGCTTTTAGGATGGGTCAACACTTCTCGAGGATTACCTTGCTCCTCGACTTGTCCTTGATTGAGAAACATGACTCGGCTGGCAACTTCTCGCGCAAACTGCATTTCGTGGGTGACGACCACCATGGTCATGCCTTCTTGGGCCAGCTGCTGCATGACTTGAAGCACTTCACCGACCAGTTCTGGGTCTAATGCACTGGTGGGTTCATCGAACAATAGGATTTCTGGTTTCATACAAAGGGCTCGGGCGATCGCAACCCGTTGCTTTTGTCCACCTGAGAGCTGGTCAGGATAAGCCTCAGATTTTTGACTCAGGCCCACTTTATCTAGGTAAACGCTCGCCGTTTGCTTACTCTCTTGCTCGGAGAGTCCTAATACTTTCTTAGGGGCTAGACAGAGGTTTTCCAGCACTGAAAGATGTGGAAACAGATTGAACTGCTGAAAGACCATGCCAACTTTCGCCCGCAACTCTAGCAATCTGCGACGGCTAAGATTATGTTCGGAGAGATCTATGCCATTCACAATGAGGCGACCGCCACTAATGCTTTCTAAGCGGTTAAAACAGCGCAAAAGCGTGCTCTTACCACAACCAGATGAACCAATAATTGAAACAACTTCACCTCGGTGGATTTGGCAGTCTATGCCTTTAAGAACAGACAAATCACCGAACCTTTTTTGAAGGTTGGTACTAACAATTACAGGGTCAGAAGCTGGCATAGGAAGTGACAACCAAAAGAGCCAATAAAAATAATGAAATTACTGTTGATAACTTAGTTAAAAGCCTAGCACTCTATTTTTCACAATGCCGTTTATGTGAATAGACGCTAACAAATCAAGAAAATTAGGTTAGTTAAAGGCATACCTCACACTCAAAAACCAACGACTCTAAGACATATTGATTAGGCAATCTAAAGCAAAGTAAACGGTCTAAATTAACCCATACGATAGAGTATTGGCTATCTGTGTTTTTTTAAGTAACATCTATCACTTTTATCACCCTCAAGAGATCGATAATGGTTGAAGTGTTTGGTGATGAGACTATTAGATAGATAATGAAAATTAAACGTTCAACATTTTTAAGAAATACAGCGTTGGGAATTTGTGCAGCAGGTTTCCTGGCAGCTTGTGGCGGTGGCGGCAGTACACCTGATGAAAATGTTTGGTCGGTTGGCACAGAACCTGGCTTTCCGCCTTTTGAATCAATTACGGCTGAAGGAGACTTTGAAGGGTTTGATATTGATCTCTTCCGAGCAATTGGTGAAAAGGCTGGTAAAACGATTGAATTTGAAAATTTGCCCTTTGACAGTTTGATCCCAGCCTTACAGGGGGGCTCAATTGATGCAGCCATTAGTGGCATGACCATTACGGAAGAGCGCCAAGCTACCGTTGACTTTTCTGATCCTTACTTCAAAGCAGGCCTTGCGATCGCCGTTGCCGAGGAGAACACAGAGGTCAAAACGCTAGATGATCTTCAAGGGAAAAAGATTGCCGCTCAAATCGGAACCACAGGCGCTGAGACAGCCAACAGCGTGGCAGAGGCTACCGTCACCACCTTTGACTCTGCGCCGTTGGCATTGCAAGAGCTAGCCAATGGCAATGTGGATGCCGTTATCAATGATGCACCGGCGACTTTAGATGCGATCGCCACAGGCAACATTCCTGGCATTGCTGTGGTTGGCGAACTACTGACCGAAGAGTTCTACGGAATTGCGATGCCCAAGGGATCTGAGAATAGAGATGCCATCAATACAGCACTGGCTGAAGTGAAAGCCGATGGTACCTATGCAGAGCTTTATCAAAAGTGGTTCGGAACGGAGCCACCTGCGGAATAACATTCACAAAGGCTTAACCTGCGTTTTTTAACCATCAGTCACAAACAGTTCTCCCATGAGCCATCTGTACTCATTACAGATGGCTCATGGGAGATGATCATTCACCGGAGTAGCACAGTTGAACGAGTCACTTGGCTATGTTGTTGAGTCCCTGCCAGCCTTGTTACAAGGTGCTGCAGTAACATTACAGCTCACCGCTGTCTCGACATTTTTTGGTGCTATCGGCGGCATCGGTCTAGGCATTGCTAGGCTGTCAAAAGTTAAAGTCCTGAAGCTTTTTTCTAGAGGTTACATTGATTTTTTTCGAGGAACTCCCCTCCTAGTACAACTATTTATTATTTACTTTGGGATCCCCCCTCTGCTGAGATCGCTTGGGATCACCTTCAGCTTTAACCAGTGGACTGCCGCGATTTTAGGTCTTAGCTTAAACTCAGCTGCGTACCTCGCAGAAATTGTTCGAGCAGGCATTCAATCAATTGAAGTGGGTCAAAAAGAAGCCGCTGAGTCCTTGGGCCTTAGTCCAATGCAGACCATGCGAGACGTCATTTTTCCACAGGCGATACGTCGAATGATCCCGCCGCTAGGTAACGAGTTCATCATTCTGCTAAAAGACACTAGCCTCGTTGCATTCATTGGATACCAAGAACTCTTTCGTACTGGCCAGCTGATCGTAGCTAAAAATTTTCGGGCCTTTGAACTTTATCTAACGGTTGCATTTATCTATCTTGTATTAACCATTCTCTCTTCTCAGGTCTTTTCATGGCTTGAGAGGCGGATGAATCCAGCTGCATAGTCACCGAATCTTCTCTGATAAAAATTGGGTCGCAGACGGAAATGGGTATGGGTCAGAGCTTTCCAAAAATCAAGATTATTGCCGTTGGCAAGGTTAAAAAAGCTTGGCTACGGGACGGTATTGACCTTTATACACAACGGTTACCGGAAGTAGAGATTGTTGAAATTAAAGATAGCGGCAAGGAAAAAGAGGCCAATAAGCTTGAGAGCATGATCACTAGTCAGGATCGATTGGTGATCCTGGCTGAATATGGCAAAGAACGGGATTCTGTATCATTTGCGAAGTGGCTAGGACAAGAAGCGTATGGAAAATTAGTGCTCTTTATTGGTGGGCCGGAAGGTGTGTGCGATCGCCTCAAAAAGCACCCCATGATCAGTCTTTCTGCCATGACCTTTCCCCACGAAATGGCACGGCTCATGTTGGTGGAGCAACTATACAGAGCTAAAACCATCCTGCAAAACGGCAGCTATCACAAGTAAGTGCCCCGTTGGGTTGCCCCCCGATAGTGCATATCCGCATAACATCTGATCTAAAGCTTTAGATCTAAAGCTTGTTGAGCCGCCAATCGTACGGCAAGTATTCTATAGCCGCGTCAGCAGAAATCTGTTGCTGGCTATATTTCTGAAAGTACTCAACGATTGAACGACTTTCAGAAAGAAAGTCGTTCTCATACCATTGGAAGATTTTGCTGCAATAAAGAATGTTGTTAGCCCCGTCGTAGCGATTCTTCTCGGGATCGTTCATGAACTGTTGTGCGGCGTCATCAAGCTGCTGGGAAATGGTTTCAGGGCGGTAGGCTTCGTTGCGTAACTGCGGGCAGCTAATGGATGCACATACTAAAGCAAAGTGAATACGGGGTTCTGAGAATTGCCTACGCAACAGATCATGCTCAATGCCATCTAAACTGAGCTTTTGTACACCGAGCTGATACACCGGCTTAGAAAAAAACAGCTTGAAGGAGGCTAGGTTAGGCACCCCCATAATGGAGGGCCTCACAGAGTCAATGGGGAACTTGCCTAGCACCTGATTAATCGTGAGAGCGTTATAGAGATTAATCAGCAGTGCTAATTGGGTGTTTTGTGGCATTGCTGACAACTCTGTTGCTTGTAGGGAGACAAGCCAGTCTTGTAATTGAGCGCTCGCATCCACATCGCCCTTCCATCGCTGATAGTCTACCTGGCCTTTAGGCGTGACATATCCGCCTAGCAACTGATGCCAAGGTTCAAAATCAATCACCATGTGAGTTAAACGCTCCCCTCTGTTCTGCTCTCCTCTGCTCTAATCGCGACTGAATGCACCCGAGACATATCTAGTCGCGACTGGACACATCTGAAGCACGGTTCAGGAACTGAGTGTATTCTGGCTGAAATAAGAGTTTGACAGTACCTGTGGGTCCATTACGGTGCTTGGTCAAAATGATTTCGGCAATCCCGCGATCAGGGGTATCGGGGTCGTAGTACTCTTCGCGGTAGAGCATCATAATGAGGTCTGCATCTTGCTCAATTGCGCCAGATTCACGCAGGTCGGACATCATCGGTCGTTTGTTGGTTCTAGATTCTACACCACGACTAAGCTGGGAAAGGGCAATGACCGGCACATTGAGTTCACGGGCTAGTCCTTTGAGCGATCGCGTCATTTTAGAGAGTTCCTGCACCCGGTTATCGCCGGAGCCTTCCATCAGCTGAAGATAATCAATCAAAATCAGTCCCAGTGCGCCGCCCTGCTCAGCTTGCAAGCGACGGGCCTTAGAGCGAATTTCGGTCACGCCAATCCCTGGGGTGTCATCAATAAAAATGGGGAGCTGCGAGAGGGTATTAATCGCGTGACCCATGGGCTCCCACTCATGCTGAGCAATCCGCCCTGTGCGCAATCGGCCACTCTCAATCTTGGCCTCCGATGAGAGCAAACGATAAATCAGCTGCGCCTTGGACATCTCCAAACTAAAAATGGCAACCGGCTGACGGTGAGTATCGGCAATATTACGCGCAACGTTCAACACAAAGGAGGTTTTGCCCATCGCCGGACGCGCAGCCGCAATAATCAGATCAGATCGCTGAAAGCCTTGGGTCATAGCATCTAAATCGTAAAATCCGCAGGCGAGACCAGGGAGAACCATGCCGAGTGATCGCTGCTCAATGTCCGAAAAGGTATCGGTCAAAATATCAGAGGTGGCTGTCAGTCCTGAGGTAGGACGCTCCTGGGTAATGCCAAAGAGTTCTTGCTCTGACTTATCTAGCACTTCTTCAAGAGGCGTCTCAGTTTCGTAGCCCAGCTGAATAATTTCGCCACCAGACTGAATCAGCTTACGGCGGGTGTACTTATCCATCACCAGCTTGGCATACTGATCGATATTGGCGGCGCTGATGGTGCGATCCACCAATTGGGCCAAGCGACTCTGTCCGCCAACGTTTTCCAACAGGCCCTTATCTTTGAGCCAAGAAGCAATGCCCATCATGTCAGTGGGTAAGCCACGTGCCTGAAGGTCTAGCGCCGCCTGATAAATGCTGCGGTGAGCGGCGATGTAATAAGCCTCAGGAACTATCACTTCAGTCACCCGCCCAAGGGCCTCAGGATCGATGAGAATACCGCCTAAAATAGCTTCTTCCGCCTCAATATTTTGTGGCGGAAGGCGGTCAATAGCAGGTTTAAAGCGAGGTTCTGAGGAAGAAACCATGGAAGAGTGGGTGAGGGTCGGATAATTTTTTAGATCATAAAAGGGGTAGGGAGCATCTTGGCTCTCTACCCCTTTTAAATTAACGAATAGTACAAATATTCGCTATTTATTCTTCTTCTAGTCAGGAGCAACCCGTAGGTTGATAGTGGCTGTGACTTCGCTATGAAGCTTGATATCTACTTGGTATTCACCGAGCTTATTGATATCAGGAAGAGTGATGTCGCGGCGATCGACTTCTTTACCTGCGTTGGCTTGGATGAGTTCAGCAATTTCAGCGGCGGTAACGGTACCAAAAATGGCATCATCTTCACCGACGGCTTTTTTAACAGTGAACATACCGATAGTGTTCAGCGCAGTCTTAGTAGCTTCGGCCTCTTGCTTAATAGCTTCTAGACGCTCGCGCTCTTTCTCACGGCGAATTTCTACTTGCTTAAGCACACCGGGCGTTACCCGATAGGCCATGCTGCGGGGATACAAATAGTTGCGGGCGTAGCCAGGAGCTACTTCGACCAAATCACCATTATTCCCAAGCTTGGGAACGTCCTGAGAGAGGACTACCTGAGTTTTTTTTCTCGCCATTTCTTTTACTAATTGCTTCCATCGCAGCGCAGTTTTCTACTTTACTGAAATTAGGCACGAGGTGCAAGTAGTAATCCTATGGGCTTCTCACGTGGGTTTCTCACGGCGCGTCTGACTCATGGTATTGAACCTCGCACGTCTAAAGCAATCGGGCAATACATTGGCTCAAAAGTTATCCTTCATAGCTCGAATATGACCAAATACGGTGACATCATCCTCACTACCTGCCACAGATTGAAGCGCAGGCGTATCCCAACGCAGGAATGGATTGGTCGCTTTTTCTTTAGCGAGGAGTGAAGGCACCGTGGGTAAATCTTGCTGGCGAGCGGCGGTGACATTAGCAAAACGCGATCGCAGTTCTACATTGTCACCATCTACGGTCATAGCAAACGTCAAATTGCTGAGAGTGTATTCATGGGCGCACCATATGCGCGTATTGTCTGGCAAGTTACGCAGCTTAGCGAGGGAATCCTTCATTTGCTCGGGGGTTCCTTCAAAAAGTCTGCCGCAACCACCGGCAAAAAGGGTGTCACCACAAAAAAGCTCGCCAGGTTCTACATAATCACCTAATTCTGTGGTGGGTGGGAAGTAATAGGCAATATGACCGCTGGTGTGACCCGGTACGAAAAAGACCTTGCCGGTGCGGCCTGCAAATGAAACGCGATCGCCTTCTTTCATGCAATAGGTCTGTTTAGGGATACGCCCCTTATCAGCTTCACTGCCATACACTTCGGCCTTGGGAAATTTTTTAATCAGCTCCCGGTTGCCGCCCACATGGTCATTGTGATGGTGAGTGTTAAAAATTGCCACCAGCTTAGCGCCCAGTTCTTCCAGCTTTGCAAGGACCGGAGGCGCATCAGCAGGATCTACCACCGCAGCTGTATTGTCAGCCGGATTGTGCAAGATAAAAATGTAGTTATCAGAACGGACGGGCAAGCGGTAAACGTTCATGGCAACGGTTCATGGAGACGGAGGATTCATAAAAACGGAGGAGCATCGTCTTCAGGCCCGATTTTTGTCAGGCTCGATTTTTGTTAATAGACAGTCAACCTTCAGCAGTCTTGGCGAAATACACGACATGGGCGTACTGATGCATTTTAGTTTACGTAGCGTGAGATAGGCAGTTTTTAACGCCCTCTAGAAAATTCGGGCATTCTGAGTTACGCACTGCATAAGTATCTCAGCATGAAAAAATCTCCGGTTTCTAGGCTCGCGCAGCTATCGAATGATTTTTTGGTGTCTGTGCTGACAGCTGCCGTCGTCATCAGCCTCGTATTGGTGGCTATTGGCAGTTTTAACTCATTCAAGGTATCTCAAGGATTTCGAGATATCACGCGGGACTTTCGCACCCAACAGCTCAGTGGTGAAGTAATTCACCTGAGTGAAGTACTGACGATGTCAGCACGAATGGCCGCTGCAACCGGAGATTTGTCTTGGGAAGAGCGCTATGAGGCCTATGAACCGATTTTGATTGAGTCCTTGGAGCAGGCGATCGCGCTGGCACCAGAAACATACGCACCCTATGAGTCATTGATAGAGGACTCAAACCGTAAGTTAATTAATCTCAATGCTCAAGCATTTGAATCTATTGAGCAAGGTAATCCGAATAAGGCCTTAGGGATTTTATTTAGTGACACCTACAAAGCGCAAAAAGAACTGTATGCAGATGGGATCAGGCAGTGGTCTAGAGCACTAAGCCAGCAAAACCAAGCCAACTTAAACCGCTATGGCACTGGCATCTTTTGGTCCGGTGTTTTTAGCACGATGAGCTTTTGGGGCCTAGGCTTTGCGTGGATCACCGTGCTTTCAATGGTGAAACAATATATTCGTCAGCGAAAAGCCGCTGCCAAACGACTACATCGAGCAAAGCGAGAGCTGGAAAGCAGTAACCAAGCCCTACAAGTTTCCCAAGCAGCGCTGCTGCAAAAAGCGACGACTCTAGAGGAAATTTTAGCTGAGCTGCAGGAAACAGAAGGCGAGCTAGCCGACAGTAATCAGGCACTACAGGTCTCTAAAGCAGCTCTAGAACAAAGAGCCGCAACCCTGGAAGAGATTTTAGAAGAGTTGCAGTTGGCACAAGTGCAAATGGTGCAAAGTGAAAAAATGTCGAGCCTGGGTCAGTTAGTCGCAGGCGTGGCCCATGAAATCAATAATCCTGTCAATTTTATTTATGCCAATTTGGAGCCTATTGGTGAGTATGTCAACGATTTAATGGGGGTTATTAGGGCTTATCAAATGCATTTTCCCGATCCACCCATTACATTGGAAGCCCAAATAGCCGCCGCCGATCTGGAGTTTGTGCAAGATGATTTCCCAAAAATTTTGACGTCTATGGAGGTAGGCGCTGAGCGAATTCGCCAGATTGTTCTCTCCCTCCGCACTTTTTCGCGCTCAGATGAAAAAGGTCACAAACCGGCAGATCTCCATGAAGGCTTAGACAGCACGCTGGTGATTTTGGAACACCGCCTAAAAGAACAATCAGATGTTTCAGCCATCACAGTGGTGCGTGAGTACGGCAACCTACCAGTCGTGGAATGTAACCCTGGATTAATTAATCAGGTCTTGATGAATGTATTCACTAATGCCATTGATGCTTTAGATGAGGATTGTGAACGACAAGGCTCCAAAACCCGAGGCAAGATTACAGTGCGTACCTCAGCCTTTGAGGGTGAAGATGGCACTGAGTGGGTCAAAATTGCGATCACCGATACGGGTATCGGCATCCCTGAAGCTATTCAAGATCGCGTCTTTGATGCTTTCTTTACAACGAAACCTGTGGGCAAAGGCACGGGCATTGGCCTCTCGATTAGCCATACCCTTGTCACTAAAAAGCATGGTGGTGAGCTGTCCTTTACCTCAACAGCTGGTGAAGGCAGTGAATTTGTATTAGAACTCCCCGTCAGCAGACAAGCCATTCCCACAGAAACGACTGAATATGTGGTTCAACCGCCTGTCACCTTAGACGAAAACTAGGCCGCAGATGAGAAATCGGCCTAGAGCATTGCACTAACCACTATTTTGTATCAGGTGATACTGAGAGAACGCTTAACGTATCCTGTGATACCAATTCAGAAGCTCTTCACCTCTGCTCAGCGATCCATTAATTCACCCTCATTTGGTGACTAATCACCAATGTCATTCTGAAGTCACTGAAGCGAAACGAAACGATTTAAGTTTCAAGGAGACATCACTATGACACGCCAATTTCTCACTGCACTTGCATTGACTGCAGCTACTGTTGCCATTGCCCCTGTTGCTAACGCAGCTGAATCTAAAGCCGTTGAAAACGTTCACACTACTCGACTAGAGCGCTTAGCTAACTCTACCAAAGCCGTTGAGAATGTTCACACCACTCGACTAGAGCAATTGGATAACTCCACTAAAGCCGTGGAAAACGTCCATGCCACTCGGCTAGCTGGCCTCGATGCTCGCTCTAAAGCCGTTGAGAATGTTCACACCACTCGACTAGAGCAATTGGATAACTCTACCAAAGCCGTTGAGAATGTCCATACCACCCGGTTGGCTGGCCTAGATGCTCGCTCCAAGGCCGTTGTTCGTTAACGACTCAGCATCAATACGCTAGCTAATCCGCTCTAAAAAATTAAAGAGCTGTAGGGATAATCCCTACAGCTCTTTAATTTTTTAGCTTTCTGAGAGTTTACTCAAAGCCAAGCAAATCAAAGATATCGCGATCCTTTAAAGGCTCTACTTCCAGAGGCCTAGCATCTTCCAGCATGGTTCTTGCAAGCTTTAGGTACTCGTCCTGAACAACCTTAACTTCAGGATCACTGTCTTCCATTTCAAAGACCGTGCACTTCTTCAAGCGGCTACGACGAATTGCATCCACCGTACGGAAGCGTGCCAACGTCCTAAGCCCGACGCGCTCGTTGTACTTATCAATTTGGTCAGTGCCTTCGCTACGGTTAGCAATGATGCCACCCAAACGCACCTTATAGTTTTTCGCTTTGGAGCGAATTGCCGCCACAATGCGGTTCATCGCAAAAATGGAATCGAAGTCGTTGGCAGTGACAATCAGGCAATAGTGAGCATGCTGCAAAGGCGCTGCAAAACCACCACACACCACATCACCTAAGACATCAAAAATCACAACGTCAGTTTCTTCTAGCAGGTGATGCTCTTTGAGCAGCTTCACGGTTTGACCTGTGACATAGCCGCCGCAGCCAGTACCGGCTGGTGGGCCACCGGACTCAATGCACTGGACGCCATTGTAGCCCTCAAACATGAAGTCATCGGTCTGCAATTCTTCGGAATGAAAGTCCACCTCTTCGAGAATGTCGATGACGGTGGGGACCATCTTTTTGGTCAGGGTAAAGGTACTGTCGTGCTTGGGATCACAGCCGATTTGCAAGACACGCTTGCCAAGCTTGGAGAAGGCCGCAGACAGGTTAGAGGAGGTTGTTGACTTACCAATGCCGCCTTTGCCATAGACCGCAATCACCAAGGCACCGGTGTCCATTTTGATGGATTCGTCCATATGGACCTGGACACTGCCTTCACCATCTGCGCCTTTGTTGACAACGCCGGGCCGAATATTGTTTGAAACTACCAAAGTAAATTCTCCTTGCTATGCTGATTGTCGATTTTGTTGAGTATCTGAAAAGTTTGGCTCAAGAGATACTGCTGTTGAGGAATGCGATTTCTAAACGTTATTTATTGCCCCGTTGTCTATTTACCAATCGCTGCTTTTGCCTCATAAAGCGTGTCTACCGTGATGGTGTTGATGCCGCACTCGCCTGCAAATTTCTCCGTATTACGTTTCACCTTGCCGCGCACAAAGAAAGGTATCTTCTTCAGCTCAGCCAAACCGTCTGCACTCCAAGTCACCCCAGTTTCAACCGCAACACTGCCTGATGCCCCACCGGGCTCAGAGGCAAGTTCCTTAGCACCCGAGTTGGTTGCAGTGGGCTCTCCCGTGACTGAAACAGTTTCAGGTTCAGCATTAGGACTACCTTCTTGATGAGGCGCTGTATGCAAGTGACTCATGTGACCTTCCGCGAACTCGAAATCTTCGCGGAACATCCCAATCAAATGTTCCTCCAAGCCCATCATCAATGGGTGAACCCAGTCATCAAAAATTACATTTGATCCTTCCCAACCCATCTGGGGAGAATAGCGAGCAGGGACATCTTGAACGTGAATGGGCGTAGAAATCACAGCGCAAGGAATGCCTAGGCGTTTGGCAATATGGCGCTCCATTTGGGTGCCGAGCACAAGCTCAGGGGCTGCTTCAGCAACGGCCGCTTCCACAGCTAGGTAATCGTCACTAATCACCGCTTCTACGCCGTGCTCCTTAGCGACTGCGCGTACCTGGCGCGCAAACTTCCGGCTGTAGGTGCCAATGCCAACAAGGGTAAAGCCGAGTTCTTCGGTAGCGATTCTAGCGGCAGCGATCGCATGGGTCGCATCCCCAAAAATAAACACCCGCTTACCCGTTAGGTACGTAGAGTCTACAGAGCGAGAATACCAAGGCAAACGGGATGCACCAGGTGTAGCTGAAGACGACAGCCGTGCAGCATCCCAATTACCCAAGGTGTCTTTTTGAGAGCGGGCTAATGCAGCGCTGACATCGATACCAGCGACTTCGCCAATTTCAGCGATGAAGTCACGGGTGGCACCGACGCCAATTGGCACCGTTTTTACAATCGGCTGATCAAAGTTGCGCTTCAGCCAGTCGCACGTAGTCTGGGCGATTTCGGGATATAGGCAGATGTTGAAATCTGCATCGGGCATCCGCATCAGGTCATCAGGCGTGGCACCCAGCGGGGCAACAACATTGGCATCCACGCCAATTTCAGCCAGCAGCTTCAGAACTTCTTGAATATCATCTCGGCAGCGGAAACCAAGGGCAGTAGGGCCAAGGATGTTTGCCTTAGGACGAATGGCCGGGTCGCGCTCGGGTCGCTTAGTGCCGGGTGGATAAGCTTGGGAAAGTAAGAGTGATCGCACCAAATGGTAGAGCGTTTCACTAGCACCCCAATTCTCTTTTTTAGAATAAGCAGGTAACTCCAAACTCACAACGGGCACCGGCAAGTCCATACTCTTTGCCAGCGATCCCGGCTGATCCTGAATCAGCTCCGCCGTACAGCTCTCACCCACCAGCATCACCTGAGGTTCAAACCGCTCATACGCTTCACGCACAGAGGTTTTTACCATCTCAGCAGTATCGCCACCCAAGTCTCGCGCTTGAAACGTGGTGTAGCTCACGGGCGGACGCTTATCGCGGCGCTCAATCATTGTGAACAACAAATCAGCGTAGGTATCACCCTGGGGCGCGTGCAGTACGTAGTGCACACCTTCCATGGAAGTCGCAATACGCATCGTTCCCACATGGGGTGGGCCTTCGTAAGTCCAGAGGGTTAGTTCCATAGTTTGAGGTGAGGGAGGGGAAATACAGTGGGTCGCCAAGGAATAATGCGTTGACTGCCTTAGAAAAATGGAGACAGAGATAAAGAGCGTTATACCGAGAGGCGGCGGCGGCGCTCGGTGGAGCGAACAAACAGTTCTGCCAAATCACCTGTTTGGTCATACCCATGCAGCGGTGAGAACACTAGCTCAATCGACCATTTCGTCGAGAGACCTTCGGCTTCTAACGGATTGGCTAAGCCTAAGCCACAAACCGTGATATCTGGACGGGCATCACGGCAGCGATCCAGTTGTTTTTCAACATCTTGTCCCTCTGAGAGGGAGGTCCCTTCAGGCAACATTGCAATCTCTGGATCCATCAGCATCCGGTCAATGTAAGGCGTGCCCACCTCAATCAAGTCCATGCCGCATTCCCTAGATAGAAAACGCGCCAAAGGAATTTCTAGTTGAGAGTCAGGGAAAAGAAACGCCTTGCGACCGTTTAACACTCCGCGATAGCGCTCTAGGGCCAAGTTGCCTCGACGCACTGCAGGCGCGATCACCTCTTCAAATTTCGTCTCTTCAACGCCCCAGGCGGCGGCGGCTGTTTTCAGCCATGCGGTCGTTCCTTCTATACCAAAGGGATAGGGCGAGGGTAACAACTCTGCACCGCGAGCCATAAGCGATCGCACCGTGTTACTCAAGAAGGGCTGAGCCACCAGTAGCTTCGTACCCTTACCCACACTCGGCAATGTTGAAGCACGGCGAGGGGGGAAAAAGGCAACAGGCCCAATACCCAACTGATTGAACAACCGCTGGAACTGGTCTTCCACGACATCAGCGAGACTGCCAACCACCATCAGCGCAGGCTCTTCCGTTTCCTTTGCAGGTAGTACCGGCACCATCGAATTCAAACAAGCATCTTCGCCTTCTGTAAAGGTAGTTTCGATGCCGCTGCCTGAATAATTCAGAACACGAACCTTGGGAAAGTAAGCATGATTTAGCTTCTCTGCTGCCTTGGCTAGATCGAGCTTAATGACTTCAGAAGGGCAAGAACCAACCAAAAACAGCGTACTAATGTCAGGACGACGACTGAGGAGCTGTTCTACCACACGCTCCAGCTCATCATTGGCATCGGCCAAGCCTGCCAGATCACGCTCACCAAGGACTGCCGTGCCAAATCGGGGTTCAGCAAAAATCATCACGCCAGCGGCGGACTGGATCAAATGCGCGCAGGTACGGGAGCCAACCACCAAAAAGAAGGCATCCTGCATTTTGCGGTGTAGCCAAACAATTCCAGTCAGGCCACAAAATACTTCTCTTTGCCCGCGTTCTTTTAAGACAAACAAATCCTGCACGGGCAGGTCAGCACTCATGACAGCAGTAGATGATTGGGATGGGGCTTCCGTGCAAGGCTGTAGCGCCATATTTTGCTTTCCTCTGGTTGATCTTTTTATGGGCTAAGACCCGAATTCTTCAGCATTTCGAACAAGTCACTTTTCAAAGCAAGTTATCTCAGGCTCTGAATTAAGTCACTAGAAACAAGTAACTGATCAAACAATTAGGCTTTGACTATTTATTTATTAGGAAGAGATTTTTTCACCTATCCGCACTAAAAAGCTCAACCTTGTAAAGGGTAGAGCTATCTAAACAAACAGAAGAAATATTTTCACCTAACCATCGAATTGCAGCAGCTTTTAGGTAACAAAATATTGAACTAAAAGTAACGGCTTTTTCTCTGATTAGGGACTTAGTATAGTCACTCCGGGAAAGGCGAAAGAGCGGTGATTAGGCTTTGTTTACATTGATCTACTAATGTTTACGCAGTGCAGAGTTCGTACCGCTATGAATGAAAACTAATAAATCCAGGAAAAAGAGCACCGCTGCAACTCAAAAAGGATTTTTTACCCACGTTTAGACCTCTATCCAACGTGCGATCGCATCCTGTCTATCGTGTAGTAATGTGTCTGAAGTTAACAATGCGATCGCAAACTTAAACTAAGCACGCATCCATTGCCACCAGGCTATTACAGCCGTGTCTATTCACAACTGTGCTAGCACAACCGCATCTACTCACAGAGGTCCAATTACAGCGTCCATGGAAAGATTCAATTTCAAAGTTTTCAGGCGTTTTTGGGCGATCGCACGCACCTACTGGTTTGGCGAAGATAAGTGGAAGGCACGGGGCCTTTTACTGCTCATTGTGCTGCTGCTGCTGGGCTACACCGGTCTGAGCGTACTGCTCAATACCCAGCGGGGCGAGCTGATTTCGGCACTATCGGCCAAAAGTGAAAGCCGTTTTTGGACAACGGTCGGGATTTTTCTTGGCATTTTGGTGGTGTATGCGCCGTTGCTGGCAGGCTATACCTTTTTGCGCGATCGCCTCGGGCTCGCTTGGCGGCGTTGGCTCACAGATAGTTTTATAGAACGGTACTTTCGCGATCGCGCCTTTTACAACATTAATCAGTTCAATCCTGACATTGATAACCCGGACCAGCGAATTGCTGAGGACGTGCGCAGCTTCACTCAAGAGTCGCTGGCATTAGCGTTAGTCGCCGTGGAGTCTGTGCTATCGATCATCGCCTTCAGCGGTGTGCTGTGGGGCATCTCACGGGAACTAGTGCTTTTCCTAGTGATTTATGCCGTTGTTGGTACCGTGCTCACCATCGGTGTCTTTGGTCAGCCCCTGGTCAAGCTGAACTTTGAGCAGCTCAAGAAGGAAGCAAACTTTCGCTTTAGCTTGGTGAGGGTGAGGGAAAATGCAGAGGCGATCGCGTTTTACCAAGGCGAAGGGCAAGAGTCATCACAAATCAAAACTCGGTTTATGGCCGCCTTTGATAATTACAAAAAACTACTGAACTGGGAGCTTGCCCTCAACGGCCTGACGAATTTCTATGAGTTCATACCATTCGTATTGCCCGCGATCGTTGTAGCCCCTGGTGTCTTTAGTGGGGACGTAGAAGTCGGTAAGGTCAGCGAGGCCCAAGGCGCCTTTATCCGCGTCTTCTTCTCACTCAATGTGATCGTGGCTCGCCTTCAGACCCTCACCGCCTTCGGCGCAGGGATTGATCGTCTGTACGATTTCTCTGATGCGATTGGCGACGTAGCAGAAGTGGCCCAAGGGGAAGACGAAAAGGAAACGGAAGAGAAACCTGCGAACAAAGAGCAGGTCTTGGCAGCTTCTTTTGAGACTGTTAGAAACGACGCCGAAGCAGAAGTAGTGGAAGTTATCCCAGATCCTGACAAGCCACTCATCACCTTCGAGATATCGCCAACCTTGACTTTGCAAGATCTGACACTACAGACGCCCAATTATCAACGCACACTCATTGAAAATCTGTCGCTGACGCTGGATCAACAAGGTTCGTTACTGGTTATGGGGCCAAGTGGGTGTGGGAAAAGTTCATTAATGAGAGCGATCGCAGGTCTCTGGGAGTCTGGTACCGGCACCATCTCAAAACCGACCCTTAAAAATCTGTTGTTTCTCCCACAAAAGCCCTACATGGTGCTCGGGAGCCTAAAACAACAAATGCTCTATCCCTATCCCGACACCGACGTGAACGAGCAACAACTCATCGATGTCCTAAAGCAAGTCAACCTACCTGACTTGGCCGACCGCTACGAAGACGGATTTGAAACCATCGAAGAATGGGGCGATGTGCTCTCTCTCGGTGAGCAACAACGCCTCAGCTTTGCCCGCGTACTCATTCATCAGCCCACCTATGCCATTCTCGATGAGGCCACTAGCGCCCTCGACAAAACAAATGAAGCCCAACTCTACGAACACCTCAGCAACACCCATACCGCTTATATCAGCGTCGGTCACCACGAATCTTTAGAGGCTTACCATAAGTCTCTGTTACAACTAGCTGAAAACCACACTTGGAAACTCACGACCTCTATCACAACCTAAAAGACTGTCGTTCGAGACTGTCGTTGTCATGCCATTAAAATCACGGATTCCACGGTTAAGGCAAACAACCCTTCCAGCGTAGATAGTCACGTTTAGTACTCTACGGTCACGGGCGTATGGTCACTGGGTCTTTCTAATCCGCGTGGGGTCGTATCAATGGTGCAACTCACTGCCTGCTCATAGAGATCAAGTGACAAATAGTGATGATCGATACGCCAGCCTGTGTTGCGCGCAAAGGAATTTGTGCGGTAGTCCCACCAGCTAAAATGACCGCCTTCATCGGTAAACTTGCGAAAAGCATCCGCTAGACCAATGGAAAGAACATCCCGTAAGGTTTCACGCTCTACGGGTGAAGACATAATGTGTTTGTCCCTATTTTTATCGGTGTAAATGTCTTTATTTTCTAAGGCAATGTTGAAGTCGCCACAGACGTTCAACTTTGGGTACACAGAGAGTTGAACGGTCAAATATTGCTTGAGCAGCGCCAGCCAGCTGAGCTTGTATTCATATTTTTCACTGCCAATGGACGACCCATTAGGCACGTATAGGTTCACTACGCGTACATCACCCAGTACGCCACTAATCACTCGCTTCTGATCATCTAAATTACCAACGCTCTCAGAATTCATCACATCGGCAAAACCCATCTGCACATCCTCCAAGGGCGTTTTGCTAATAAGGGCAACGCCGTTATAGGACTTTTGGCCGTAAAAATAAGCATGATAGCCAATATCGGTAAATGCTGATTCTGGAAAATCTTCGTCCCTCACCTTTGTTTCTTGGAGGCACAGCACATCCACAGAATTAGCCTGTAGCCAATTAGTAACATGGCCTAGGCGAGTGCGTACAGAGTTAACGTTCCAAGAAGTAACTTTCATAGAAAAAGGTGGTCACGCTAGGCTAGCGCGGCGAAACAAGGCTTCCGTATTCTACAAGTCCTCCGGAATCTGCGAAGTCGTCTGTAAGTTCTTTGGAATACTTCTTAGAGGATCAATCAGAGACGGGTGACTCTGACTCTAGAGGCTGCTCTAGTTGCTGATTGAGGGGTGAAGCTAGTTGCTGATTGAGGGGTGAAGATTGCAAAATTGCCAAGCTCCTGCGAATCAGAGGCAATGCGCTAGAAAAAATAAGAAGCGCGATCGCACCACCCACGACACCATCCGCCCAGTACCATCCATACCGGGCAATCAGCAAAGCCCCAATCAAAACACCCAAGCAACTCCCTGCATCAGCCACCATATGCAAAAAAGCACCGCGCAGGTTCAAATTATCGTCCATGTGGGCATGTAGCAGGTAAGCATTCAATCCATTCACAACTAGTCCCACCGCAGCGGTAATCGCTACCGGGCGACTGAGAATCTCTGGAGACGGTAGTCGCAGTGTCTCAATCGACTCCCAGCCCAGCCAGCAAGAAACGAGCAGTAGTAAAACACCATTTGCGAAGGCTGCCATCGCATTCAAACGATCCGCATCCGTTCGATCAGGTTGTGCGGTTAAGGCAGCTGCCCATAGGGCAAGTGCGATCGCAAAAACATCCGCAATCATATGCCCCGCATCCGCCAACAACGACAGACTGTTACTGTGTAAACTCACCCACAGCTCCACCGCAGAAAAGCAGCTCACCAACACCAACGCAATCCTCAGGGATCGTCGCTGCTGCGGTGTAGAAGGCATAGCCGCATGGCAATGTCCAGCATGTTCGGCATGGCCGTCGCCAGCATGATCGTGTGTGTGCATAAACCACCTCAATAAAGTGCAGTTCAGGGGATCGCTATAAAATGACTGTAGCGCTAACACAAAAAATGTAGCGTCAACTCAACACCACACCTAATGTCCAAAGCAAAGAAAAAACCAGATGGCCCCTTAGACGGTGAAGCACTCATCAAAGAGACCTGTCGCCGTATTCGCGCTGCGAAAGGACTATGGGATGCCCATCGGAATGCGGCTTGTCGGGGGGAGCGCCAGCGTGCACTTGAGCTATATAACCAGCTCACCAAAGAGCAAAAGGACAAAATTCCTCAGCAGTTGAGGATTTGGCTACGCTATCGCAGCGAAAAATATTTTGGTGCACATCAAACCGCACCCGGCAGTCACCAAAAATCTGGCAGCAACAAGAAACACAAACGCAGTGGAAAAACCAAAGGCCAGCAAAAAGTCAGCAAGGCAAAAAAGCCCCTTTAGTAACGCTCAAGGGATTGGTTTATAAAGGTTTCAGAAGTTCTTAGGATTATTGAAACTTGGGATTGGCACACCCTAATGAACAGCACCTATTAACTATGATGTAGATCACTAGACAGGTTATGCATTATTTTATGGTCATCCAGGAATATTCTTCTCCCCGGATTGACTCTCAGAAGAATCACTGAGATATTAAGGTAATTTCACAATCTTAAAATTCAGGCTTTATGATGCACGCGAACCGTTCTACCCTTGTCAAGCTGTGCTTGCTGACGGCCCTTGCCGTGCCGGTTCAGCGGGCTGCAACTGCTGCTACCCCGCAGGCGCTAGAAGGCCTTCGAGAAAGAAGCAAGTCTGATCGCACTGGACTTACAGCTGAACTCACCATCGCTCAGGCCAATCCACCCCTAGCCCGAGTAGACGGTTACTCCAATGGACAGGTGCTCCTGGCTCAGGCCAATGAGTTTACGCTGCCTGAATCATTAGAAGGAAACGAGACGCTCTTAATAGACGGCTCTAGCAGCATGCGTTCTATGAACGAAGCGCTCACCCAAAGGTTTCAAGCACGCTACGAAGAAGCCGAAGTAGAAAATGATGCAAGTGGCACTGACATCGCCCTACAGCGATTGCAGGACGAGGAAATTGATCTGGCGGCAATTGGCCGTCCGCTCACCCAAGCAGAAAAAGATGCAGGCCTTTCGACTGTCAATATTGCCCGTGAAAAAATAGCCATTTTTGTCAGTCCAGAGAATCCCTTTAACGGCGATCTCACATTTGGCCAGTTCGGCCAAATCTTTAGGGGTGAAGTCAGTGACTGGTCTGAAATCAGTGATGAAGCCTCCGGGCCTATCCGCTTCGTCGATCGCCCAGCCTCTAGCGATACTCGCCAAGCCTTCCAACCATATCCCGTTTTCCAAGAAGCCCCATTTGAAACGGGCGCTACAGCAGATCCGGTTAGTGAAGATGAAACCAATGCCGTGATCGCAGCACTCGGCAGTGATGGTGTGGGCTATGCCATTGCCAACCAAGTCATGGGTAACGCAGCGGCCAAAATCGTACCCATGCACCAAACCCTGCCAGATGATCCTCGCTATCCGTTCTCACAGCCCCGGAGCTACGTTTACAAAGGTGATCCTAGTCCAGCAGTCCAGGGCTTTTTAGCAGTTGCTACCAGCCCAGAGGGTCAAACTGCTGTTGAAGAAGTGCGGGAGACCGAAGGTGCTGCATCCGCCCAAATTGAAGGGCCAGCCGTTACTGCGACGAGTCCTGATGGCTCGTTAACCGCTATCAGCAATGAAGATAACGTCGCCGTTATTCAAGACGCTGACGGTGAATTGGTGGCAGGACCACTGGCAGGCGCGGGCGGTGCCATTACAGCCCTTGCTTTTAGCGAAGATGGCCAAACTCTCGCAACCGGAACTAACACAGGTAAAGTTCGTTACTGGGGTGTCGATGGTGAAGCCAAGGGCGACGTCTTTAAGCCCAATCCTGATGGCACAGCAATTACAGGCCTCGCTTTTGAGGGGCACGACAAACTTTCCGTATCCAGTGAGGGACGCAGAGGCCTGTGGGGACTCAACGGTTTGCCGTTTGGTGAAACCGCTGCCGCAGGGGGAGCCGCTGCGGGTGCTGCGGGTGCGGGTGATGCTGCCGGGAGTGCCGACGCTAGTGCGAAAGCTGGCATCCCTTGGTGGTGGTGGCTCATTCCACTCTTGGGTCTCTTAGGCCTAGGGGCATGGTTCTTAGGTAAAAAGAAACGCAAGCCTGTCATCACAGAAGCTAAACGGCAAACGGCCCCCACAGCAACCGTGGCGCCACCAGTAGGAGACCTTGAAAGCGATCGTCAAGTCTCTAACCGCGCTCAAACTGTTGTCACAACCGATCGAGTCACCGATGAGTCCAGAGTTGTTACAGCACCTCTGAGCGGTGTACCGCCAGAGCCTTTACCTGACAATCCGCCTGAAGTTAGTACTACCGAGGCTGCTACCCCACTGCCCGCCTTTGAGTCCACCGACTTAGAATCTCCCGACCTCGAGGGCACTAACCTTGATCTGATGACGCCGGGAACATTGGGTGCCATTGGCGGCGCAGCAGCACTCGGCGGCATGGCTGTCGCTGCTGGTATGAATGCGGATACGGAAGACGACGATGATGAGGAATGGGATGATAACCTCGACCTCACCTTAGATGATGCACCAGCAGAAGGCACCGCAATCAGCACACCTGATGTCACTGCAGCCGCAGCTGCGCCGAAGGCAACACCTGTCGCTCCCCCACCACTCGCCGCTGAAACTGAAGATTTTTGGAATACGGATACCTCAGCTGAGGCAGCGGCTGGAGAGATACAAACCCAAAGTCTAGATGCCATTGATCCCACTCCGGACATGATTGTTGCGGAAACGGGCGTAATTCCAGATATTGAGCCTGATGAAAGCACCATCATTGGTGATAGCGCAGTTATCGGCACTAGCGCAGCTATGGGAACCGCCGCCATGGGAGCCGCCGTTGAAGCCGCAGGTGCTTCAACTTTTGGGGCGGCCGCCGCGGGACAAACACCCGCAGAGGCGGCCATGCAGCAACCAGCCGAAAACGCCACAGCCGGAGCCGCCGATATCGACAGCTCCGCCGGAAGCGTAGGACCAACGTCCCCAGACGGTGCTGCGGCTGGCGGCGGTATTAATCCCAATATCAATACCGGTGTTGTCGCAGCTGCTGGTATGGCTGCTGGCGTTACCACGACCATCCAAAATGCAGACGCTACTCCCCCAGCCAGTCGGTTCTCCGTCACAGAACTGGCTTCTGTAGATGATGGCTTGGCAGAGCTACCCGATGGCTATGGCATGAGTCAAATTGTGCTCCTACCTCGTGATCCCAAGTGGGCTTATGCATATTGGGATATTTCGAACGAGCACAAAGAAGAGCTTCGCCAGAGAGGCGGTCAACGGCTCATGATCAGGCTGTACGATGTCACTGATATTGACCAAGCTCATCAGACACCCCACAGCATGCAGCAGCATGAGTGTCATGAAATGGCGCGATCTTGGTATTTAGAAGTACCGGTTAGCGATCGCGACTACAGCGTAGAAATTGGCTACCTTACTAGTGACGATCGGTGGTTGATGTTGGCTCGCTCTGCACCTATTCGCGTTCCCCCCATCTATCCTTCTGATTGGGTTAAAGATCAATTTGTCACCATTAGCTTTGATGAAAGCTTGCAAGGACGGACCTTTGGCAGCTTGGGCCGTCAGCCAGATCCCGATGTGATTGCACGGTCCAAAGCCAGTGATGACATAGGCCTCTATAGCGAGCTGTTCGCCCTTAGCCAGGGGCAAGGGCTCCACATGGCAGGGTCTGTCTTTGGCTCCATGCATCAGCTTGCTCCTTGGGCATTTACGCCATCTGGCAACGTGTCTGGACTAACGATGAATGTGTCCGGCCTCAATATGTCTGGACTCACAATGTCCGGCGTGGGCATGGGTGAGAGAAAGCGCAACTTCTGGCTGGTGGCAGATGCTGAGCTAATTGTCTATGGTGCGACTGAGCCCAATGCAACGTTAACTGTAGGCGATCGCATCGTGCCGCTCAACCCCGACGGCACCTTCCGGTTCCACGTCGCCTTCCCTGATGGGCAAATCGACTATCCCATCAAGGCTGTGGCCATCGATGGTGAACAGTCTCGCTCCATTAACATGCACTTTGAGCGAGAAACCCCAGAACGGAATACAAACACCAAAGCAGATGCTAAGGATGAGTGGTTTTAACGTCCCTAATTTAGGCAGCACTGAACAGGAATAGCAATCAAGTTCAGTGAAAGCAATCCCTTTAGGTTCACCTGTCCCA